>NZ_JAAGLN010000081.1 GCF_010548145.1 Streptomyces sp. SID10853
CCAGGTGCCGCCCGCGCCGCCGTCCATGGAGACGACCGGCCACATCCAGCTGCCGCCCGGCGGCCCGGTCCCGCTGCCGGCACCGCCCGCCGCCAGCGCCCCGGCCGACACCGGCAACACCACGCTCGCCGTGCTCCTCATAGGACCCGCCGGCGCGGGCAAGACGACCGTGGCCCGGCACTGGGCGCGCAGCCGCCGGATGCCCACGTCGCACATCAGCCTCGACGACGTACGCGAGTGGGTCCGCTCCGGCTTCGCCGACCCCCAGACCGGCTGGAACGACCACTCCGAGGCGCAGTACCGCCTGGCCCGGCGCACCTGCGGCTTCGCCGCGCGGAACTTCCTGGCGAACGGCATCTCCTGCATCCTCGACGACGCGGTCTTCCCGGACCGCCCGGTCGTCGGCCTCGGCGGCTGGAAGCGCCACGTGGGTCCCGGGCTGCTGCCCGTCGTGCTCCTGCCTGGTCTGGAGGTCGTCCTGGAGCGCAACGCGGCCCGCAGCGGCAACCGCCGCCTCAGCGACGAGGAGGTCGCCAGGATCCACGGCCGGATGGCCGGCTGGTACGGCTCCGGACTGCCGATCATCGACAACTCGGCCTACGACGTGGCCACCACAGCCCAGGTGCTCGACGACGTGCTCGCCCGCTCCATCGCGTCCCCGCCCACCTGGTGAGGCCCCCGGTCGGACGCGCTGAACCGGCCGGAAAGCGCTGTCGCTCCTAGGCTGAAACGCATGGCAGAGGTGTATGCGGTCCGCCGGGCAAGACTGCGCGACCGGTGCCTGGCAGCGGGCAGCGGCGCCGCGCTGGTCTCCCGGCCGGCCAACGTCCGTTATCTCGCGGGTACGGCACCGGCGGGCGCGGTCCTGCTGCTCGGCCCGGATGACGATGTCCTCCTCTGCCCGGCCGGTCCCGCCGCCGGCCCGCAGGACGGCCGGCCAGACGAGCAGCTGCGGCTCACCGTGCTCCCGTCGACGGGCGGCGACCCCGCGGTGGCGGCCGCGGACCTGCTCTCCTCGGCGGGCGCCGTGTCGCTGGCCGTGGAGGAGCACCATCTGACCGTCGCCAGGCACCGGGCCCTGCACTCGGTGGCACCGCGGCTCCACCTCGCCGACCTCGCCCGCGCCGTCGAGCAGCAGCGCGTCATCAAGGACGAGGAGGAGATCGGCTGTCTGCGCACCGCGGGGGAGATCACCGACCACGCCCTCGGTGAGCTGCTCGAATCGATCCTCGTCGGGCGCACCGAGCGCCATCTCGCCCTGGAGCTTGAGCGCCGTCTCGTCGACCACGGCGCCGCCGGGCCGTCCTTCCCGACCTCGGTGGCCACTGGGCCGAACGCCGGGCTGCGCGGCCACCGGCCCTCCGACCGCCGGGTCGAGGAGGGCGATCTGCTCTCCGTACGGCTCGGTGCGGTCTACCGCGGATACCGATGTGAGATCGGCCGGACCTTCGTCATCGGGACGGCGCCCGCCGACTGGCAGATCGAGCTGTACGACCTCGTCTTCGCGGCACAACGGGCAGGTCGGGAGGCACTTGTGCCCGGTGCGGCCTGCCGGGACGTGGACCTCGCGGCACGCCATGTGCTGGAGGCCGCGGGGCACGGCGGGACCCTCGGTCCTTCGACCGGGCACGGTGTGGGGCTCGAAATCGACGAGGACCCGCAGCTGACACCTGCGGCCATGGGTAAACTGGACGCTTGCGTGCCGGTCACCGTCGAACCGGGGGTCCACCTCCCTGGCCGGGGCGGAGTCCGGATCGATGACACGCTCGTCGTGCGCCCTGAGGCGGACGGCGGACCCGAGCTACTCACCATTACGACCAAGGAGCTGCTCGCCCTCTAGTGGCGTGCACCCGCGGTCCCACACACGCTGCAGTCCAGGAGAACCTCAACCGTGGCTTCCACGAACGACCTCAAGAACGGCCTGGTGCTCAAGCTCGACGGGGGCCAGCTCTGGTCCGTCGTCGAGTTCCAGCACGTCAAGCCCGGCAAGGGCCCGGCTTTCGTGCGCACCAAGCTCAAGAACGTGCTGTCCGGCAAGGTCGTCGACAAGACGTTCAACGCCGGTGTGAAGGTCGAGACGGCCACCATTGACCGACGCGACATGCAGTTCTCGTACATGGACGGCGAGTACTTCGTCTTCATGGACATGGACACGTACGACCAGCTGATGGTCGACCGCAAGTCGGTCGGTGACGCTGCCAACTTCCTGATCGAGGGCTTCACCGCCTCCGTCGCCCAGTACGAGGGCGAGGTGCTCTACGTCGAGCTCCCGGCAGCGGTCGAGCTGACGATCCAGCACACCGACCCGGGCGTCCAGGGCGACCGTTCCACCGGTGGCACCAAGCCCGCCACCCTGGAGACCGGTTACGAGATCGGTGTCCCGCTGTTCATCACGACCGGCGAGAAGATCAAGGTCGACACACGCTCCGGTGATTATCTCGGCCGGGTGAACAGCTAACCGTGGCTGCCCGGAACACGGCGCGCAAGCGCGCCTTCCAGATCCTCTTCGAGGCCGACCAGCGCGCGGCGTCCGTGCAGACGGTCCTCGCGGACTGGATCCGTCTCGCCCGGACCGACGACCGGCAGCCACCGGTCAGTGAGTACACGATGGAGCTGGTCGAGGGGTACGCGGAGCACGCGGACCGTATCGACGACCTCATCGCCACCTACGCGGTGGGCTGGACCCTCGACCGGATGCCGGTCGTCGACCGCAACATCATCAGGCTCAGCACCTATGAGCTGGTGTGGGTCGACGGAACACCGGACGCGGTCGTGATGGACGAGGCGGTGCAGCTCGCCAAGGAGTTCTCCACCGACGAGTCACCGGCCTTCATCAACGGCCTGCTCGGCCGGTTCAAGGACCTCAAGCCGAGCCTGCGCCGCGACTAGGGTCTCGCATCAGGTCCTTCACCCGGGCCCGGCGCGGAAGATGAACAATCTTCTGCTCCGGGCCTGGTGCGTTCCACGGGCTGTGGCCTAGGTTGCGCGCATGGCTGACCCCGACGCACCGACCAGCGAGCCAGGAAACGCCGAGACCAGCTGGGACGCGACCGCCGAGCGGCGTATCCTCGCCCGGCTCGCCGCCCTGCGCGCGGCCGACCTCCCCGTCAGGGGCGGACGCACCATGGCCTATGTCTACGACTCGGGGCTGCCGGGCATCGAGGAGCTGGCATCGGCGGCGGCCGCCGCGTTCGCGGGTGTCAACGGCCTCGACATGACGGCCTTCCCCAGCGTGGTCGCCCTGGAGAACGACATCGTGGCGCGCACCGCCCGGCTGCTCGGCGGCGGCCCCGGGACCGCGGGCACCTTCACCAGCGGCGGTACGGAGAGTTGTCTGCTCGCCGTCCTCACCGCGCGCGAACACGCGCTGCGCACCCGTGGCGTCACCGAACCCGAACTCGTGCTGCCGGAGACCGCGCACGCGGCCTTCCACAAGGCCGCCGCGCTCTTCGGGCTCAGGACCGTCGTGGTCCCGGTGGATCCGCAGACCTACCGGGTGCGCGCCACCGATCTGGCGGCCGCGCTCTCCGACCGCACCGCGCTGGTGGTGGTCTCCGCCCCCTCGTACGCCCACGGGGTGATCGACCCGGTCACGGAAGCCGCCGCCGAAGCGGCCCGGCGCGGGGTGCTCTGTCACGTCGACGCGTGCATCGGCGGCTGGTATCTGGGGCATCTGCGGCTCGGTGCCGGTGCGCCCGGGCTGCCGCCGTTCGACCTCGCCGTACCCGGCGTCACCTCGCTCTCCGTCGACCTCCACAAGTACGGCTACACGGCCAAGGGTGCGTCGGTCCTGCTGTTCCGGGACGCCGAACTGCGCAGGCACGGCTGGTTCGCGCACGCCTCCTGGCCCGGCTATCCGGTGGTCAACGCCACGCTCCAGGGCACCAAGCCCGCCGGGCCGCTCGCCGCCGCCTGGGCGGTACTGGAGCGGATCGGCACCGACGGGTACACCGCGCTGTCGCTGCGTGTCCACCGCGCGGTGACCGCGCTCGCGGCCGGGGTCGCGGAGATCGACGGGCTCCGGGTGCTCGGCAGCCCGGACTCCTCACTGCTGGCGATCGCCGCCGAAGGGCCGGGCGTCGACCCGTTCGTGGTGGCGGACGAGATGCGCCGCCTCGGCTGGTACGTACAGCCGCAGCCCGCCTTCGCGGGTTCGCCCGCCAATCTGCACCTCACCGTGACGGCGGCGATGGCGGGGGAAGAGACCGTACGGAAGCTGCTCGACGCGCTGGCGGAGGCGGCGGCCGCAGCCGCGGTGGCGGGGCCTGCCGACGCCGACCCCGCGGTGATCGCCGCCGCCGGGGCGCTCGACCCGGAGACGCTCACGCCCGAGGAGGCCGCGATGGCACTGGCCTTCGCCGGGGTGGGGGAGCGCGGTGAGCTGCCCGAGCGCATGGCGCCCGTCCTCGCGGTGCTCCAGGCGCTGCCGCCGAAGCTCGCCGAGCGGCTGCTGCCCGAACTCGTCGGCCGGCTCTACCGGCCCGCGGAGGACCGGCGGGTGTCCGAAGGCGGGGGCGCGTGAAGCGCAGGTGTCCGAAGGCGGCCGTCCTGGCGCCGGAAACCCGAAGGGCGGCTCCGGCATATGCGGGGCCGCCCTTCGGACGAGACGTTTCTTCTGTTGAACAATCCGCGCGGGCTCAGCCCTCGTCGTGCGCGACCGCGCGACGCGCGTCCGCGTCCAGCACGCCCCAGCTGATCAGCTGCTCGGTGAGCACCGAGGGGGACTGGTCGTAGATGACGGCGAGTGTGCGCAGGTCGTCCTGGCGGATCGACAGCACCTTGCCGTTGTAGTCGCCGCGCTGGCTCTGGATCGTCGCCGCGTAACGCTGGAGGGGTCCGGCCTTCTCCGGCGGGACGTGGGCGAGGCGCTCCAGGTCCAGGACGAGCTTCGGCGGCGGCTCGGCCGCTCCGCCCGGCGTCGTCCCCGGCAGCAGCTCCTGCACCGGAACCCCGTAGAAGTCCGCCAGCTCGGCGAGGCGCTGGACGGTCACGGCGCGGTCACCACGCTCGTACGAACCGACCACCACGGCCTTCCACCGGCCCTGGGACTTCTCCTCGACACCGTGGAGGGAAAGGCCCTGCTGGGTGCGGATGGCACGGAGCTTGGCCCCGAGCTGTTTTGCGTATTCGCTGGACATATGGCTCCCCGGACGCTGAGATGACCTGCGGCTCCGCCGCGCGGCTGGTAACTCACTGTGAGGTTACGCAGCGTTACTTGGATGCGTCAAGCCGAATGGTCCGGACCGCCCCGGGAGCAGGGCGGGAGCACCCCGGACCGCCCCTTGTGCGGCCTGGTACGGTGGCTTCTGTAAATCCGACGTCCTTTAAGGTCCGTCCCGTGAGGCGGAGAAGGAGGTCCGTTTCATTATGGACACCAGCAGTGCAAGCTCAGACGGTGCCGGCGCAAGCGGTGGCACCGGCGTATCCGGTGCGCGCCCCGTTCTCGAGGCCCCGGACATCGCACGGGTACTGACCCGTATCGCCCACGAGATCGTCGAACGCGCCAAGGGCGCGGAAGACGTCGTGCTCCTCGGCATCCCGACCCGCGGTGTGTTCCTGGCCCGCAGGCTCGCGGCGAAGCTGGAGGAGATCACCGGCCGCACGATCCCGGTCGGCTCCCTGGACATCACCATGTACCGCGACGACCTGCGGATGCGGCCCGCCCGCGCGCTGGCCCGTACGGACATCCCCGCGGACGGCGTCGACGGACGCCTGGTGGTCCTCGTCGACGACGTGCTCTTCTCCGGGCGTACGATCCGCGCCGCGCTGGACGCGCTGGGCGACATCGGCCGTCCGCGCGCCGTGCAGCTCGCGGTCCTCGTCGACCGGGGCCACCGCGAGCTCCCGATCCGCGCCGACTACGTCGGCAAGAACCTCCCCACGTCGCTGCGCGAGACGGTCAAGGTCCAGCTCGCCGAGGAGGACGGCCGCGACACCGTCCTGCTCGGCAGCGAGCGGACCGTCCCGGCCGGCGGCCGTTAGCTCCTCCTTCCTGCGGCCCGCGAACCCGGGCCGAGAGCTGCGCCTGCCCGCTCGCCCTGCCCGAATCTCCGCGACCTCCGCGCCTTTCCCGCGAACATGGAGCACACCCAGATGAAGCGCCACCTCATCTCGGCCGCCGATCTCACCCGCGACGACGCCGTCCTGATCCTCGACACCGCCGAGGAGATGGCCAGGGTCGCCGACCGGCCGGTCAAGAAGCTTCCGACCCTGCGCGGCCGTACCGTCGTCAACCTCTTCTTCGAGGACTCGACCCGGACCCGCATCTCCTTCGAGGCGGCGGCCAAGCGCCTCTCCGCCGACGTCATCAACTTCTCCGCGAAGGGCTCGTCGGTCTCCAAGGGCGAGTCCCTCAAGGACACCGCGCTGACCCTGGAGGCGATGGGGGCCGACGCCGTCGTCATCCGGCACGGCTCATCGGGCGCCCCCTACCGGCTCGCCACATCGGGCTGGATCGACGGGGCCGTCGTCAACGCGGGCGACGGCACCCACGAACACCCCACCCAGGCGCTCCTCGACGCGTTCACCATGCGCCGCAGGCTCGTCGGTGCCGACACCGGCATCGGACGCGACCTCGAAGGCCGCCGCATCACCATCGTCGGTGACGTCCTGCACAGCAGGGTCGCCCGCTCCAACGTCCATCTGCTGCACACGCTCGGCGCCCGGGTCACCCTGGTCGCGCCGCCCACCCTGGTGCCCATCGGCGTCGAGCACTGGCCCTGCGAGGTCTCGTACGACCTCGACCGGGTGCTGCCCGAATCCGACGCCGTCATGATGCTGCGCGTCCAGCGCGAGCGGATGAACGCGGCCTTCTTCCCCACCGAACGCGAGTACTCGCGCCGCTACGGCCTGGACGGCGACCGCATGGCGCGGATGCCGGGCGACTCCATCGTCATGCACCCCGGACCGATGAACCGCGGGATGGAGATCACCGCCGACGTCGCCGACTCCGGCCGCTGCACCGCCGTGGAGCAGGTCGCCAACGGCGTCTCCATCCGGATGGCCGTCCTCTACCTGCTGCTGGGCGGCGCCCAGCCCGCCACGACTTCCCGTACCGAGGAGAGCAAGTAACCATGAGCAAGACCCTGATCCGTGGTGCGAAGGTCCTCGGCGGCGAGCCGCAGGACGTCCTGATCGACGGTGAGACCATCGCGGCGGTCGGCCCCGGCCTGTCCGCCGACGGCGCCGATGTCATCGAGGCGGCCGGCCGGATCCTGCTTCCCGGCCTCGTCGACCTGCACACCCATCTGCGCGAGCCGGGCCGTGAGGACTCCGAGACCGTGCTGACCGGCACCAAGGCCGCGGCCGTCGGCGGCTTCACCGCCGTCCACGCCATGGCGAACACCTTCCCCGTCGCCGACACCGCCGGCGTCGTGGAGCAGGTCTGGCGCCTGGGCAAGGAGTCCGGCTACTGCGACGTACAGCCCATCGGCGCCGTCACGGTCGGCCTGGCCGGCAAGCAGCTCGCCGAACTCGGCGCGATGCACGACTCGGCCGCGGCCGTCCGGGTCTTCTCCGACGACGGCAAGTGTGTGGACGACGCGGTGATCATGCGCCGCGCCCTGGAGTACGTGAAGGCGTTCGACGGTGTCGTGGCCCAGCACGCCCAGGAGCCCCGGCTCACCGAGGGCGCCCAGATGAACGAGGGCGTCGTCTCGTCCGAACTGGGCCTCGGCGGCTGGCCCGCCGTCGCCGAGGAGTCGATCATCGCCCGTGATGTGCTGCTCGCCGCCCATGTCGGCTCCCGCGTGCACATCTGCCATCTGTCGACAGCCGGCTCAGTGGAGCTCGTCCGCTGGGCCAAGTCCAAGGGCTGGAACGTCACCGCCGAGGTGACCCCGCACCACCTCCTGCTCACCGATGAGCTGGTCCGCACGTACAACCCCGTCTACAAGGTCAACCCGCCGCTGCGCACCGAGGCCGATGTGATGGCCCTGCGCGAGGCGCTCGCGGACGGCACGATCGACTGTGTCGCCACCGACCACGCCCCGCACCCGCACGAGGACAAGGACTGCGAGTGGGCCGCGGCCGCCATGGGCATGGTGGGCCTGGAGACCGCGCTCTCCGTCGTGCAGCAGACGATGGTCGACACCGGGCTCGTCGACTGGGAGACCATCGCCGACCGGATGTCCTTCCGCCCCGCGGCCATCGGCCGCCTCACCGGCCACGGCCGCCCCGTCGCCGCCGGTGAGCCCGCGAACCTCACCCTGGTCGACGCGGATTACCGTGGTGAGGTGGACCCCGCGGGCTTCGCCTCCCGCAGCCGCAACACCCCGTACGAGGGCCGTGAGCTGCCGGGACGCGTCACCCACACCTTCCTGCGGGGCAGGGCAACGGTCGTGGACGGGAAGCTGGCGTGACACCTCTCATCAATCTTCACCCCGCATATCTGCACCTCGCAGCGGAGCAGAAGTCGGCGGACGTCACCGACTGGTCGGGGCGCATCGGCTGGATCGTCGGCCTGCTGCTCTTCGTCGCGCTCCTCTACTGGCTGATGCGCGAGGGCTGGAAGTGGCGCGGAACGCTCCAGAGCGACCTGCCCGAGCTGCCCACGGTGCCGGACGCCCCCGGCGCCGCCAGACTGGAGATGAGCGGCCGCTACCACGGCTCGACCACGGCCGGGCAGTGGCTCGACCGGATCGTCGCGCACGGCCTGGGTACCCGCAGCAAGGCCGAGGTGACGCTCACGGACGCGGGCGTCGATGTCGTACGCCCCGGGGCGAGCGACTTCTTCATCCCGGCGGCGCAGCTCCGCGAGGCCCGGCTCGACAAGGGCATCGCGGGCAAGGTCCTCACGGAGGGCGGAATGCTGATCATCACCTGGCAGCACGGCGACAAGCTGATCGACTCCGGCTTCCGCTCCGACCGGGCGGCCGGACACGCCGCCTGGGTCGAGGCCGTCAACGCCATGAGCCACCCGGCGGACGCAGCCCCCACGCACAGCACCGCAAGCAGCAAGCACCACCCGATCACGACGGAAGGCACCGCACGATGACGACCTCAAGGCCGGGGAACGCCTCGGAGAGGAAATCGGCGGCCCCCGCCGTACTCGTCCTGGAGGACGGCCGGTGCTTCCGCGGCCGCTCCTACGGGGCCACCGGTGAGACCTTCGGTGAAGCGGTGTTCAACACCGGCATGACCGGCTACCAGGAGACCCTCACCGACCCCTCGTACCACCGCCAGGTCGTCGTGATGACCGCCCCGCACGTGGGCAACACCGGCGTCAACGACGAGGACGACGAGTCCGCGAAGATCTGGGTCGCCGGCTATGTCGTACGCGACCCGGCCCGCATCCCGTCGAACTGGCGCTCCCGCCGGTCCCTCGACGACGAGCTGGTGCGGCAGGGCATCGTCGGCATCAGCGGTGTCGACACCCGGGCCCTCACCCGCCATCTGCGCGAGCGCGGCGCGATGCGCGTGGGCATCTTCTCCGGCAACGCGCTGGCCGACGACGGTGTGCTCCTCGCCAAGGTCAGGCAGGCGCCCGAGATGAACGGTGCCGACCTCTCCGCCGAGGTCGCCACCGGCGAGACGTACGTGGTCCCGGCAATCGGCCCCGACGGCGAAGCCGTCCCGCTGGGTGCCGCGAAGTTCACCGTCGCCGCCATCGACCTCGGCATCAAGGGCATGACCCCGCACCTGATGGCCGAGCGCGGCATCGAGGTGCATGTCCTGCCCGCGACCGCCACCGTCGACGACGTGTACGCGGTCGCCCCCGACGGGGTGTTCCTCTCCAACGGCCCCGGCGACCCGGCCACCGCCGATCTGACGGTCATCAAGGCGGTGCTGGAGCGGAAGACCCCGCTCTTCGGTATCTGCTTCGGCAACCAGCTGCTCGGCCGCTCGCTCGGCTTCGGCACCTACAAGCTCAAGTACGGCCACCGCGGCATCAACCAGCCGGTGCAGGACCGTACGACCGGCAAGGTCGAGGTCACCGCGCACAACCACGGCTTCGCCGTCGACGCGCCGCTCGACCAGGTCTCCGACACGCCCTACGGCCGCGCCGAGGTCTCCCACGTCTGCCTCAACGACAACGTGGTCGAAGGGCTCCAGCTGCTCGACCAGCCGGCCTTCAGCGTCCAGTACCACCCCGAGGCGGCTGCGGGCCCGCACGACGCCGCGTACCTCTTCGACCGCTTCACGTCTTTGATGAACACCGCCCCGATGGAGGCCCAGCGTGCCTAAGCGCTCCGATATCCAGTCCGTCATGGTCATCGGGTCCGGGCCGATCGTCATCGGTCAGGCCGCCGAGTTCGACTACTCGGGCACCCAGGCATGCCGGGTCCTCAAGGCCGAGGGCCTGCGGGTCATCCTGGTCAACTCCAACCCGGCCACGATCATGACCGACCCGGAGATCGCCGACGCCACCTACGTCGAGCCGATCACCCCCGAGTTCGTCGAGAAGATCATCGCCAAGGAGCGTCCGGACGCCCTGCTGCCGACCCTCGGCGGCCAGACCGCGCTCAACACCGCCATCTCCATGCACGAGGGCGGCATCCTGGAGAAGTACGGCGTCGAGCTGATCGGCGCCAATGTCGAGGCGATCAACAAGGGCGAGGACCGCGACCTCTTCAAGGGCGTCGTCGAGGCCGTACGCACGAAGATCGGCCACGGCGAATCGGCCCGCTCGGTCATCTGCCACTCGATGGACGACATCATCAGCGGTGTCGACGAGCTGGGCGGCTACCCGGTCGTCGTCCGCCCCTCCTTCACGATGGGCGGCGCCGGTTCCGGCTTCGCGCACAACGAGGAGGAGCTGCGCCGGATCGCCGGACAGGGCCTGATGCTCTCGCCGACGACCGAGGTGCTCCTGGAGGAGTCCATCCTCGGCTGGAAGGAGTACGAGCTGGAGCTGATGCGCGACAAGCACGACAACGTCGTGGTGGTCTGCTCCATCGAGAACTTCGACCCGATGGGCGTGCACACCGGTGACTCGATCACCGTCGCCCCGGCGATGACGCTCACCGACCGCGAGTACCAGCGGCTGCGTGACATCGGCATCGCGATCATCCGCGAGGTGGGCGTCGACACCGGTGGCTGCAACATCCAGTTCGCCGTCAATCCCGAGGACGGCCGGATCATCGTCATCGAGATGAACCCCCGGGTCTCTCGTTCGTCCGCACTGGCGTCGAAGGCGACCGGATTCCCGATCGCGAAGATCGCGGCCCGGCTCGCTGTCGGATACACGCTGGACGAGATCCCCAACGACATCACGGAGAAGACCCCGGCGTCCTTCGAGCCGACGCTCGACTACGTCGTCGTCAAGGTCCCGCGGTTCGCGTTCGAGAAGTTCCCGGCCGCCGACGCCACCCTCACCACCACCATGAAGTCGGTCGGCGAGGCCATGGCGATCGGCCGGAACTTCTCCGAGGCGCTCAACAAGGCGCTGCGCTCGATGGAGAAGAAGGGCTCGCAGTTCACCTTCGTGGGCGACCCCGGTGACAAGGCCGAGCTGCTGGAGACCGCCGGGGTCCCCACCGACGGCCGGATCAACACCGTCATGCAGGCCATGCGGGCCGGCGCGACCCCCGAAGAGGTCTTCGACGCGACGAAGATCGACCCGTGGTTCATCGACCAGCTGTTCCTGATCCTGGAGCACGCGCAGGAGCTTGCCGCCGCCGAGAAGCTGGACCCCCAGCTGCTCGCCGACGCCAAGCGCCACGGCTTCTCGGACGCCCAGATCGCCGGGATCCGGGACCTGCGCGAGGACGTCGTCCGCGAGGTGCGGCACGCGCTGGGGGTGCGCCCGGTCTACAAGACGGTCGACACCTGCGCCGCCGAGTTCGCCGCGAAGACCCCGTACTTCTACTCCTCGTACGACGAGGAGAGCGAGGTCGCACCGCGCGAGAAGCCCGCCGTGATCATCCTCGGCTCGGGCCCGAACCGGATCGGCCAGGGCATCGAGTTCGACTACTCCTGTGTCCACGCCTCCTTCGCGCTCAGCGACGCCGGCTACGAGACCGTGATGGTCAACTGCAACCCCGAGACGGTCTCCACCGACTACGACACCTCCGACCGGCTCTACTTCGAGCCGCTCACCCTGGAGGACGTCCTGGAGATCGTGCACGCCGAGACGCTGGCCGGGCCGGTCGCCGGTGTCATCGTCCAGCTCGGCGGCCAGACCCCGCTGGGCCTGGCGCAGGCGCTCAAGGACAACGGCGTGCCGGTCGTCGGCACCCCGCCGGAGGCGATCCACGCCGCCGAGGACCGCGGCGCGTTCGGCCAGGTACTCGCCGAGGCCGGGCTGCCCGCCCCCAAGCACGGCACCGCCACCACCTTCGACGAGGCCAAGGCCATCGCCGACGAGATCGGCTACCCGGTCCTGGTCCGCCCCTCGTACGTGCTCGGCGGGCGCGGCATGGAGATCGTGTACGACGAGATCCGGCTCGCCGCGTACATCGAGGAGTCCACCGAGATCAGCCCCACCCGCCCGGTGCTGGTCGACCGCTTCCTCGACGACGCGATCGAGATCGACGTCGACGCGCTCTACGACGGCACCGAGCTCTACCTCGGCGGCGTCATGGAGCACATCGAGGAGGCCGGGATCCACTCCGGCGACTCCGCCTGCGCGCTGCCCCCGATCACCCTCGGCGGCTTCGACATCAAGCGGCTGCGCATCTCCACCGAGGCCATCGCCAAGGGGGTCGGCGTCCGCGGACTGATCAACATCCAGTTCGCACTGGCCGGCGACATCCTCTACGTCCTGGAGGCCAACCCGCGCGCCTCCCGTACGGTCCCCTTCACCTCGAAGGCCACCGCGGTCCCGCTGGCCAAGGCCGCGGCCCGTATCTCGCTCGGCGCGACCGTCGCCGAGCTGCGCGCCGAGGGCATGCTCCCGGCGACCGGCGACGGCGGCACCCTGCCGCAGGACGCGCCGATCTCCGTCAAGGAGGCCGTGATGCCGTGGTCGCGCTTCCGTGACATGCACGGCAGGGGCGTCGACACCGTCCTCGGCCCGGAGATGCGCTCCACCGGCGAGGTCATGGGCATCGACTCGGTGTTCGGCACCGCGTACGCCAAGTCCCAGGCCGGGGCGTACGGACCGCTGCCCACCAAGGGCCGCGCCTTCATCTCGGTCGCCAACCGGGACAAGCGCTCGATGATCTTCCCGGCCCGCGAGCTGGTCGCGCACGGCTTCGAGCTGCTCGCCACCTCGGGCACCGCCGAGGTGCTGCGCCGCAACGGCATCAGCGCCACCGTGGTCCGCAAGCTCTCCGAGGGCGAGGGCCCGGCCGGTGAGCGCACCATCGTCCAGCTCATCCACGACGGCGAGGTCGACCTCATCGTCAACACCCCGTACGGCACCGGGGGCCGGCTCGACGGCTACGAGATCCGCACCGCGGCCGTGGCCCGCGCGGTGCCCTGCCTCACCACGGTCCAGGCACTCGCCGCGGCCGTCCAGGGCATCGACGCACTCAACGGCGGCGACGTCGGCGTCCGCTCCCTCCAGGAACACGCACGCCATCTGACCGCCGCACGCGAGGTCTAGCAGCCGAGGGGGACACCGGAAACGGTGTCCCCCTCTTCATGAGGAAAGCCGGATGTACAAACTCTTCTTCGACCTGGTCTTCAAGCGGATGGACCCCGAGCGCGCCCACCACCTGGCCTTCCGCTGGATCCGCACCGCGGCGCGGATCCCGGTGCTGCGCACGTTCGCAGCGGCCGTGCTCGCCCCGCGCCACAAGGAACTGCGCACGGAGGCGTTCGGCCTGCGGATGCACGGCCCGTTCGGGCTCGCCGCGGGCTTCGACAAGAACGCGGTCGCCATCGACGGCATGACCATGCTCGGCTTCGACCACGTCGAGATCGGCACGGTCACCGCGCGGCCCCAGCCCGGCAACCCCAGGAAGCGGCTCTTCCGCCTGGTGGCGGACCGCGCGCTCATCAACCGTATGGGGTTCAACAACGAGGGTTCCGCGGCCGTGGCGGCCCGCCTGGCGGCCCGTAACGCCGTCTTCAGGACCACCGTCGGCGTCAACATCGGAAAGACCAAGGTCGTCCCCGAGGACGAAGCCGTCGCCGACTACGTCGCATCGACCGAGCGGCTGGCCCGCCACGCCGACTACCTGGTCGTCAACGTCTCGTCGCCGAACACGCCCGGCCTGCGGAACCTCCAGGCGACCGAAGCGCTGCGCCCGCTGCTGACCGCGGTGCGCGATGCGGCCGACCGCACCGTCACCGAACGGCGGGTCCCGCTCCTGGTGAAGATCGCTCCCGACCTCGCCGACGAGGACGTGGACGCCGTCGCCGACCTGGCCGTGGAACTGGGCCTCGACGGCATCATCGCCACCAACACCACGATCGCCCGCGACACCCTCGGCCTGCGCTCCGCTCCCGCGCTCACCGCGGAGACCGGTGGCCTCTCCGGCGCACCGCTCAAGGAGCGCTCCCTGGAGGTCCTGCGCCGGCTGCACGCGCGTGTGGGCGGCGACCTCACCCTGGTCGGGGTCGGCGGCATCGAGACCGCCGATGACGCGTGGCACCGGATCCTGGCCGGGGCCACCCTGGTCCAGGGGTACAGCGCCTTCATCTACCGGGGCCCGTTCTGGGCCCGCGCGATCCACCGCGGCCTCGCGGCCCGGCTCCGCGACAGCCCGTACGACACCCTCGCCGAAGCCGTCGGCGCCGACACCAGGAAGCAGGCCGTCCGATGACACCTCAGCAGCCGCTCGAACCGTTCGGCACCCGGCTCCGCCGGGCCATGGACACCAGGGGCCCGCTCTGCGTCGGCATCGACCCGCACGCCTCCCTGCTGACGGCCTGGGGTCTCGGCGACGACATCGCGGGTCTGGAGCGCTTCACCCGTACCGTCGTGGAGGCGCTGGCCGACCGGGTCGCCGTGCTCAAGCCGCAGTCCGCGTTCTTCGAGCGGTTCGGCTCGCGCGGCGTCGCCGTCCTGGAGAAGGCCGTCGCCGAGGCACGGTCGGCGGGGGCCCTGGTGCTGATGGACGCCAAGCGGGGCGACATCGGCTCGACCATGGGCGCCTACGCGGCGGCCTACCTGGACCCGGCGTCGCCGCTCTTCTCGGACGCGGTGACCCTCTCGCCGTACCTCGGCTTCGGCTCACTGCGCCCGGCCCTGGACGCGGCGGTGCTCAGCGGCGCCGGTGTCTTCGTCCTGGCGCTGACCTCCAACCCGGAGGGCGCCGAGGTCCAGCGGGCCACGGCGCCCGACGGCCGGCCGCTCGCCCGGCTGATGCTCGACCACATGGCCGCCGAGAACGAGGGCGCCGACCCGCTCGGCTCGGTGGGCGCAGTCGTCGGTGCGACGCTCGGTGACCCCGGTGTGCGCCTGGACATCAACGGTCCGCTCCTCGCCCCCGGGATCGGCGCCCAGGGCGCGACGCCCGCGGACCTGCCCCGGGTGTTCGGTTCGGCGGTCGGCAATGTGGTGCCGAGCGTCAGCCGGGGGGTCCTGCGGCACGGTCCCGACAGCGCGGCCCTGCGCGATTCGGCCGCCCGCTTCGCCGACGAAGTGCGTACGGCGGTCGCCGGCTGAGGAGTGCCGGGCCGATCAGCGAGGTCCGGGGCCGCGCGGGGCCGGAAACCCGGACGCGTACGGTCAGAATCAGCCAGTTGACGTCCGGCAGGCCGAAAACCGGGGGGTTATGCCCTAAATATCCCCTCCGGCCAAGGCTGACCAGGACTTTTCGTCTGTTCTCGCTGACTGGAGCGGCCTTGGCCGCTAGTCTCCGTCGAGAGCCGACGCGCAATTCTGTTGCTCGTCGCTCCGCAGGTGTGGGGCGATCAGTTCCTCACCGGTCCGTATCCGACAGTTCGACATCCGAGGTGACGTAGGCGTGGCTCTTCCGCCCCTTACCCCTGAACAGCGCGCAGCCGCGCTCGAAAAGGCCGCCGCGGCTCGCCGGGAGCGGGCCGAGGTCAAGAATCGACTCAAGCACTCCGGCGCCTCCCTCCACGAGGTCATCAAGCAGGGCCAGGAGAATGGCGTCATCGGGAAGATGAAGGTCTCCGCTCTCCTTGAGTCCCTGCCCGGTGTGGGCAAGGTCCGCGCCAAGCAGATCATGGAGCGGCTCGGCATCTCCGAGAGCCGCCGAGTGCGCGGTCTCGGCTCCAATCAGATCGCCTCTTTGGAGCGCGAGTTCGGTGGCGGCTCTGCCTGACGTCCCGGGCACCCCCGGGAAGCTGGAATAATCGCCGCATGGCTGCAACACCCCGGGGGACGACCCCCGTACCCCCGGACCCCCATCCGCGGTTGACCGTGCTCTCCGGCCCCTCCGGGGTCGGCAAGAGCACGGTCGTCGCCCATATGCGCAAGGTTCATCCCGAGGTCTGGCTCTCGGTGTCGGCGACGACCCGCAAGCCGCGCCCCGGGGAGCGCCACGGCGTCCAGTACTTCTTCGTGGACGACGAGGAGTTCGACAAGCTCGTCGCCAACGGTGAGCTGCTCGAATGGGCCGAGTTCGCGGGCAACAGGTACGGCACCCCGCGCCGTGCCGTCCTCGACCGCCTGGAGGCGGGGGAGCCGGTGCTCCTGGAGATCGATCTCCAGGGCGCCCGGCTCGTACGGAACTCGATGCCCGAGGCCCAGCTCGTCTTCCTGGCACCGCCCAGCTGGGACGAGCTGGTCCGCCGGCTCACCGGACGCGGAACCGAACCGCCCGATGTCATCGAACGCAGGCTGGCGGCCGCCAAGATCGAACTGGCCGCCGAACCGGAGTTCGACACGACCCTTGTCAATACCTCCGTCGAGGACGTGGCCCGCGAGCTGCTAGCCTTGGTCAAGGTTCTTTGATTTTCACTCCATCGGAAGGCAGAGAGTGTCCTCTTCCATCACCACGCCCGAGGGCATCATCAACCCGCCGATTGATGAGCTGCTCGAGGCAACCGACTCCAAGTACAGCCTCGTGATCTACGCCGCCAAGCGCGCGCGCCAGATCAACGCGTACTACTCACAGCTGGGCGAAGGCCTGCTGGAGTACGTCGGTCCGCTGGTGGACACTCACGTCCACGAGAAGCCCCTCTCGATCGCGCTCCGCGAGATCAACGCGGGTCTGCTGACCTCCGAGGCCATCGAAGGCCCCGTTCAGTAACGCAGACAGTGATTTCTTTCACTCCGGGCCCGGCAGCACAGCTGCCGGGCCCGGAGTGTTTCCCGGGGTCCCCCGGAGGGCCGCCCCCCGGGTGATGCAGCATGGGGGTGTACGAATCCGAATGCGGAGCCGAAGCCGGGGAGACATGGACGTGGCGGAGAAGCCGAAGGTCGTTCTGGGGGTCAGCGGAGGCATCGCCGCGTACAAGGTGTGCGAGGTGCTGCGCAGGCTGACCGAGTCCGGCCACGACGTACAGGTCGTGCCGACCGAGTCCGCGCTCCACTTCGTCGGCGCCGCGACCTGGTCGGCGCTCTCCGGACACCCCGTGTCCACCGAGGTCTGGTCCGGCGTCCACGAGGTCCCGCATGTGCGGACCGGGCAGGGCGCCGATCTGGTGCTGGTCGCCCCCGCCACCGCCGACCTGCTCGCGAAGGCCGCCCACGGGCTCGCCGACGACCTGCTGACCAACACGCTGCTCACCGCCCGGTGTCCGGTGGTCTTCGCCCCCGCGATGCACACCGAGATGTGGGAGCACCCGGCCACCCGGGAGAACGTGGCGACGCTGCGCCGCCGCGGCGCCGTCGTGATCGAGCCGGCTGTCGGGCGCCTCACCGGCGTGGACACCGGCAAGGGCAGGCTGCCCGACCCGGGCGAGATCTTCGAGACCTGCCGCCGGGTGCTGGCCCGTGGTGCCACGGTGCCCGACCTGGCGGGCCGCCATGTGGTGGTCAGCGCGGGCGGTACCCGTGAACCGCTGGACCCGGTCCGTTACCTGGGGAACCGCTCGTCGGGCAAACAGGGGTACGCCTTCGCCCGTACGGCTGTCGCCCGCGGTGCCAGGGTGACGCTGGTGGAGGCCAACACCGGACTGCCCGCACCGGTCGGGGCCGACGTGGTGCACGTGGGTACGGCGGTGCAGCTGCGGGAGGCGGTCCTGAAGGCCGCTGCCGACGCCGACGCGGTGGTCATGGCGGCCGCGGTGGCCGACTTCCGCCCCGCCGCGTACGCCCAGGGCAAGATCAAGAAGCGGGACGGCCAGGAGCCCGCACCGATCGAGCTGGTTCGCAATCCGGACATCCTCGCCGAGATCTCCGCGGAGCGCGCCACGCCCGGACAGGTCGTGGTCGGATTCGCGGCCGAGACGGACGATGTGCTCTCCAACGGACGGCACAAACTGCGCCGCAAGGGCTGTGATCTGCTCGTCGTCAACGAGGTCGGGGAGCACAAGACCTTCGGCTCCGAGGAGAACGAGGCGGTGGTCCTGGCGGCCGACGGCGGCGAGACCTCGGTGCCGTACGGCTCCAAGGAAGCACTCGCCGATACGGTCTGGGATCTGGTGGTACCGCGGTTCGGATGAAAATCTGGTGACATCCACCGGGCCGTGGGAAGCCGGTGAAAGCCGTTTTCCACCCCATTTCGGCGGTCCGAAGGCCGTACCGCCGGTGCAGTGCCTCGGGTCACACGGCTCCCACGGAGCGAGACACGTGCCCCGTTGACCCGAGGCGACCGATAAACTGGTCTCGGAATGAGCCGGGCGCAGCCCCCGGCCACTCCACCCGCGATCAGCCAGCAGCCGCTGCAACCCCAGGGAGCGTTGTGTCCCGTCGTCTGTTCACCTCGGAATCTGTCACCGAGGGCCACCCCGACAAGATCGCTGACCAGATCAGCGACACGATTCTGGACGCGCTTCTGCGCGAGGACCCCGCCTCCCGTGTCGCCGTGGAGACCCTGATCACCACGGGCCAGGTGCACGTGGCCGGTGAGGTCACCACCAAGGCGTACGCCCCGATCGCGCAGCTCGTGCGCGACAAGATCCTCGAGATCGGCTACGACTCGTCGAAGAAGGGCTTCGACGGCGCCTCCTGCGGCGTGTCGGTGTCCATCGGCGCGCAGTCCCCGGACATCGCCCAGGGCGTCGACACCGCGTACGAGAAGCGGGTGGCCGCCGCCGGCGGCACCGAGGACGACCTCGACAAGCAGGGCGCCGGCGACCAGGGCCTGATGTTCGGCTACGCCTGCGACGAGACGCCCGAGCTGATGCCGCTGCCCATTCACCTGGCACACCGGCTCTCGCGCCGTCTCTCCGAGGTCCGCAAGAACGGCACCATCCCGTACCTGCGCCCCGACGGCAAGACCCAGGTCACCATCGAGTACGACGGCGACAAGGCGCTCCGCCTCGACACGGTCGTGGTCTCCTCGCAGCACGCGAGCGACATCGACCTGGACTCGCTGCTCGCCCCCGACATCCGCGAGTTCGTCGTCGAGCATGTGCTGAAGCAGCTGATCGACGACGGCATCAAGCTGGACACCGAGGGCTACCGGCTGCTGGTCAACCCGACCGGGCGGTTCGAGATCGGTGGCCCGATGGGCGACGCCGGCCTGACCGGCCGCAAGATCATCATCGACACGTACGGCGGCATGGCCCGGCACGGCGGCGGCGCTTTCTCGGGCAAGGACCCGTCGAAGGTGGACCGCTCGGCGGCGTACGCCATGCGCTGGGTCGCCAAGAACGTGGTGGCCGCAGGGCTCGCCACCCGCTGCGAGGTCCAGGTCGCGTACGCGATCGGCAAGGCCGAGCCGGTGGGTCTGTTCGTGGAGACCTTCGGCACCGCGGCCACGGACGTCGAGAAGATCGAGCAGGCCATCTCGGAGGTCTTCGACCTCCGCCCGGCCGCGATCATCCGTGATCTGGACCTGCTGCGCCCGATCTACGCCGAGACCGCGGCGTACGGCCACTTCGGCCGCGAGCTGCCGGACTTCACCTGGGAGCGCACCGACCGGGTGGACGCCCTGCGGAAGGCCGCGGGGCTGTAGGGCCCGCCCGCTCCAGTCACAGCGCACTGCCCGGCATCTCCCAGCGGAGGCGCCGGGCAGTGCGCTGTGTTGCGTACGGGGCCCCGCCGGATCGCAGTCCGGCCGGATCAGAAGGGCACCGACTCCGCGGGCGGCGGGGGCCCCGCGGGTCCCGCCCCGTTGACATGGGGCGGGGGCGGACCGGGGGTCGAGTGGAACCTGGTGCGGATCTCGGCTGCGGGGTCCCCGTCGAGATAGCGCAGCGTCCCCGAGACCTGGCCGGCGAGCAGGACGATCACCGGGTCCTCCGGCGGCAGCCCGGTGGCCTCCACCAGCTGGGCGAAGGCATCGCCGAGCCCATTGCCGGCCGGTTCAGGCTCCTCCGCCTCCCCGGGAGCTGTTACCGGAGAGCCGCCGGGCCCGGCGAACGGCCCGGGGACCCCGCCGGGCGCGAGCTCGGGCCCCTCCTCGGGCGGGCGGTCCACCAGATGCCGGAACCTCTCCTCGACGTCCTGGTTGTTGGCGGCCGATGTGAGCTGGGCGAGCAGACCGATGTCCTTGACCGTCCGGTCCACGCGGTCGTCGTTCCTGTGCAGCCACCACACCACCGCGCTGCCGGTGTCCCGCAGCACATCCTTGCCCAGATAGGTCCTGCGGCTCTGCTCGAACTTCCGCTCGTGCTCCCAGACCGCTTCGTCCTTGCGGACGGAGGCCAGGGCGGCCAGCCGCTCCTGGTCCCGGTCCGAGAGCGTGAGGCCGACTTCCAGCGCCATGGCCTGGACCCGGCCCGACGCATCCTCCTGCATCGTTCCCAGCACCCCGTTCAGCTCGTGCTGTACGAGGGAGCTCCGGGTGGGGCTGCGGAGCGCGGTGACCGCGCGGGCACGGTCGAGCAGGGCGTCGACCGCCAGCCCGCTCGCATTGACCGGTGGCGACCCCGGCGGGGCGGACACCGGACACCAGCGGACCGTCGCGGAGAACAGGAAGTCGTAGTCGTCCGCCGCGCTCGGCAGAGCGACGTCGCTGATCCGCAGTTCCCGCCGTTCCACCGGTGGTACGGGCAGGTCGGGCATGAATTCGGCGGGGAACGGATCCACCCGGCGGTCCGCGAACCGTATGACCAGCACCGGGGCCGCCAGCAGCGGAACGGCGGCCGCCGGCCACGCCCAGCGCGGCCAGCTCTCGTACAGGCCGATGATGACGAGGAGAAGCCCGCCGATCAGGGTGAGAAAGACGGTGACGGTTTTCTGACCGGAGCTCATGGCGCTGTCGACTCCCGGGGTGAGGTGATCCACTCATGCTGGGCTGCGCTGATCTTCTGGAGGACCCTGGCCGGCAGGGCGGCTGCCCTGTGGTCCGCTGTCGGGCCCTCATCGCGCCGTTGCCGGGCGGCGGCCCACTCACCGGCGAAGCGGTAGAGGAGCCCGAAGCGGTCGCCGCGCTGCTCGCAGCCGGCGACGAGGACGTCGAGGAAACGGTCCGCGTACGGGGCGCCCGCGCACACCGCCGTCAGCCACCCGGCTGCGGCCGGAGCCCACTGTGCTGCCGTGCGATCGCGGAACACGGCCGACCAGCACACGGCGAGGCTGGTCCGTACCCCGGGTTCGGCCAGGAGCGGGCGTGATCGGCCCGCGGAATCGGTCAGTGGTCCGGGCCCGGACACGTAGAGGAAGATGTCCGGGTCGACGCGCCAGGGGCTCGACGCGAGACGGTCGAGCATCCGGCGCAGCAGATGGTGGTTCTCCCCGACCAGCTTCAGCAGCGCCGCCCGGCCTTCCGAGCCGGTACCTTCCCTGCGAGCCAGATGGTGCAGCCGGACCAGCGCCGCGTAGGGGTGCGAGACGGACATCTCGGCCGCGCAGACACCGATGAGGACGTGCCGCAGCGGCGCGCTGAGCTGATTACTCGTCGACAGGTCATAGATCTGATGGCGGAACCTCCCGCCGTACCGCACGCTCCGCAGACCGTGCCGCAGGCCGTGCGCGGCGGCGCGGAAGGCAGGCCCGTCGGAACGCGGCGCCGAGGCCCACTGCTTCGTGAGGTCGAGCAGATCGTCGGGGCGCTGTGTGGCCAGGCACTGCTCCGCCACCCGGTCGACCAGCCGGTCGCGGTCCGCGTCCGTCAGCCCGGGCAGGCCCACCGCCTGCCCGGCCCAGTCCCGCAGCGGTTCCCGCAAGTCGGGGAAGTCCCGCCAGACGAGGGTGCGCACCGCGCCGTCGACACCGAGCCCGGTGAAGCGGACCCGGTCGCCCGCGGTGATCTCCGCCTCGATCCCGGCCAGCCGCTCGGTCAGCGCGCGGCGCCGCAGCAGCGCCCGCACACTGCCCGGTGGCTCATCGCCGAGCAGCAGCTCCGTCGCCCGGTGGACGGCGTCCGCCCTGGCTCCGTGGAGCATGGCGGTCGTCACCAGCAGAGCGCGGTCGGCGCCCCTGCGCAAGGTGCCGAACTGGCGGGCCGCCTGTTCCGGGGTGCGCAGCACACCCCTCAGCGCCTCCTCGCACCAGTCCGCGAAGTCCCCGCCCCTGCCTGCCGCTTCGCACAGGAACTGGGCGAATGTGGCGACGCGGGACAGGGACGGCGCATGGGCGAGGTAGTCCGTCACGTCGGCCGGCGCCAGGTCCGTCATCGTCGGATCAAGCCCCGAACTCCGCATATGGTGCTTGACGATGTCCAGCTCCATGTCCGGCACCCGGCTGATGGAGCGGCGCAGATCCCCCAGCGCCGGGACGAGCCCGTCGTCCGAGCCGGAGAGCACGGTCGGCAGGATGATCACCAGCCCCGCCGCTCTGTCCCTGACGGCCTGCCGGAAGGGCGACAGCTCGGTCTGAACCCCCGCCCACAGACGCTCCTTCGCGCTGGACAGGTCCAGCAGCAGCCGGTCGTCGTGGGCGACCACCTCGGGATCCAGCAGGCACCGGGAGTCCTCCTCCTCCCGTTCCAGGGGGAGTTCCTGGATGGGGGAGGGCCCCGGCATGCCGCGCAACAGGATCCTGGCGGCTGTGCCCCGGCCGCTGCCCGGCCTGCCGTCCAGGAGCACCATGCGGTGTTTCTCCAGTACGTCGGACGCCTGGTGAAATCCGTCGGGGGGTACGAAGTGGCGGTGCAGCCACCTCAGTTCGTCCTCGGCGACCTTGCGCGGTGACCTCTCCTGGGCATCCTTCGGAGGCGGGGGTCCCATGTAGTAGTTGTTGGTCTGGGGACCGGAGCCCGCGTGGACCGAATCGCTGCTCCCGATGAACGTGGAGGCCGATTCGCTCACCGGGACCCGTCCTCACGC
The DNA here is from genome assembly GCF_010548145.1 of Streptomyces sp. SID10853. GTDB lineage: Bacteria > Actinomycetota > Actinomycetes > Streptomycetales > Streptomycetaceae > Streptomyces. The sequence goes on from NZ_JAAGLN010000081.1 coordinate 23,125, forward strand.
CGGTGCCTGCTGCCGAACGACTGGTGGATCCCCTCACGGTTGTCGCCCGCGATGTACTGCGCGCCGTCCCCCGAGAGATGCGGCTGGTGCTGGGGCCCGGTACCTGTGTGTACAGGACCGTTGACGTGCTTGATGACCGTGCCGCCGACATCGCCGGAGACGTCCCCGGCCTGGATGACGGTGCCGCTGACGTTCTCCGCCGAGTTCCCCACGGAATCGGGCCGGCGGCGCGACCGCGTCTGCGCGAGGGCCTGTTCCGCCTCGGCCAGTTCCGGTACGCGGTCGGTCAGGAACGCACTGATGCGCCGCAGACCGGCATCGGCGTCCTGGGTGTCGTACCTGACGGACTGACAGCGCGCCAGTTTCGCCAGCGCGCGGGGCAGCTCGTCCGGGCGCAGCCGCTCGGTGCGGCGGCCCACGAGGACCGGTACGACATGGAGGGAGCACCGTAAGGCCTCCAGGATTTCCTTGCGCACCCAGTCCTTGGGATCCCGCAGCTCCGGTGCGCCGGCCCACCGCCCTCCGACGACCGCGATCAGCACGCTGCTGCGCCGGACCGCTGTGAGCAGCTCATCGTCGAAGAGAGCACCCGGCTCGATGGACTTGCTGGCGCGGAAGATACGACGGCTGCCGAAGCGGTTGCTGAGATCACGCTCCAGAGTGGTGGCGGTCTCCTCGCCGTCGCCGGTCCGGTAGTTGATGAAGACATCGGGCATGGTGGTCCCTCTCTCGTTACTGATCCGGTCGTGCGGGAGCCAGGACGGAAGCGAGCTGGGGCGACAACTCGCGTACCGAGGTGCGGGCGGGATGGCGGCCGAGCACCCGGGCCAGCCGGCGCAGATCGAGCCCGACCGTCGCCGAACCGATGGTGTGGGCGTCGCCCAGCAGCCTGCCCGCGAGGAAGCAGGCATGGTCGATCTCGCCTGCGAGAGCGTGCGCCAGCGCCTGCCGGACGCCGTATCTGGCGCGGGTCCGCAGGGCGCCGGCCGGCACCTTGGCCATCTCCCGGTCCAGGGCCGCGGCGGACTCTCCGGCCCTGCCGAGATCGAGCAGGGACCAGGCGGTGGTCATCGCCACCGGGTCGGTGAGATGGGTGGTGCCGAGCACCGGGCCGCCTGTGTCACCGCTGTCGGCCGCGAGGAGGCCCCGGGCCCGGTCCAGCGCCCGCATGGCCGGGCCGTACTCGCCCGCGAGCGCGTACCCCTGGCCCTCCCGCTGGGCGGCGAGCCCCATGATCCGTGGCGGCGCCGGGTGGGAGCGGCGGACTTGTTGCGCCGGCGCGACCGTACCGGCCGCGTCGCCGCTGTAGTACGCGATGAGTCCGCGCCGTACGAGCGCATAGGCCGCGAGATCCCGGTCACCGGACGCCGATGCCAGCGCCACTGCGTGGTCGGTCCAGCTCAGGGCGCCGCTGTCGTCGCCCGACTCCTGGGCCATCCACCCGGCGAACTCGGCGTAGGAGGCACTCAGAGCGAGAAGTCCGCGCGCGGTCCGGGGGCCGCACCGGGCCGCCAGGACCTGAAGGGCCTGTGTCTGTGCCGCCAGGGCCGGGAGCACCGCCGACGCCGGGGCTGTCTGCCCCAGCCGGCGGAATTGGTCGAACAACGCACGCGATACGTCGAGCAGGGTTCCGTCCGCCGGGTCGGCTCCGGGGCCAGGCGGGCCGGCGCCCGGCAGCAGCCCGAGCAAGGGGGCGGCGCCGAGGGCCACGACCTGGCGGCGGCCGGGGAGGGCCGCTGCCTGCTGAGCCGGAGGCCCGGTCCCGTCCGGTGAACGGGGCCTGCGCCCCGCACTGCGGCCGGGGACCAGGGCGAGCAGCGCACCGCCCTGCCGTAACTGCCCGTCGCACAGCCTGGCCAGCTCCGGTGTCGGGTGTTTCCTGCCCGTCTCCACCTTGCTGAGCTGGCCCTTGCTGTAGTGAATGAGCGAGGACAACTGGGTGAGTGTCAGGCCCGCGCCGGTGCGGGCCCTGCGTAAGGCGCTGCCGAAGGTTTCCGGTTGGTCCAGCATGTGACCCCCTGAGATGCGTGCCGCCGCCCGGCGCCGTGAGCCAGACTCGGCCCTGTTCGTGGCGGCGAGCAAGGCACCCGGTCGGGTTTCCCGTTTCCGGTTCTGGAGGGAACCCGATCCCGTCAGTCATGTCGAGAAGGCGATTTCAGCCACGCGAGTGACCGGCGGGGCGCAGGGGAGGGGGTGCTGTGGGGCGCGGGCTCAGCGGGTCGAGGTGAAGCGGAGTTCCGTTCCCGGTGCCGCCTGGGCGGCGGTGGACAGTGCCTCCTCCGGGACCACGCCGATCACCGGGTAACCGCCCGTCGTCGGGTGGTCGTTGAGGAAGATCACCGGGCGGCCGTCCGGTGGGACCTGGACCGAGCCCAGGACGACGCCCTCGCTGGGGAGTTCGCCCTGGCGGGCCCGTTCCAGGGCGGGGCCGTCGGTGCGCAGGCCGATGCGGTTGCTGTGCGGGGACACCCGGTAGCGGGCCGTCGTCAGTGTGCGCAAGGCGGCCGGGGTGAACCAGTCGTCGCGTGGGCCGGACAGCACCGGCAGGACCAGGGACGCGGGGATGCCGGGCCATGGGGCGCAGTCCGCACCCGGGGGCGTGGCGTGGTTCCCGGGGGTGCCGAGGGGGAGGCTGTCGCCGTCGCGCAGGGGGGCCGGGCCGAGGCCCGAGAGCAGGTCGGCCGAGCGGCTGCCCAGCACGGGCTCCGGGCACAGGCCGCCCCCGAAGGCCAGATAGCTGCGGACCCCGTACTGCGCCCCGTGGGCTTCGAGCGCCGGGGCGGCGGGCACCGGGACGGGGGGGCCCCACGGCGCCGGCC
>NZ_JAAGLN010000082.1 GCF_010548145.1 Streptomyces sp. SID10853
CGTCCGGCGCGCCCGGCGCGCGCCGGGCGCCGGCCGCTCCTCTGCTGCTCGGCGTGCGGCACCACGGTCCCGGCTCGGCCCGTGCGGTGCTGGCCGCACTGGACGCCGTGGTGCCCGAGGCCGTGCTGATCGAGGGGCCGCCGGAGGGTGACGCCCTGCTGGCTCTCGCCGATGACCCGGGGATGAGGCCCCCCGTCGCGCTGCTGGCCCATGTGGTGGGCGACCCGGGCCGTGCCGCGTTCTGGCCCATGGCGGAGTTCTCGCCGGAGTGGGTGGCGATCCGCTGGGCGCAGCGCCATGAAGTCCCGGTCCGGTTCATGGACCTGCCGGCGGCGCACTCCCTCGCCGTGCCGGAGGAGGGTCCCGAGGAGCGCGCTGCGGAGGAATCCGCCGCCGTGCGGATCGACCCGATCGGCGTGCTGGCCGAAACCGCGGGGTACGACGACGCCGAGCGCTGGTGGGAGGACGTCGTGGAGCACCGCGGCTCCGGTGCGGGGGCGGACCCGCTCGCACCGTTCGCCGCGCTCTCCGAAGCGATGGAGGCCCTCCGGGAGACGTACGGCGACGCGGGGTTTCCCCGGGACCGGGTCCGCGAGGCGTATATGCGCATCCAACTGCGGTCCGCCCGTAAGGAGTTCGACGGGCCGGTGGCGGTCGTCTGCGGCGCCTGGCACGTGCCCGCTCTGGCTGTGCGGACCACCGTCGCGGCCGACCGAGCCCTGCTCAAGGCGCTGCCCAAGGTGAAGACCGAGATGACCTGGGTGCCCTGGACGCACCGGAGGCTCGCCCGGCACAGCGGATACGGCGCCGGTATCGAGTCGCCCGGCTGGTACGGACACCTGTTCAGTGCCGACGACCGTCCGGTCGAGCGCTGGATGACCAAGGTCGCACGGCTGCTGCGGGGCGAGGACCGGACGGTCTCCTCCGCACACGTCATCGAAGCGGTGCGGCTCGCGGCGACACTCGCGGCTCTGCGCGGGCGCCCGCTGCCCGGGCTGACGGAGACGACCGATGCGGTGAGGGCGGTGATGTGCGAAGGCTCCGACGTACCGCTCATGTCGGTCCGGGACCGACTGGTCGTCGGCGAGGTACTGGGTGAGGTCCCGGACGCCGCCCCCGCCGTGCCGCTCCAACGCGATCTGACCCGCGCCCAGCGCGCTCTGCGGCTCCGGCCGGAAGCGGTCGAACGCGACCTTGACCTCGATCTGCGCAAGGAGACCGATGCCGCGCGGTCGCGGCTCCTGCACCGGCTGCGGCTTCTCGGGGTCGAGTGGGGCGAGCCCGCCCGGGGCCGGGCCAGCACCGGCACCTTCCGGGAGAGCTGGCGGCTGCGCTGGGAGCCGGAGCTTTCCCTGCGGGTCGCGGAGGCCGGGATGTGGGGGACGACCGTGCTCTCCGCCGCCACCGCCAGGGCCGCCGCGCAGGCCGTGTCAGCGACCACGCTCGCCGCTGTCACCGGGCTCGCCGAACAGTGCCTGCTGGCCGAACTGCCGGATGCGCTACCGGTGGTGATGCGTGCCCTAGCCGACCGGGCCGCGCTCGACACGGATGTGGGTCATCTCGCCGGTGCGCTGCCCGCCCTGGCCCGTTCCCTGCGGTACGGCACTGTGCGCTCCACCGGCACGGCCGCACTCGGCGAAGTGGCCGTGGGCCTGGCCGAGCGCATCTGCGTGGGCCTGCCTCCGGCCTGTACGGGGCTGGACGCGGAGGGCGCGAGGGAGATGCGGGCCCATGTGGAAGGCGTTCACACCGCGATCGGCCTGCTGCCGGACGCCACAGGACTGCGTGAGCGGTGGAGCGAGGTGCTGCGCAGACTGTCCGGACGCGACTCCGTCGCCGGGCTGATACGAGGACGGGCCGTCCGCCTTCTGCTGGACGACGGGCGGCTCGCCGAGGACGAGACGGCACAGCTCATGGGACTCGCGCTGTCGCCGGGCGCACCACCCGCCGACGCGGCCGCCTGGATCGAGGGCTTCGTGGGCGGGGCCTCCGGAGCGGGAACGCTCCTGGTGCATGACGAGCGGCTGCTCGGCCTGGTCGACGCATGGCTGGCGGGGGTGCAGGCGGAGGCGTTCACCGACGTACTGCCGTTGCTGCGCCGTACGTTCTCGGCGTACGAGCCGGGGGTACGCCGCACGCTCGGCGAGCTCGTGAGGCGCGGGCCAGGGAATGGCGTGACCGCTGGAGCGAGGGGAGACAGCGGGGCATCGCACCCGGCCGATGGGGCGGCGCCCGGGTTCGGGGCGGCGCTGGACCTGGAGCGTGCTGACGCGGTTCTCCCCGTGGTGCGGCTGCTCCTCAGCGGCGGCGGCAGCGGGTCCGGCGACGGCCGGGCGGTCAACGATCTGATGGGGGCGGTCGGATGAGCACGGTGGATGAACGGCTGCGGCGCTGGCGGCTCGTCCTCGGAGGCGACGCGGCAGAGAGCACGGGTGTCTCGCTCGGCGGCCGGGACGCGGCGATGGACGGCGCACTCAGCGCGTTGTACGGCAACGGTCAGAAGGGAGAGGGGAAGAAAGGAGGCGGACGCGGCGGTGACCGGTCGGCCGGGCTCGGGGCATCCGCACCGTCCGTGGCACGCTGGCTGGGCGATATCCGTGCGTACTTTCCGAGTCCGGTCGTCCAGGTGATGCAGCGCGACGCCATCGAACGGATCGGCCTGTCGGCGCTGTTGCTGGAGCCGGAGATGCTGGAGGCCGTCGAGGCGGACGTGCACCTGGTCGGGACGCTGCTCTCGCTCAACAAAGCGATGCCCGAGACGACCAGGGAGACCGCCCGCGCCGTCGTGCGCAAGGTGGTCGAGGAGCTGGAGAAGCGGCTCGCGGCGAGAACGCGGACCACGGTCACCGGTGCGCTGGACCGTTCAGCGCGGATCACGCGACCACGCCACCGGGACATCGACTGGGACCGCACCGTCCGCGCCAACCTGAAGAACTATCTGCCGGAGTACGGCACGGTCGTTCCGGAGCGGCTCATCGGGTACGGTCACGCCGCCCGGTCGGTGAAGAAGGACGTGATCCTCTGCATCGACCAGTCGGGCTCAATGGCCGCCTCGGTGGTCTACGCGTCGGTGTTCGGGGCGGTTCTCGCCTCGATGCGCTCCATCTCCACCCGCCTCGTCGTCTTCGACACGGCCGTCGTGGACCTGACGGACCAGCTCGATGATCCCGTCGATGTTCTCTTCGGGACCCAACTCGGCGGCGGCACCGACATCAACAGGGCACTGGCGTACTGCCAGTCGCAGATCACCCGGCCGACGGACACGGTCGTCGTGCTGATCAGCGACCTCTACGAGGGAGGGATACGGGACGAAATGCTGAAGCGGGTGGCGGCGATGAAGGCATCGGGCACCCAGTTCGTCACACTGCTCGCCCTCTCCGACGAGGGAGCGCCGGCCTACGACCATGCCCACGCGGAGGCACTGGCCGCGCTGGGAGCACCCGCGTTCGCCTGTACGCCCGACCTCTTCCCGGACGTCATGGCAGCGGCCATAGAGCGGAGACCCCTGCCCATACCGGACATGGCGGTGGATCAGTAACAGAGGGCTTGCGCGACCGGCGGTCTGCTGGCACTTGGCTTCCTGTACGGAGGTCAGGCGCACGCGTCCGGTCTGCCGGGAGGCACCCCGGACCTGGCACGCGGCGGTTCACCCGCGAGTTCACCTGCCGCTTCAACTGTGGCTGGGATACGGGACGGTGAGGGCCCGTCCATAGCTGACGGCCAGCGCACAGCCCATCGGGCACAGGCCCAGGCCCAGGCCCAGGCCCAGGATCAAGCGCAGGCTTCGGCCCGCAGGCCGGTGTCGGGGGCCGTGGCTGGTGCGGGGCAGGTCGTGCAGCGGGTTGCCCGGCCGGTCCGTCAGCTGCCCCGAGACCTGTCGTCCGTCGTTCCGGTGCGCACGGGTCAGCGTCCGCCGACCGCCACGAGTTCGGAGCCGCCCCGGCACACGGCGAGCGGGAGACTGCCGCAGAGCATGCGGTCGATCACCGGAGTGCCGCCGCCGGGCGGCGCACCGAAGGCGGACCAGGGCGGCATGCGGCGGCCTCGGGCACGTTCCGGGTCCCGGCTGCTGCAGCGTACTCGTACCGAGATATCAGAAAGCCGGGGCCCGGGGCGCGTTGTGGGGGTCTGCCGGGGCAGCAGTCCTGCGGGCTCAATGCTCCCGACGGCATGACCGGACCGGACAAACGGACCGCTGAGGGCTCCGGGCCGGGCAGTGGTGTGCCCTGTGCGGCCCCCGTCGACGGTGGCGGCGCCCGGTTCGCGCTGCTGCGTGGGGCAGGGCTGCCCGACGTCGGTGCGCCGACCCGCGAGAGACCACGCGACATTCTCGAATTCCCCGGATAGGGCAGGCCGTTCCCGCCTCGACCTGCCGCGCGGGGGCGGAACAGGTCTGCCCGCCAGCCGGAGACCTCCGGTTTCCGGACCGTTGAATTCGAAGGATCTGACATCAGCATGAACAAGAACATCCGCCGTTCCATCGCTGTCGCTGCCACCGCGTCCGGGGTGTGGGCGTTGGGCACAGCGGCTGCCGGGGCGGCCGAACTGCCCGTATCGGTACCGCACTCGCCGCCAGACACCGCTGCTGACACCGCTGCCGAGACTGTTGACGGCATCGGAGCCGACGTTCAGGGCGCCGAAGGCACGGCCGGTCACGCCGCCGGTCACGTCAAGGACATCGGCCACGCCTCTCACACCGTCACCGGCCAGGTCCACCACCAGGTCCAGCACGGGGTCCACCACCAGGTCGACCATCGGATCCAGGACCAGCACCAGGTCCTGCGCGAGGCTCAGCACCTGATCCCCGCGCCTTCCGCCGCACCCGCCGGCCCCGCCGCCTCCTCCCTTCCCGCCGTCAATGGGACCGACAGGGCCGACGCGATCGACGGGATCGACGGGGCCAATGGTGTGGACGTGATCGACTACCTCTTCGGTCCGATCGACCAGATCCCCGGCTACTCCCAGGCGGCCGGCCAGGCTGTCGCCCGGACCACCGATGCCACCGGAGCGGCCCTCGGCACCACGACCCTCGGCGACATCACCCACGTCACGCCCCACGGCGCAGCGGCACCGATGGCCGGGATGACCGGGGTGACCGGGGCGGCTGCCGACTCCGTTCTGCCGCCTGTCGCGGTTACCGCCGTGGACGGGGTGCTTCCGGTGGCCGGGCAGGCCGTCGGTGATGCCGGCGGCATCACCGACGGTGTGGTCTTCGATGTCCAGCCGACCGTGCAGGGTGTGGTCGCGCAGGTGCGGCCGCCGGCCCAGGGCGTCGTCTCGGCGGCACAGCCGGCCGTCCACGGGGCGGCGGCGCAGGTGAAGCCGCTGGCCCAGGGGCTCGGTGCCACCGTGGCCCGGCACGCGCGTCTGACCGTCGGACACGCTGTTTCCGGCGCTTCGTCCGCTGTGGAATCGGTCACGCCCGGCAGCGTCACGGACGCGCTGCGCTCCGGCGGTTCGCCGCTTTCCTGACCGCTCTCCGAGCGCGTCGGCACTGCTCACCGGGCGGTTTTCCCGTACAGGGGGGCCGCCCGGTCCCGCCCGGCGGGCTGTGACCGTAATCACCGCGCAGGTGTGATCTGCGATTTAGGGACCCGGCGCCCACGGGGATAACCTGCGAGACGGACATGCCGCGTACTCGGACACCGTCTACGCCTCCCTAGTGACAGCGCAGTCACGTTGCCCTTCGCGGCACGCCCACGCAGACAAGTAACCGCGATCACTACTGCGACGACGATTTAAGCAAAGGGAGACGGACGCGCGTGGACCTGTTCGAGTACCAGGCGAGGGACCTCTTCGCCAAGCACGGTGTACCGGTGCTGGCCGGTGAAGTCATCGACACGCCTGAGGCGGCGCGCAAGGCCACTGAGAGCATGGGCGGCAAGTCCGTCGTCAAGGCTCAGGTGAAGGTCGGCGGCCGTGGCAAGGCCGGCGGCGTGAAGCTGGCCGCGACCCCGGACGAGGCGGTCGCTCGCGCGACGGACATCCTCGGCATGGACATCAAGGGCCACACGGTCCACAAGGTGATGATCGCCGAGCTGTCCCCGGAGATCGAGGCCGAGTACTACGTCTCGTACCTCCTCGACCGCACCAACCGCACCTTCCTGGCCATGGCCTCGGTGCAGGGCGGCATGGAGATCGAGGAGGTCGCGGAGAAGACCCCCGAGGCCCTCGCGAAGGTCCCGGTCAACGCCGTTGACGGCGTTGACATCGTCAAGGCCCGCGAGATCGTGGCCCAGGCGAAGTTCCCGGCCGATGTGGCCGAGGGTGTCGCCGAGGCCATGGTGACCCTCTGGGACACCTTCGTCGCCGAGGACGCCCTCCTCGTCGAGGTCAACCCGCTGGTGAAGACCAAGGACGGCCGGATCCTGGCCCTGGACGGCAAGGTCTCGCTCGACGAGAACGCCGAGTTCCGCCAGCCCGACCACGAGGCGCTCGAGGACAAGGCAGCAGCCAACCCGCTCGAGGCTGCTGCCAAGGCCAAGAACCTCAACTACGTCAAGCTCGACGGTGAGGTCGGCATCATCGGCAACGGCGCGGGGCTCGTCATGAGCACCCTCGACGTCGTCGCGTACGCCGGTGAGAAGCACAGCAACGTCAAGCCCGCCAACTTCCTCGACATCGGTGGCGGCGCCTCCGCCGAGGTCATGGCGAACGGCCTGGAGATCATCCTCGGCGACCCGGACGTCAAGTCCGTGTTCGTCAACGTCTTCGGCGGCATCACCGCGTGCGACGAGGTCGCCAACGGCATCGTCCAGGCGCTCGAGCTCCTCAAGTCGAAGGGCGAAGCGGTCACCAAGCCGCTGGTCGTCCGTCTCGACGGCAACAACGCGGAGCTGGGTCGCAAGATCCTGTCGGACGCCAACCACCCGCTCGTGCAGCGCGTGGACACCATGGACGGCGCGGCCGACAAGGCCGCCGAGCTCGCGGCTGCGAAGTAAGGGAACAGGTCACCAACACCATGGCTATTTTCCTGACCAAGGAAAGCAAGGTCATCGTCCAGGGGATGACCGGTGCCACCGGCATGAAGCACACCAAGCTCATGCTCGCTGACGGCACCAACATCGTCGGCGGCGTGAACCCCCGCAAGGCCGGCACCTCCGTCGACTTCGAAGGCACCGAAGTGCCCGTGTTCGGCACGGTCGCCGAGGCCATCGAGAAGACCGGTGCCGACGTCTCGGTGCTCTTCGTGCCGCCGGCCTTCTCGAAGGCCGCCGTCGTCGAGGCGATCGACGCCGAGATCCCCCTCGCCGTCGTCATCACCGAGGGCATCGCCGTCCACGACTCGGCCGCGTTCTACGCGTACGCCAAGTCGAAGGGCGACAAGACCCGGATCATCGGCCCGAACTGCCCCGGCCTGATCACCCCCGGCCAGTCCAACGCCGGCATCATCCCGGGCGACATCACCAAGCCCGGCCGTATCGGTCTCGTGTCCAAGTCGGGCACGCTGACCTACCAGATGATGTACGAGCTGCGCGACATCGGCTTCTCGTCGGCCGTCGGCATCGGTGGCGACCCGGTCATCGGTACGACGCACATCGACGCCCTCGCGGCGTTCGAGGCGGACCCGGAGACCGACCTCATCGTGATGATCGGTGAGATCGGCGGCGACGCCGAGGAGCGTGCGGCCGACTACATCGCGAAGAACGTGACGAAGCCGGTCGTCGGCTATGTCGCGGGCTTCACGGCGCCCGAGGGCAAGACCATGGGCCACGCCGGCGCCATCGTCTCCGGCTCCTCCGGCACCGCCCAGGCGAAGAAGGAAGCGCTTGAGGCCGCGGGCGTCAAGGTCGGCAAGACGCCGACCGAGACGGCCAAGCTGGCCCGTGCGATCCTCGCCGGCGCGTAACGGACCCCGGTCTTCCGGACAGTCCCAGCACTGCGGAGCGGGCCCGTGCCCCCTGGTTTCCAGGGGGTGCGGGCCCGCTCTGTGCAGTGCGGCGGTCAGCGGTGCGGTGCGGCTGTCAGCGGGCGGCTGCGGTTTCGGTGCGGCGGTCAGCCCAGCTGCGGTACCAGGCGTTCCGGGCCGTTCGCCGGGACCGCGCGCAGTTTCTGGTGCAGCTTCTTGTCCTCGGCGGTCAGCCGCTGCGGGCCGCCGCGCGGCGGGACACCCTCCACCCGGTGCGGCGGTCCGGTCGGCCGTGAGTAGTGGGTGGGGGCCGTGACCAGCGTGAACACCGTCAGGGCCGCCAGCAGGGCGACGCAGCCGATGGTGAGCCGTGTCCAGAACCGGGTCCGGCGCTCGCTCCTCGTCCGTACGGAACGGGGCTCCGGCAGGGCGGCCCCGGGGCCCGTGCGAGTGAGGGCGGCCAGCTGCTCCTGGAGCAGCGCGGGCTCCTCCAGATCGGGCAGGGCCCTGGCCACGGCGGACCGCGCGTACAGCAGCCTGTTCGCGGCCGCCGGTGTGCTCGCCTCCGTTTCGGCCGCGGTATCGGGGAGGTCGAGCCCGAGCCCGTCGTAGAGCAGCAGGGTGCGCCGGTAGGCGGGGGGCAGACGGAGTACGGCGTCCCGCAGCGGCACCTGCGCGGCATCCGCCGTCTCCCTGTCGGGCAGCCCGCGCTTGTGGCTCTTCCGGCTCTTGCCGCGCCACGGCGACATCGCGTACTCGTAGGCCGCCGCGCGTACCCAGCCGGCCGGGTCGCGGTCGGTCGCGACCTCGGGCCAGCTCTGCCAGGCCAGGTGGAAGGCGCGCTCGACCGACTCTCTGGCGAGGTGGTGGCGGCCGGTGAGCAGATACGTCTGGTGGACGAGACCGGACGCGGCTCGGGCGTAGAGCAGGTCGAAGGCTTCGGCGGGGGTGAGGCCGGGGTCGTCCGGCGGCTGCTCCGGGTCGTCGGGTGTGGCCTGCGGGGCTGCTGCTCCGGGCGGTTGGGGTGCGGGTGTATCTCCCGGTTCCCCCGCTTCCGCTGTGTTTGCCGCGACGTCCGCGTCCACAGCGACCTGCGCTTGCCGCGGGTCCAGTTCCAGTGTGGCCGTCGTTTCCGACAGCGCCGCTGCCGCGAGTGCCGCTTCCGATTCCGCGAGGGCTGTTTCTGCCGGCGCTGTTTCCGGCAGTGCTGCTTCTGGAAGCGCTGCCTTGCGCTGGTCCTCCGCCGGCTGCCCGGTGCCCGGTGACTTCGCCTTGCGCGGCCGGCGCCGTTTCTTCGGGGAGCGCAGTTCCGTCATGAGGTGCCCCCGGCGCTGCTCACGGCGCTGCCCACGGCGGGACGCCAGTCCGAAAAGTGCATAACCGTATATTGAGTGACACGACCGGTCTTTGCCTGTTACGCGGCGAAAGCGCGTGTCGTTGGCAGCATGGCCCGCGTGACCCAGATGACCGACCGCAGCCCGTCGCTCGCCCCTGTGCGGAGCCGATCCGCCGCGCTGGCCGACTGCGTGCTGCGAGGCGGGCTCGCTGCGGCGCTCGGACTCGGCTCGCTCACCGTGCTGGTGATGCTGCTGTGGATCAGTTCGCCCTACCCCGACAGCGGACCGGGCGGCGCGCTCCACGTCACCGCCGCGCTCTGGCTGCTCGCCCATGGCACGGAGCTGACCAGGCACGACACCGCGTCCGGTGTGCCCGCCCCCTTGGGTCTTGTGCCGATGCTGCTGGTCGTGCTGCCCGTCTGGCTGGTCCAGCGTGCGGCGCGGGCCGCGCTCGACCCGGCGAACGGCCGCCCGGGGCCGACGGTGCACGGTGCCCTCTGTGCGGTGACCGGTGGCTACCTGCTGGTGGCGGCGGCTGTGACGTTGTACGCGTCGAGCGGGCCGTTGTCCGTCGTCCCGCTGAGCGCGCTGTGGCATCTGCCGCTCGTCGCCGGTACCGCCGCCGGGGCGGGGGTGTGGCGGGCGCGTGTTTTTCCGCGCGAGCCGTTCAGTGGCTGGGGGCGCCCGCCGTACGCCGGTGGGAGGGCGCTTCCCGCCGGCGTACGGCAGGTTGTCCGGAGTCCCCGGGTGCCGACCGTGCTACGGGCCGGAGCCGCCGGAGCGGCCGTGCTGGCAGGCGGGGGCGCGTTGCTGGTCGCCGGGTCGCTGGTGTGGCACGGGGGCGCCGCGCAGGAGTCGTTCCTGCGGCTGACCGGTGCCGTGTCGGGGCGGTTCACGGTCCTGCTGCTGGCCGCCGCGCTCGTACCGAACGCGGCGCTGTGGGGCGCTTCGTACGCGCTCGGTCCCGGCTTCACTCTCGGGACCGGTTCGGCGGTGACGCCGCTCATGGTGACCGGTAACGCCGCGCTTCCCTACTTCCCGTTGCTGGCCGCCCTGCCGGGACCCGGCAGCGGTTCGCCGGTGAACTGGGCGGTCGCGGGTGTGCCGCTGGCCGCTGGTGTGGTGGTCGGCTGGTTCGTGACGCGGGTAGGGGACCGGGGCCGGGACGAGAGCCGGGACAAGGGCTTGGACAAGGGCCGGGACAAGGGCTTGGACAAGGGCCGGGACAAGGGCTTGGACAAGGGCAGGGGCTGGGACAGGGGCCGGGCGGAGACCGCCGGAGTGACCGCGCTCATGGCGCTGTCGGCCGCTGTCGTCTGTGCGGCGGTGATGGCCGTCCTGGCTGCCCTGGCCGGCGGCCCGCTCGGCACCGGAAGGCTGACGTCCTTCGGTCCCGTGTGGTGGCAGACGAGCGTGGCCACCCTCGTGTGGACCGCTGGGACTGCTCTTCCCGTGGCACTGTTCCGGCGCTGGTGGGCACTGCGGAGCAGCAGGGCGGGGGCGGCGGAGCCCGCGGTCGACGCGGCGGTGGTGGCACGCGTGGGAGTGCCGGCTGCGGTGGCTGCGACGACGGCCGAGGCCGAAGCCCCGGCCGTTACGGGGCCGGAAGCGCGCCACGGAGGCGAGGGCAGCGGTGAGAACGGTGGTGGGAGCGGCGGCGAGAACAGCGGGGACGGAAGTGAGGACGGCAGCGGGCGGGACGTTGACGCCGGGCGGGTGGGGCGGTGGGCCGCGCTGAAGGGGCTTTCCGGGAGGCTGCTGGCGAAGTTCCCGCTCACGGATGCACAGGACGGGTTCTCGCCCGCCGAGCCCGCAGCACCCTCTGAGCCTTCCGAGTCCGCTGAGTCTTCCGAGTCCTCTGAGCCCGCCGTACGGAGCGAGTCTCCCGTGCCTCCCGCCCCCACCTCGCTCCCACCCGAGGATGCGGGAGAGACCAACTCTGCCGCCGAACCGGGCGCGGCTGAATCAGGCGTTGCCGAACCAGCCGCCGCTGCCGAGCCCGCCGTCGACCGGAGCGGCCTCGCCTCAGCGGAGCCCGCCGGTGGTCCGGATATCTGGCCGCCGATGCCCTACGCCGACGAGGACTGAGGCCGCCGCCCGCCCACGTCTTCGTGCCCGCCTCTTCGCGCCTACTTCTTTGTGCCGAGCACCGGCACCAGCGAGTGCGGCAGCTTCGTGTTGCAGGCGATCTGGCCCTGCTTCGTCAGCGCGTCGTCCACGCACGTGTAGTAGTCCCGGTACACGAGCTGCGCCGAGAACGTCAGGATCACGATGAGCAGTGCGAGCCCGGCGGTCACCAGGCCGCTCACCGCGGCGGTGATCTGCTGCTTCGACGAGGCGGCCGTTGCCCCGGCGTACGGGCCCGCGTACGGGCCGGGAGCCGGCGGTGCCGTCGGTGCCGGCGGCACACCCGGGCCCGGCGGCGGCCCATCGGTCGGGGAAGTCGGGGAAGTCGGAGAGGACGGAGAAGTCGGGGAGGCCGGCGGCTCAGATGTCCCGGATGCGGTGCTGCCCTTGGCCGCGCCCGAATCCGGCTGCGGCTTGGCGCGCAGGGCGCTGACGCCCCAGTACACCGCGAGCGCGCCGAGGAGCAGGCCGATCTCCGGCAGGTTGAAGAGGGCGAAGAAGAACGCCCACATTCCGGCGAGCAGCGCATAGCGCGCCCTGCGCTGCGCCGGGTCCTTCGGGTCCCAGCGCAGGGTCGGGCCGGGGCCGCCCTGGCCGCCGTTGCGCCCGTTTCCCGGATCGTTCGGGCCGCCCGCCGGCCGCTGCGGGCCCGCGCCGAACCCGCCGTCGTGGCGTCCCGGCTGGACCGGGCTCCACTGGCTCCCCCGGCCGGGGGACGAGCCGTCGCCTTCGCCCCCGTCGCTGCTTCCGTCACCCCCGCCGCTGCCCTCGCCGCCCGCCGGGTGCTGCGGGTGCCGGGGCTGCCACGGCTGCTCGGGACGGTCCGCGGGCGGCGGTGCGAACGGGTTGTCGTCGTCCGGCTCCGTCGAAGAGGGCCGGCGTTCCCGCAGCAGAAGTGAACCCTGCCCGTACGGCTGGGTGCGGAGAGTCGCGCGGTGGCGTCGGTCCTGCATCTGGTGAACGTCTTCCCCTCATTCGGTTCCTGCCCGGGAGACAGGTCCTGTCCCCAGACGCTACCTCTCGGCCGTGCCCCCGTCCCGTGGGGGCCGTTCCGTGTGCCGGTATCGTTGCCGACGGTCGGCGCGTTCGTAGAGTTCCCCGTATCGGGGGATGCGATCTATTCGTACGACCGCACAAGTCGTATCCAGAAAGGGCCCCGCTGTGGCCTCCCCGTCCTCCCCTGCCCGCCTGGTCGTGCTGGTTTCCGGTTCCGGAACCAATCTGCAGGCCCTGCTCGACGCGATCGCCGGCGATCCCGCCTACGGAGCCGAAATCGTCGCGGTCGGCGCTGACCGCGACGGCATCGCCGGACTCGACCGCGCCCGCAGCGCCGGGCTGCCCACCTTCGTCTGCAAGGTGAAGGAGTACGCGGACCGCGACGCGTGGGACGCGGCGCTGGCCGAGGCCACCGCCGCCTACGCGCCGGACCTGGTGGTGTCGGCCGGTTTCATGAAGATCGTGGGGAAGAAGTTCCTCGCGGCCTTCGGGGGCCGGTTCGTCAATACGCATCCGGCACTGCTGCCCGCGTTCCCCGGCGCCCACGGAGTGCGCGACGCGCTCGCGTACGGGGCCAGGGTCACCGGCTGCACCGTCCACTTCGTCGACGACGGCGTCGACACCGGACCGATCATCGCGCAGGGTGTGGTCGAGATCCGGGAGCAGGACGACGAAAGCGCTCTTCATGAGCGCATCAAGGAAGTCGAGCGGAAGCTGCTCGTCGATGTCGTGGGGCGTCTGGCCCGTAACGGCTACCGCATTGAGGGACGAAAGGTTCAGGTCGGTGCACACCGAGAACACGGACACCGTTAAGCCCATCCGGCGCGCGCTCGTCAGCGTCTACGACAAGTCGGGTCTGGAGGAGCTGGCCCTCGGGCTGCACGAGGCGGGCGTCACGCTCGTCTCCACCGGATCCACCGCGGCGAAGATCGCCGCTGCCGGTGTGCCGGTCACCAAGGTCGAGGAGCTGACCGGTTTCCCGGAGTGCCTCGACGGCCGGGTCAAGACGCTGCACCCACGGGTGCACGCCGGGATCCTCGCCGATCTGCGCCTGGAGGACCACCGCAGGCAGCTCGCCGAGCTGGAGGTGGAGCCCTTCGACCTGGTCGTGGTGAACCTCTACCCGTTCTCCGAGACCGTCGCGTCCGGTGCCACGCCGGATGAGTGCGTCGAGCAGATCGACATCGGCGGCCCGTCCATGGTCAGGGCCGCGGCCAAGAACCATCCGTCGGTCGCCGTCGTCACCAGCCCCGGCCGGTACGCGGACGTCCTCACCGCCGTCAGGGGCGGGGGCTTCGACCTGACCGCGCGCAAGCGGCTCGCGGCGGAGGCGTTCCGGCACACGGCCGCCTACGACGTGGCCGTCGCCGGCTGGTTCGCCGACGACTACGCGGCGGCCGACGACAGCGGCTTCCCTGAGTTCATCGGCGCGACGTACGAGCGCGGGAACGTCCTGCGCTACGGCGAGAACCCGCACCAGGGCGCCGCGTTGTACGTCTCGGGTACGGGCGGCCTCGCCCAGGCCGAGCAGCTGCACGGCAAGGAGATGTCGTACAACAACTACACGGACACCGACGCCGCGCGCCGGGCCGCGTACGACCACGCCGAGCCCTGCGTGGCCATCATCAAGCACGCCAATCCGTGCGGCATCGCGATCGGTGAGGACCTGGCTGAGGCGCACGCCAAGGCGCACGCCTGCGACCCGGTCTCCGCGTACGGCGGTGTGATCGCCGTCAACCGTCCGGTGACCGTGGCGCTCGCCGAGCAGATCGCCCCGATCTTCACCGAGGTCGTCGTCGCTCCGGCGTACGAGGACGGCGCGGTCGACGTGCTGGCGCGCAAGAAGAACATCCGGGTGCTGCGCTGTCCCGACGCCCCGTCGGCCGCGGCCGAGGTCAAGCAGATCGACGGCGGTGCGCTGCTCCAGGTCGCCGACCGGCTGCAGGCCGACGGCGACGATCCGGCGAACTGGACGCTCGCGTCCGGTGACGCGCTCGACGCGGCGGAGCTGGCCGAGCTGTCGTTCGCCTGGAAGGCGTGCCGCGCGGTGAAGTCCAACGCGATCCTGCTCGCCAAGGGTGGTGCGTCGGTCGGCGTCGGGATGGGTCAGGTCAACCGGGTCGACTCCGCGAAGCTCGCCGTCGAGCGTGCGGGCGAGGAGCGGGCGCGGGGGGCGTACGCCGCTTCGGACGCGTTCTTCCCGTTCCCGGACGGCTTCGAGATCCTGGCGAACGCCGGGGTCAGGGCCGTGGTGCAGCCGGGCGGTTCGGTCCGTGACGAACTGGTCGTGGAGGCCGCCGAGAAGGCGGGCGTGACGATGTACTTCACGGGTACGCGGCACTTCTTCCACTGAGCCGCCGAGGCACTCGTCCCTCTCCGTACCTCGGGCGCCGGACATGGCACCGGATACGGCACCGGACATGGAGCGGGATACGACACCGGATACGGCCGAGGGCCGTAACTCCGCGCGATACGCACAGGAGTTACGGCCCTCGGGCCTTCGGCCGGGTCCAGCAGGACGCGGGTCGGCCGGTCGATGCGGAGGTCAGCCGGTCGACGTGGAGGTCAGCCGACCTTGACGACCACGGTCGAGCAGATCTTGTCCGCGAACGTCTGCTTCTTGGAGTCCCATGCCGGCCACAGCCAGCCCAGGTAGCAGGCGAGGCTGTCCACGAAGTGGGCGAGGTAGCGGACGAACGCCATGCCGAAGCCCAGCGGCCGGCCGTCGGCCTCGCGCAGCAGGCTGATGCCGAGGGCCTTCTTGCCGATGAACTGGCCGGTCGTGCCCTCCTTGTAGAGCTTGAAGAGGCCGAGCCCGATGCCGACGAGGATGCCGATCACGGCGATGGCGGAGCCCGCTCCGCCGCCGATCGCGCTGCCGATGCCGATGATGACGCCGTACGGGATGCCGATGACCAGACCGTCGAGCAGCAGGGCGGCGAACCGGCGCCACCAGCCGGCGAACGGCGGCTGGCCGCCGTATCCGCCGGGCTGCTGCGGGTATCCGCCGCCGTAGTTCTGCTGGACCGGCGGTGCCTGCGGGTAGCCGTAACCGGGCTGCTGCGGCACACCCTGCGGGGCCTGCTGCGGGTATCCGTACCCCGGCTGCGGCGGCTGCTGGGGCTGGCCCTGCGGCTGCCCCGGCGGCGGGCCGTAGGGGTTGTTGGGGTTCGGTTCGCCGAAGCTCATGACTGAATTCCTCCGTTGGTTCCTGCGGGGACGATGCGGTTCGAGCGGAGGATTGGTGAGAGAAACGACTGAGCGGTCTGCCCCCCGACACTGGCCGCGGCACTGCGGACCACATGCTTCTCAATGCCGCGTAAGTTTGTCCAGTCGCAGTCCCTATGTGTTGTGCAAGTGCAACTTGGGCGATCATGCCGCCCCCTGAAAGAATGGCTCGTATGACAGCCCAGATTCTCGATGGCAAGGCCACCGCGGCCGCGATCAAGTCCGATCTGACCGTCCGCGTGGCGGCCCTCAAGGAGAAGGGAGTGGCTCCCGGTCTCGGCACCCTGCTCGTCGGTGACGACCCCGGCAGCCGGTGGTACGTCAACGGCAAGCACCGCGACTGCGCGGAGGTCGGGATCGGGTCGATCCAGCGCGAACTCCCCGACACCGCAACGCAGGAGGAGATCGAAGCGGTCGTCAGGGAACTCAACGAGAACCCCGAGTGCACCGGCTACATCGTGCAGTTGCCCCTCCCCAAGGGCATCGACACCAACCGTGTCCTGGGGCTGATGGATCCGGCCAAGGACGCCGACGGGCTGCACCCGACCAGCCTCGGCAAGCTGGTGCTGAACGAGGAGGGGCCGCTGCCCTGCACCCCGTACGGCATCATCCAGCTGCTCCGCCACCACGGTGTCGAGATCAACGGGGCGCATGTCGTGGTCGTCGGCCGCGGTATCACCGTCGGCCGCTCGATCCCGCTGCTGCTGACCCGTAAGTCCGAGAACGCGACCGTCACCCAGTGCCACACCGGCACCCGTGACCTGCCCGCGATGCTCAAGCAGGCGGACATCATCGTGTCCGCGGCCGGCGTCCGGCACATCATCAACCCCGAGGACGTCAAGCCGGGGGCCGCTGTCCTCGACGTCGGCGTCAGCCGGGACGAGAACGGCAAGATCGCGGGAGACGTGCACCCCGGTGTCGCGGAGGTGGCCGGCTGGGTCTCGCCGAACCCGGGTGGTGTGGGCCCGATGACCCGCGCACAGCTGCTGGTGAACGTCGTGGAGGCGGCGGAGCGCAGTGTCGGCTGAGCCGGCGGAACCTGCGGCGGGCACGAAGCCCGGGGATCCCGAGTCCGGGAAGCCCCGGGGCGCTGCTGACGGCACGAGCGCCGAAGCCCAGGGCACTGGATCTCAGGGTGCTGAGTCCCCGGGCACTGGGCCTCAGGGTGCTGGACGCACGGGTGCTCATCCTGCGGGTGCCGAAGCCGAGGAGCCCGACGGGGACGAGGGGGAGCAGCAGGAAGAGGGTGAGGGAGAGCAGCCGGAAGAGGGTGAGGGGGAGGACGCCGTCAGCGCGCCCGGGCCGGATGGTGAGCCGGTCCGTACGACCCGTCGCTTTCCCCGCGTGACACGGGACACCGCGCGCCCCGAGGGCGGCGGCCGGGCGGCCGGCGGTGACGCGCCCGCTCCCGCGAGGCAGTGGCCGCTGCTCACGGTGCTCGTCACGATCGGCGTCGGGCTGCTGCTCGTGGCCTTCGACGTGACACGGGTGGGGCTGCTGCTGGTCGGGATCGCTCTGCTCGGCGGCGCTGTGATGCGCTGGTGCGTGCGTTCCGTCGGCATGCTCGCGGTGCGTTCGCGCTTCACCGACATGCTCACGTACGGCGTGCTGGGCTTCCTCATCACGCTGCTCGCACTCATGGTGCAGCCCGACCCGTGGCTGAAGCTGCCGTTCCTGGAAGGGCTGATGCATTTCACCGTCCGGTGAGGCAGTGCGGCGATGAGGCAGTGAAGCGGTGAGGCAGTGCGGCGGTGGTGCGGTGCGCATGGGGGCGAATTCCGGAACTCCCTTGTGGCGCGGGGCCGCTGACTGCCCGTATGCGCATGGGAAAGCCGTCCGGGCCGTCTGAAAAATAAATGAGAATCCGGGGGAGTGGCCCTCGATTCCCGGGGCAAGCGCTTGGTATCCCCCCACGGGTGCTTGCACCCGGCGGTGGCCGCCCGCGCCTCTCCCCCCCCTGGCGCGGACGGCCACCGCCGCTGCAACGCGGGCTCCCGCACAGGGCGTACGAGAGCGGTGTGCGGCGTGCCACATGGGGGTGGGAACCGGGCGCGCGCGGGTTCCGATAGCCTGACGTCGGAAGTCTCTTCACATCAAGATTCAGTTCATGGTGTGAGTTTCCGGGATTTCCCGCACCAGGGGCAGGGACCCCCACCGCCAGCTGTCTTACGGAGAACGCCATGACCCGCACTCCTGTGAATGTCACCGTCACCGGCGCGGCCGGCCAGATCGGCTACGCGCTGCTCTTCCGCATCGCTTCGGGCCACCTGCTCGGCTCGGACGTGCCGGTCAAGCTGCGTCTCCTGGAGATCCCGCAGGGGCTGAAGGCCGCCGAGGGCACCGCGATGGAGCTCGACGACTGCGCCTTCCCGCTGCTTCAGGGCATCGAGATCACGGACGACCCGAACGTCGCCTTCGCCGGGGCCAACGTCGCGCTCCTGGTCGGTGCCCGCCCGCGCACGAAGGGCATGGAGCGCGGTGACCTGCTCGCGGCCAACGGTGGCATCTTCGGCCCGCAGGGCAAGGCCATCAACGACAACGCCGCGGACGACATCAAGGTCCTCGTCGTGGGGAACCCGGCCAACACCAACGCGCTCATCGCGCAGGCATCGGCCCCGGACGTACCGGCCGACCGCTTCACCGCGATGACCCGTCTGGACCACAACCGGGCCATCTCGCAGCTCTCGCAGAAGACCGGCGTCCCGGTCTCCGAGATCCGCCGTCTCACCATCTGGGGCAACCACTCCGCCACGCAGTACCCGGACATCTTCCACGCCGAGGTCGCGGGCAAGAACGCCGCCGAGACCGTCAACGACGAGAAGTGGCTGGCCGACACCTTCATCCCGACCGTCGCCAAGCGCGGCGCGGCGATCATCGAGGCGCGTGGCGCGTCCTCGGCCGCCTCCGCCGCGAACGCCGCCATCGATCACGTGCACACCTGGGTCAACGGCACGGCTGACGGCGACTGGACCTCGATGGGTATTCCGTCGGACGGCTCCTACGGTGTCCCCGAGGGCCTCATCTCGTCCTTCCCGGTCACCACCGAGGGCGGCACGTACGAGATCGTCCAGGGCCTGGAGATCAACGACTTCTCGCGTGCCCGCATCGACGCTTCGGTGAAGGAGCTCACCGAGGAGCGCGACGCGGTTCGCGAGCTCGGCCTCATCTGAGCCGAACGCACGGAAACGCCCCCGGCGACCAGGTGGTCGCCGGGGGCGTTTCCGTATGTCTGTCACTGTCGGGTCGGGTCGGGTCGGGTCGGGGTCGGCCTGTCGGCCAGGCCCGTCGGCCCGTCAGGCTGTCGGCCCGTCAGTCGTTGGCCCGTCAGTACTTCTCAGTCCTTCAGCGCGTTCGCGTCCTGGCGCAGCCGCTCCATCGACTGGTGTTGCAGGCCGCCGCCGAACGTGATGCGGGTGGCACCGAGCCCGCCCAGCTCCTGCGGTGACGGACCGCCGGGCCGGAAGAGCGCGTTGAGCGGTGCCCCGACCGCGGACGCCAGGCCGGGCAGCTGGTCCGGCGGTGCCGTGATCGGGTAGACGCAGTCGGCGCCCGCCGCGAGATAGCGGACGGCGCGGTCGATGGCCGGCGCCGGATCCCGCACGCCACGGATGTACGTGTCCACGCGGGCGTTGATGAACAGCGCGGCTCCGGCCGCCGCGCGGAACGCCGCGAGCCGGTCCGCGTTCTCCTGCGGGTCGCGGAGGACTCCGCCGGAGGAGTCCTCCAGATTGCAGCCGACGGCGCCGGTGTCGAGCAGCCGCCCGGCCAGTTCCTCCGGCGGCAGCCCGTACCCGTCCTCGATGTCCGCCGAAACGGCCACGCCGAAGCCCTCGACCGCCCGGACGATCCGGCTGATCGCGGCGAACATCTCGTCGGCCGGGGTGTCCCCGTCCGCGTAACCGAGCGAGGCCGCCACTCCGGCGCTCGGGGTGGCGAGCGCCGGGAACCCGGCTTCCGCGAAGACGCGGGCGCTGGCCGCGTCCCACGGGCAGGGCAGCACCAGCGGATCACCGGGTGACCGGCCCAGGTGGAGACTGCGGAAGTCCGTCATGGAGGGACCTTTCAGCGGAGGCGGGGCGGGGAGCAGGAGGAGGGGTCCAGTGCCGGCCGGGTCGGGCCGGGCCGGGCCGGGCCGAGCGGGGCGGGGTTCAGTGCCGGCCGGGCTCAGTGGCGGCCGGGCGCTGTGCCGTGCCCGCCCGGTGGCGGCCGGGCTCAGGGGCGGTGGGCGAGGGAGCCCGGCGTGTAGTGGCCGGGCACCAGGCGGGCGGTGACGGAGAACCGGTTCCAGGCGTTGATCACGGTGATCGCCGCGATCAGCTGGGCCAGTTCGGTCTCGTCGAAGTGCTCGGCGGCGTGTGCGTACACCTCGTCCGGCACGAATCCGTCGGTCAGCACGGTGATGGCCTCGGTCAGCTCGATCGCCGCGATCTCCTTCGCGGTGTAGAAGTGCTGCGACTCCTCCCAGCCGCTCAGCTGCACGATCCGCTCGACCGACTCACCCGCGGCGAGCGCGTCCTTGGAGTGCATGTCGATACAGAAGGCGCAGTGGTTGATCTGGGATGCGCGGATCTTGACCAGTTCGAGCAGGGTCGGGTCGACGCCCTTCTTGGCCGCCGCGTCCAGGGCGATCATGGCCTTGTAGACCTCGGGGGCGAGCTTCCCCACGTTGAGGCGGGGGGTGTGCTCGGGGAGGTAGTCCGTCATAGCTCTTGTGCCCTTCGTGCCTTTGACCGTCATGCTTCGTCGTGCCTTGACCGTCGTGTGCCTACGACGCTACGTGGCAGATGGCGCAGGGGTATGGTCCATTTCTATGACAGATCCTTGGGCCACTTTTGGCGTAGACCTGCATCTGGAGCTGACCGGTCCCGGGCTGCGGGTCGGTCTCACGGACGCGCTGCGCAGGGCCGTCCGTACCGGGCGGCTGGCGCCGGGGACTCGGCTGCCTTCCTCCCGTACGCTCGCCGCCGACCTGGGCGTGGCCCGTAACACGGTCGCCGACGCCTACGCCGAGCTGGTCGCCGAGGGGTGGCTGACCGCCCGGCAGGGTTCGGGGACCCGAGTGGCCCCGCGGACCGTGCCGCGCGGGGTGCCGAGGCCCGCCGCCGCGCGGCCGCCGCAGCGGAGCGGACCCGAGTACAGCCTCCGGCCCGGCGTTCCCGACCTCGCCTCCTTTCCGCGTACGGAGTGGCTCAGGGCGTCGAGGAAGGCGCTGACCGCCGCGCCGCACGAGGCGTTCGGCTACGGCGACCCGCGGGGGCGGCCCGAGCTGCGCACCGTGCTGGCCGACTATCTGGCGCGCGCCCGCGGTGTCCACGCCGACCCGGACCGCATCGTGGTGTGTGCCGGTTTCGCCCACGCGATGATGCTGATGGGGAAGGTGCTGCGGGGGAGACGGGTGCGGGAGGTGGCCGTCGAGTCGTACGGGCTCGATCTGCACTGGAACCTGCTGGCCGATGCCGGGCTGCGCACCCGGGCCCTGCCGGTGGACGGATTCGGTTCGCGCACCGGTGAACTGGGGCGCGAGGGCGCGGTGCTGATGACACCCGCGCACCAGTTCCCGACGGGTGTCCCGCTCCACCCGGACCGGCGCACCGCCGCCGTCGACTGGGCCAGGACCACGGACGGGGTGATCCTGGAGGACGACTACGACGGGGAGTTCCGCTACGACCGCCAGCCGGTCGGGGCGCTCCAGGGGCTGGATCCCGAGCGGGTCGTCTACTGCGGGACCGCCAGCAAGTCCATCGCTCCCGGAGTGCGGCTCGGCTGGCTGGTGCTGCCCGATTCGATGGTGTCCGAGGCCGCGCGGGCGAAGGGGAAATCCGACTGGATGTCCAGTTCGCTGGAGCAGCTGACCCTGGCGGAGTTCATCGCCTCCGGTGCGTACGACCGGCATGTCCGCGCGATGCGGCTGCGCTACCGGCGGCGGCGCGACCAGCTGGTGGCGGCGCTGGCCGAACGGGCGCCCGGCATCAGGGTGTCCGGGATCGCCGCGGGGCTGCACGCCGTACTGGAACTGCCCCGGGGCACCGAGCAGTCGGTGGTTCAGGCGGCTGCCCGGCAGGGCCTTGAGCTCTACGGCGGTGCCCAGTTCCGGCACGCGGATGTGCGGGACGACGGGCGGGACGGGCGGGACATGCTGGTCGTCGGATACGGAACGCCGTCGGACAGCGCATGGACGGGGGCGCTGGACGCACTGTGCCGGGTGCTGCCTTAGGGGGCAGGCCAGGGAGGAGGCGAGGGGGGGAGGCGAGGGAGGAGGCGGCAAGGGGGCGTGAGTCAGGAGGGCGGCCCGGCGGCAGGCCGGCGGCGGGCCAGAGTGGGCGGGGGCAGGCAGGGGGCAGGCCAGGATGGGCCGGTGGCAGGGGGCAGGCGGCGGCGGGCCAGAGTGGGCCGGGGCAGGCCGGCCGGTGGTCTCAGGTTTCGGCCGGGTTCGGCGTGGCCGGGGCCTCGCCGAACCGGGCCAGTGCGAGTGCTCCCGCGACGGCCACCGCGAAGCCCGCAACGGCCAGCGGGGCCAGCCCCTCCCTCGTACGGTCTCCGAGCCAGACCACCCCGACCAGTGCGGGGCCGATGGTCTCGCCGATGACCATGCCCGCCGTGGCCGTGGTCACCGAACCGCGCTGGAGCGCCGAGGTGAGCAGCAGGAAGGCCGAACCGCCGCCGACCAGCAGTGCGTACAGCGCCGGGTTGGTGAAGTCGGCCGAGTCGATGAGGCGCACCGACACCTCGACCACCCCGAAACCCACCCCGGAACCGAGGCCGAGCACCAGGGCCCGCGCCTTGCCCTTGAGATGGCCCGCCGCTGTGCCCACCAGGAGCACCGCGAGTGCGACGGCGAGCATCGACCACCGCAGCGCTGACGAACCCGCCGTGTGCCCCTCGTTCCCGGAGGCGAGGCCGAGCATCCCGAGGCCCGCACAGACGACGGCCACCGCGCCCCATTCGGTACCGGAGAGCCGGACGCCGAGGATGCGGGAGGCGACCACGGCGGTGACCGCGAGACTCGCGGCGAGTGCGGCGCCGACCGCGTAGATGGGGAGCGTCCGCAGGGCGATGATCTGGAGTACGAAACCGAGCCCGTCGAGGCCGAGTCCGGCGATGTAACGCCACTGGCGCAGGGCGCGCAGGAGCAGCGCGGCGTCCACGCCCGAGCCGGTTCCCGGTGCGGAGGCGCGGGCCGCGGCGGCCTGGAGCACGGAGGCCGTACCGAAGCAGACCGCTGAACCGAGGGCACAGATCATTCCGATGAGCACGAAAGGACTCTAGTTGCGCGGAGACGGGCCCAGCACCGACCACCCATGCGCACCGCACCCGGGCGGTATCTAGTCTGTACACCGACAGATGCGGCAGCAGAGCCGGCGGAGTTCGTATGACGGGGGAGTGGGGCGCATGCGCAGGATGAGGTCGGGTGCCGTGGTGCTCGGAGGGATGGGGATGCTGGCGGCAACGCTCACCGCCTGCGGCTCCGACGTGGACAAGCGGTGTGTCGATCCGAATACGCACAAGCAGCTGCCGACGTACGAGTGCACCAACGGCACCGGCCACGGCACGTACTACTACGGCGGCTCGTCCAAGCACGGCAAGCTCTCCGGCGGCAGCTTCAGCAAGCCCTCGGTGCACCGCGGCGGCTTCGGCGGCGGGTCGCACTCCGGTGGCGGATTCCACTCCAGCGGCGGCTGAACCGGACATGCGGCGGCACACCATCGAACCGCGTCCCGGCTGGCAGCAGATCGTCGAGGAGCAGGGGCTCATCTACCCGCTGACCCGCTACCCCGACGACTCGCTGCGCCCGTACTGGGACGAGAGCGCGTACTACTCGTTCTCCCTCCCCGAGGTCGAGGCGCTGGAGGAGGTGGTCGAGGAGCTGCACGCGATGTGCCTTGCCGCGGCCGCCCACATCGTCGAGCGCGACCGGTTCGCGGAGCTGGGCATCACCGATCCCCGGCTGGCCCGGCTGGTCGGCGAGTCCTGGCGGCGGCGCGATGAACTCCCCTCCGTCTACGCCCGGTTCGACCTCCGGTACGACGGCAGCGGCCCGGCGAAAATGCTGGAGTACAACGCCGACACTCCCACCTCCCTGGTGGAGGCGGCCGGCCCGCAGTGGTTCTGGATGGAGGACCGCTTCCCCGGCGCCGACCAGTGGAACTCCCTGCACGAACGGCTGGTCGCCGCCTGGAAGCGGCAGGCCCCGCTGCTGCCGCCGGGGCCGCTGCACTTCGCGCACTCCGAGGCCGACGAACTCGGCGAGGACCTGATGACGGCCGCCTATCTGCGGGAGACCGCCCAGCAGGCCGGGATCGACACCGAGGCGCTCTCGATGGAACGGATCGGCTGGGATCCGCTGTCCGGGCGGTTCGTCGACGAGGGGATGCGCTTCATCCGCAGCTGTTTCAAGCTCTACCCGTGGGAGTGGCTGACGACGGACAGCTTCGGTCCGCAGGTCCTGGACACGCTCGACAACGGCGGTTCCACCGGCTCCACCTGCTGGATCGAGCCCGCATGGAAGATGCTGCTCTCCAACAAGGCCCTGCTCGCCGTGGTCTGGGAGCTGTATCCCGGCCACCCGAATCTCCTTCCCGCCTATCTGGACGGGCCGCGCGAACTCGCCCTGTCGAAGGGGTACGTCTCCAAGCCGCTGCTCGGCCGCGAAGGCGCGGGCGTCGAGCTTCACGAGCCGGGTGGCGGTGGTGGTGCCGGCTCTGTCGGGATACGGGCGCAGGCACGGGCCGACGAGGCGTGCTGCTACCAGGAGTTGGCGCCGCTGCCGGACTTCGACGGCAACCGTGTGGTGCTCGGTGCGTGGGTCGTCGAGGACGAAGCGGCGGGGCTCGGCATCCGGGAGTCGGCGGGGCCGGTGACGGACGAGTACGCCCGCTTCCTGCCCCACGTCATCCTCTGAGGGCCGGCCCCTCAGCTGCCTCACACGTTCAGCACGCTCCGGAGCTGGGTGAGCCCCCAGTCCAGGTCCTCCTTACTGATCACCAGCGGCGGGGCGATCCGGATGGTGGAGCCATGGGTGTCCTTCACCAGCACTCCGAGATCCATCAGCTTCTCCGAGATCTCCCGGCCGGTGCCGTGGGCCGGGGCGATGTCCACGCCGGCCCACAGCCCTCGCCCGCGCACCGCCTCCACCGCGCCGCCGCCCACCAGCAGGCCCAGTTCACGGTGGAGGTGATCACCCAGTTCGGTCGCCCGCTGCTGGTACTCACCGGTCCGCAACATCGCGATGACTTCCAGGGCGACGGCGCACGCCAGCGGGTTCCCGCCGAAGGTCGACCCGTGCTCGCCCGGGCGGAAGACGCCCAGGACCTCCGCCGACGAGACCACCGCCGACACCGGCACCACCCCGCCGCCGAGCGCCTTGCCCAGGATGTACAGGTCCGGCACGACACCCTCGTGCTCACAGGCGAAGGTCTTCCCTGTCCTGCCCAGTCCTGACTGGATTTCGTCGGCGATGAACAGCACGTTCCTGGCGCGCGTCAGTTCCCGTACGCCCGGCAGGTAGCCCGCCGGCGGCACCAGTACCCCGGCCTCGCCCTGGATGGGTTCGAGCAGCACGGCCACGGTGTTGGCGTCGACGGCCGCTTCCAGGGCGGCCAGGTCCCCGTACGGCACGATCTCGAAGCCGGGGGTGTAGGGGCCGAAGTCCGCTCGGGCCTCGGCGTCCGTCGAGAAGCTGACGATCGTGGTCGTCCGGCCGTGGAAGTTGTTCTCGGCGACGACGATCTTCGCCTGACCGTCCGGTACGCCCTTGACTCTGTATCCCCACTTACGGGCTGTCTTCACCGCCGTCTCGACCGCCTCGGCCCCGGTGTTCATCGGCAGCACCATCTCCATGCCGCACAGCTCGGCGAGCTGGGTGGAGAAGTCGGCGAACCGGTCGTGGTGGAAGGCCCGGGAAGTGAGCGTGACGCGCTCCAGCTGGGCCTTGGCCGCGTCGATCAACCGGCGGTTGCCGTGGCCGAAGTTGAGCGCCGAGTAACCGGCGAGCATGTCGAGGTAGCGGCGCCCCTCGACGTCGGTCATCCACGCGCCGTCCGCCGAAGCGACGACCACGGGCAGCGGGTGGTAGTTGTGCGCACTGTGCGCCTCGGCTGAGGAGATCGAGCTTTCCGTAACTGACACGAGTTCTCCGTTCTTACGGCGTACGGCTTTTGCTGCGTACGGCTTTTACGGCGTACGGGCCGTACCGGCGCGGGACCTACGGTGTTCGGCTCATTGTGTGCTCATTCCTATCGTCGGCCACGGCGGGCAGGAAGAAACCTTGTGGACCGGCGTGCCGGGCGGGCATGCGGCGCCGGGACGTACCGCACATCGATCCCTCCGGGGTCCGCGCCGCCCGAGCCGTCCGCGCCGCCCGAGCCGTCCGCGCCGCCCGAACTGCCCGGGCCGCCCGCGCC
>NZ_JAAGLN010000083.1 GCF_010548145.1 Streptomyces sp. SID10853
AGCCGCCCCTCGGTGACGTCCCGCAGGCGCGACAGCGGGATCGGCTCCAGCTCGCTCCTGGCCAGCTCCTGCTGGAGCGGGGCGAGCGCATCGCGTACGGCGCCGGCCGCGGCGGCCCGGTCGGTGACGACGGCCCGCGCCGCACCGAGCAGCCGCTCCGCCTCCAGGAGGAGGGCCCGGGCCGTTCTGCCGTCTCTTCGGCCGGCCGGGGCCGGACCGCGCTTCTCGCCGCTCACCGGACGGATGATGTCACGCGGTACGGGGCCGCGGGACCTCTGTTCGGATCAGGCCGGGGTCCGGAATCGGGAACGGCGGGCGGACACCGTCCGGGGTGTGCACCAGGTACGCCATTGGGGTCTCCCGGCTACCCGCCCGGCCGTACCCGGCGGCCCTCGGCGCGCCGGACTGTCAGTGCCCGGTGCAAGACTCGGAAACGCAGTCCGACAGGGTCCGAGGGGTCCGGAAGGGTCCGACAGGGGAGACCGCCCCCAAGCCGAGGAGCGCACCATGCTGAGCATCCCGTTCGTCGCAGGCTCACCCAACTGGATCGATCTCGCGACCCCCGACCAGGAAGGGGCCAACGCCTTCTACGGCGGGCTGTTCGGCTGGGAGTTCCGGTCGGCGGGCCCCGATTTCGGCGGCTACGGCATGTACGTCCTGGACGGGAAAACGGTCGGCGGGGTGATGCAGGGGATGGAGGGCCCGGCGGGCAGGGCGGCCTGGAACGTCTACTTCCAGACGCCGGACGCCGAAGCGACCGCACGGGCCGTCGAAGCCGCGGGCGGCGGATCGCTGTTCGGACCGCACGACGTGGCGGCGCTGGGCCGCATGTCCGGATTCACGGACACCACCGGTGCGCCCTTCTCGACCTGGCAGCCGGGGGAGAACAGCGGCATGGCCGTGGTGAACGACCCGAACGCGCTCTGCTGGACCGAGCTGTACACCACGGACATCCCCGCCGCCGCGGCCTTCTACCACGCGGTCTTCGGCTGGGAGACCAACTCCGCGCCCTACCCCGGCGGTACGTACACGATGGCGGCCCCGGCAGGCCGCGGCCCCGAGGCCAACTTCGGGGGCTTCGTCCAGACCGGAGCCGCCGACGCCGGGTACTGGCTGCCGTATTTCGAGGTGTCCGACACCGACGCGGCGGTGGCCTCGGCCCAGCGGCTCGGCGGCTCCGTCGTCATGGAACCGGTCGATCTGCCGGGCGTCGGCCGGATCGCCAAGGCGAACGACCCCTACGGAGCGAGGTTCGCGCTGATCAAGGGCGAATCCGGCGGCGCGTGAGACCCGCCGCTGGAGTCACGTTCATCGTTTGTTGAACGGATATTGATCGCCGCCGGGCACTGTGTCCAGCATGTCGATCACCACCAGCAACGCGCCTGAGCTCGCCTGGCAGGAGCGGGCGCTGTGCGCCGAGACGGGGCCGGAGTTCTTCTTTCCCGACCCCGGAAGCTCCACCCGGGAGGCCAAGCGGCTCTGCGGAATCTGCGAGGAGCGCGTGGCCTGCCTGGAGTACGCACTCGACCACGACGAACGGTTCGGGGTCTGGGGAGGACTCTCCGAGAAGGAGCGGTACGGCCTCAGACGCGCGGCGAGCTGACTACCCCCCGCCATCACTCACCCGGGACGCCGTCACCCCGTAGTGCCACCACCCCGTAACGCCGTCACCCCGGCCCGGTCTCCGCTGTGTGCGGCACCGGCCGGGGTGAGAACGGCGTACGGGGACGACGCGGTACTACGACGCGGCGGCGCGGGCGGCCATCCGGGCCTTGCGGGCCGCGAGTTTCACGTCGAACTTGGCGGCCTCGGCGTCCAGACCGCCCATGTACATCCCCAGCTCCTCCTGCGCCTTCAGTCCCTCCGGGCCGAGCCCGTCGATGTCCAGGACCTTCAGATAGCGCAGGACGGGCTGGAGCACGTCGTCGTGGTGGATCCGCATGTTGTAGATCTCACCGATGGCCATCTGCGCAGCGGCCCGCTCGAAGCCGGGCATCCCGTGTCCGGGCATCCGGAAGTCGACCACGACGTCACGCACCGCCTGCATGGTGAGATCCGGGGCGATCTCGAAGGCGGCGCCCAGCAGATTGCGGTAGAAGACCATGTGCAGGTTCTCGTCGGTCGCGATCCGCGCCAGCATCCGGTCGCACACCGGGTCGCCCGACTGGTGGCCGGTGTTGCGGTGCGAGACCCGGGTGGCGAGCTCCTGGAAGGCGACGTACGCCACCGAGTGCAGCATCGAGTGCCGGTTGTCGGACTCGAAGCCCTCCGACATGTGCGCCATCCGGAACTGCTCCAGCTTGTCCGGGTCGACGGCGCGCGAGGTCAGCAGGTAGTCGCGCATCACGATGCCGTGCCGGCCCTCCTCGGCCGTCCACCGGTGCACCCAGGTGCCCCAGGCGCCGTCGCGCCCGAAGAGTGAGGCGATCTCGTGGTGGTAGCTCGGGAGGTTGTCCTCGGTCAGCAGATTGACCACCAGCGCGGTCCTGCCGATGTCCGTGACCTTGGACTGCTCGGGCTCCCACGCCTTCCCGTCCTCGAAGAAGCCGGGGAAGTTACGGCCGTCGGAGAACGGCACGTACTCGTGGGGCATCCAGTCCTTGGCCACGGAGAGATGGCGGTTGAGTTCCTTCTCCACCACCTCTTCCAGCGCATACAGCAGCCGGGCGTCTGTCCACGCGTCCGTACTGCCGAGGTGGGGAGAGGTGATCGTCACGGGGGCTCCTGGGGACGGGAGTAGTTACCTACGGATTCGTAGGTTACGTATCCGTAGGTTAAGGCGGCAGTAAGCCTCAGCCAACCCCCGGTTCCGATATGTACCGTTACGGTCTGTTATGCGCCCAGGTCGGGCCGCGGAACGGAGAGCCACATCACGCCTCACTCCCCGGGACATTCGTTCTCGCCCAGGGTGAGCCACCGGGTGATCCCGATCGACTCCAGGAACGGCAGGTCATGGCTCGCCACGATCAGCGCCCCCTCGTAGGACTCCAGTGCGGCGGTCAGCCGGCGCACGCTCGCCATGTCCAGATTGTTGGTCGGCTCGTCGAGCATCAGCAGCTGGGGGGCCGGCTCGGCCAGCAGCAGCGCGGCGAGCGCGGCCCGGAACCGTTCGCCGCCCGACAGTGTGCCGGCCGGCTGGTCGGCACGCGCCCCCTTGAAGAGGAACCGGGCGAGCCGGGCCCGGATCAGGTTGTTGCCCGCGTCCGGCGCGTTGCGCGCCACGTTCTCCACGACGCTCAGCCCGTCGTCGAGCACATCGAGCCGCTGCGGCAGGAACCGCAGCGGCACATGCGCCGTCGCCTCGCCCGACACCGGCTCCAGCAGGCCCGCGATGGTCCGCAGCAGCGTGGTCTTCCCCGCGCCGTTCCGTCCGACCAGGGCGATCCGTTCGGGTCCGTGCGCGGTGAACTCGCCCTCGACACCGCTTCCGTACGGCAGCCGGAGGTCCCGCAGGGTCAGCACGCTCCGGCCCGGGTGGACCCGGGTGGACGGCAGCTCGATGCGGATCTCGTCGTCGTCGCGCACCGCGTCCGCCGCCTCGCTGAGGCGCTCCTTCGCCTCGTCGAGCCGCTCGGTGTGCATGATGCGGTGTTTGCCCGCCGACTCCTGGGCCGCGCGTTTGCGCGCACCCATCACGATCTTGGGCTCGCGCTTGTTCTCCATCATCTTCTGCCCGTACCGCTTGCGGCGGGCCAATTTGACCTGGGCATCGGCCAGTTCGCGTTTCTGCTTCTGCACATCGGCCTCCGCGACGCGCACCATCCGCTCGGCCGCCTCCTGTTCCACGGCGAGCGCCTCCTCGTACGCGGACAGGGCTCCGCCGTACCAGTGGACCTCGCCGTCCCGCAGATCCGCGATCTGGTCGACGCGCTCCAGGAGTTCACGGTCGTGACTGACCACGACCAGCACGCCCGGCCAGGCGTCGACCGCCGCGTACAGCCGCTGTCTGGCCTGCCGGTCGAGGTTGTTGGTCGGCTCGTCGAGCAGCAGTACGTCGGGCCTGCGCAGCAGCAGCGCCGCGAGCCTCAGCAGGACGGACTCGCCGCCCGACACCTCGCCGACGGTCCGGTCGAGTCCGACCGATCCGAGCCCGAGCTGGCCGAGCACGGCGTGGGCGCGCTCCTCCACGTCCCAGTCGTCGCCGACCGCGGTGAAGTGCTCCTCGCTCGCGTCACCGGCCTCGATGGCGTGCAGCGCGGCACGTTGCACATCGATACCCAGCGCCTGGTCCACCCGCAGCGCGGTGTCGAGTACGAGATTCTGCGGGAGGTAGCCGATGTCGCCGGTGACCCGGACGGTGCCACAGGCCGGCGTCAGCTCTCCGGCGATCAGCCCGAGCAGCGTCGACTTGCCCGAGCCGTTGACGCCGATGAGGCCCGTCCTGCCGGGGCCGACGGCCAGCTGGAATCCGTCGAGTACGGACGTTCCGTCCGGCCAGGAGAAGGAGAGCGCGGTGCACGAGATATGGGTGGACGAATGGGTTGACATACGGGTCTCCCGGTTGCTGCGAAAAGGGGTGAGGGCAACGGGTGGAGACACCGCAGGGCACAGAGAAGGCCCTGTTCCGGGAGGACAGCTCGAATACCGAGGTCACACGCGGTGCGCGCAGGTGTGGTCACTGCACGGCACGGTGTCTCAAGACCTCAGTAGCGCAATGTCCTACTCCGATCAACGACAACAGGGCCGGAGAGAACGTTACGGCCGATCCTGCCCGGCCGCAAAGTGATTTACCGTAAGTGATCTACCGCGCCCGCTCCGGTGCGGCCGCTGCGCTGTCCCGTCCTGGCCGGCGTCCCCAGGCGGAGATCATGGGGGATGTCGCCAGGTCGAGCCGGCCGGTGGCGACGTTCGCCAGGTGCTGGTCGATCTCCTGGTCGGTGGCGAGCCCGGCCGCCACGAGGCGGGCGCGGATCTGGCGCACGGTGGCGGCCTCCAGCGTGGTGCAGGCCGGGGACGTGATGGGGAAGTACGCGTCCGCCCGTACGTCGTCGAGACCGGCTTCCCGCAGCAGCCTGGGCAGCGTACGCCCGTAGGCGAGGTCCGCTCCGCGCGCGGCCATCAGCTCGCGGAAACCGGTCCGCAGCCGGTTGGCGAGCCGCTGCTCGGGGCCGGACTCGTCGGGGCACAGGAGCGGCTGCAGCCCGGGGTCGGCGTCCTCGACCAGCAGCCATCCGCCGGGGCGCAGCGCCCGCACCATCCGGCGCAGCGCCTCGGCCCGGTCGGTGACGTGGACCAGGACCAGGCGCGCGTGTACGAGATCGAAGCCGCCGGGCGGCGGCGGGTCGGCCGCCACGTCGTGGCGCAGCACCTCGATGGTCCCGCCGGCGGAGGCGCCGCTTCCGGTGCCGCTCATGCCGCCGGTGCCGAGCGCGGCCTCGGTCCAGGAGGTGTCGATGTCCGTGGCCAGTACCGAGCCCGCGGGGCCGACCCGTGCCGCCAGGCCCCTGGGCACGCTGGGGCCGCCCGCGCCGATCTCCCAGCACCGCATGCCGTCCGTGATGCCGAGCCCGTCGACGTGCCGGAAGGTCACCGGATCGAACAGCTCGGCCAGCGCGTCGAAGCGGACACCCGCTTCCGACTGCCGGTTGTCGAGCAGGTATCCGTGGTCCGCGCCGTCATCAGCCATGCGGTGAGTATCGCCGACCGGCGGTTCTGACCGGTCACAGCCCTGCGGGTGAAGCCCTCAGCAGGCGTCCCGCAGCAGTTCCACGACGTCCTGGTCCACATCGAGGTAGCGGTGCTCGCGTCCGGCGGGGACCACGGTCTCGGTCCGTTTCAGGAAGTGGCGCAGTTCGGAGGTGTGGATATGGACCATCGCGACGCCTTCGCGGGAGTGGAACTCGAGGACGGTCCTGTCGTAGCCGAACGGCCGGATCCGTACGTCACCCACACCGGCGGCCTTACGGATGCCGGTGGCCAGCAGATCGCGTGCGAACGCCCAGGAGACCGGCTCGCCCGCCAGCGTGGCCTGCGGCGGGAAGCCGACGCTGACCGCGAAGGGGTCCGTAC
Source organism: Streptomyces sp. SID10853 (assembly GCF_010548145.1). Classification (GTDB taxonomy): domain Bacteria; phylum Actinomycetota; class Actinomycetes; order Streptomycetales; family Streptomycetaceae; genus Streptomyces. The sequence continues at coordinate 6,010 of NZ_JAAGLN010000083.1, forward strand.
GGTCATAGCGCAGGGTGGCCGGGACGGTCTCCATCCGGGGTGCGGGTGTGACCAGGCGAGCCTGGACTGCCTGTTCGACGATATGAGGCAAGGTCTCGCTCCCTTCTCGCGGTTCGGCCGACGGTGTTCCCTCGAAGGGTCAGACGTCCGGCGGGACCGTTCCGTGCACCGGGGAAGTGGGTGACATCCATCACCCTGCCGGGGGATGGTGCATACCAATGCGCGTATCTGCTCGAAAAAGCCTTCCTGCGCGCATCATTGACACATAATCAGCCGAGTGGTCTAGTCCTCTACATCCCCGCTCAGGGGTCGGTGCCGAACCGTGGAGGATCGTCGATGTTCCGCAAAAAACCGGCCGGACCACAGCACAGCCCGCTCTCGGGACCCCTGCTCAGACCGCTCGTGGCGGGCCTCGCGCTGGCCCTTTCCGCGGCCCCGCTCAGCGCGGCCACCGCCGGGACCGCGAGCGCGGCCCCGAAGACAGTGGCCCTGAAGACGGCGGCCCCCAAGGCAGTAGCCCCCAGGACGGCAGCTCCGAAGAACGCAGCCCCGAAGTCCACAGCACCTGTCATCACCCCCGCGCCCCAGTCCGAGTCCCCCCGCCAGGACAGCGTGCGCATCACCCCGTACGTCGACATCGTCACCGGCGCCACCACCGACGCCGCCGCGCTCTCCCTGGTGGAGAAGTCCCTCAAGGCCGCCGGAGCCGCCCATCTGTCCGTCGGACCGAAGAGCACAGGACACGACCGGCTCGCGGTCTACGTCGGCGGCCCCGGCGAGAACCAGGCATCCGCCACCGCCCTCACCGCGCTCGGCGTCCAGGGCACCCAGGGCCTCGCCGCCGAGGGCTATGTCCTCGCCGCGGGCCGCGCGAAGGGAGACGGCGCCGGCCGGATCGTGCTCTCCGGGGCCGACGTCACCGGGACGTACTACGCCGCCCAGTCACTGCGCCAGGTCCTCCCGCGGCACACCGGCCCCGGCGCGTCTGTGCGCGGCCTGGCGGTGCGCGACTGGCCGGCCACACCGGTACGCGGCACGATCGAGGGCTTCTACGGCACCCCCTGGTCGCAGGCCGCGCGCCTGGACCAGATGGACTTCTACGGCTCCCACAAGATGAACATCTACGTCTACTCGCCCAAGGACGACGCCTACCTGCGCGACAAGTGGCGCGACGCCTACCCGGCCGGCCAACTGGCCACGATCAAGGAGCTGGTGGACCGGGCGCGCGCCAACCACGTCCAGTTCACCTACGCCCTCTCGCCCGGGCTGAGCGCCTGCTACAGCTCGGACGCCGACCTCAAGGCGCTGGTCGACAAGCTCCAGACCATCTGGGACATCGGCGTACGGCAGTTCGCCATCCCGCTCGACGACATCAGCTACACCAACTGGAACTGCGACGCCGACAAGGCGAAGTTCGGTACGGGCGGCGGCGCGGCGGGCGCCGCCCAGGCGTACCTGCTCAACCGGGTCAACAAGGAGTTCATCAAGACCCACGAGGGCGCGCAGCCGCTGGAGATGGTGCCGACCGAGTACTACGACGTCACCCCGTCCCCGTACAAGACCGCCATCGCCGGTCAGCTCGACAAGGACGTCCTGGTGGAGTGGACCGGCGTCGGTGTCGTCGCGCCGACCATGACGGTCGCCCAGGCGAAGTCGGCCCGGACGGTCTTCGGCCATCAGATCCTGACCTGGGACAACTACCCGGTCAACGACTACGCGACCAACAGGCTGCTGCTCGGCCCGTTCAGCGGGCGCGAGAAGGGGCTCGCCGAACAGCTCGCGGGGATCACGGCCAACCCGATGATCCAGCCGTACGCCTCGAAGCTCGCCCTGTACACCGTCGCCGACTACACCTGGAACGACGCCGCGTACGACGCGGACCGCTCCTACGGGCAGGCCGTGCACGAACTCTCGGGCGGCAGCCCGCGGGTGGAGCGGGCCCTGCGGGCCTTCAGCGACGTCAACTACAGCTCGGCGCTGAACAAGCAGGAGGCCCCCGAACTGTCGGCGGTCATCTCCCGCTACTGGGACGGCAAGGCGTCGTCCGGCACCCTCGCGGCGGCGCTGCGCGAGCTGCGGGACGCGCCCGGTGTGCTCCGTGCGGACCTGCCCGACAAGGGCTTTGTCACCGACGCCGGGCCGTGGCTCGACTCGGCGAAGGCGTGGGGCACGGCGACGCTCGCGGCGCTGCGCATGCTGGACGACGCGAAGGCCGGACGCGGCGCGGCCGCCTGGCAGGAGCGGCAGCAGCTGGCCGGTCTCGTCACGAAGGCAAAGGCGCCGGTCTACACCGACATGAACGGCGGGAAGATCCCCGTCGTCGTGGGTGACGGTGTGCTCGACGCGTTCGTGACCCGGGCGCTCACCGATGAGGGCAGGCTCATCGGGCTGCCGCCGCAGCCGACCGGCCAGAGCGATCTGGGTGTCTACTCGGGCAACGCCCCGGCCCGGATGACCGACGGCGACGACTCCACGTACTTCTGGAGCAGTGCCGCGGCCGCCAAGAACGACTGGGTGGGCGTGGATCTCGGCGCCGAACGCGCCATCAGCGATGTCACCGTCACGATGGGCAAGCCGGGCAGCGAATCCGACTACCTCCACCAGGGTGTGCTGGAGTACTCGTCGGACAACAGCACCTGGCACACGCTCGGCTCGTTCAAGGACGCGCCGACGGCCACGGCCAAGGCCCCGGCCGGCACCACGGCGCGGTACGTACGGGCCAGGGCGACCGCCGACCAGACGAACTGGGTGGTGGTACGGGAGTTCCACGTGGGCGGTGCGGACGCGCCGGCGGTGACGGGCAACCCGCCGGCGGCGGACGGCAGCAGCCTGGCCACCGCGGCGGACGGGAACGCGGAGAGCGTCTACCGCGCATCGCGCGCGCCCGCGGCCGGTGAGTCTCTCGGCATCACCCTGCCGCAGCCCAGGACGGTGCACTCGGTGACCGTGCTGGCGCCCTCGGACGTGCAGGGCGCCGGGGCGGCCGTGCAGATCCGTACCGGCGGCCGGTGGCGGACGCTCGGCGCGACGACCGGTCCCTACACCCGCCTCACGACCCGTGCGGTCACCGCCGACGCGGTCCGCCTGCTCTGGGCCGGAGGCTCGGCGGCGCCGCAGATCAACGAGGTGGCCGTGCAGTAGCCGCGGGAACACCCGCGCAGCGGCGTGGGGGCCCGGCGGCCACGAAACCCCGGGTCTCCACGGCGTACTCCGTACTCCCGGCGCGTACTTCCGCACCGGCACCGGGCCGTGGGCCGGTCAGCCCGCCCGCTGCTCCGTGTACGCGACCGGGTCGGCCAGTACTTCCTGGACGATCAGCGCCGCCGCGCCCCGCGCGGCGTCCCCCGCAACCGACGAGGCGCGCAGCCTGCCGCTGCCGTGCGGCCAGAGTCCGGAGACCACCCGGCCGGTCAGTTCCCGGTCGGCGCCCGGCGACAGCCACGGCATCAGACCGCGGTAGATCCCGCCGAGCACCACCGCGTCCGGGTCGAAGAGGTTCACCGCCCCCGACAGCGCCCGGCCCAGCATCACTCCGGCGTCCCTGATGGCGGCAACGGTGCGTTCGTCGCCCGAGCGGGCGCGCCGCTCCAGCTCCGCGACCCCGGACGCCCCGGCGCCCTCGTCGATCCCGGCGGCCCACAGAAGCGCCGACTGGCCCGCGTACTGCTCCAGACAGCCCCGTGAGCCGCACCGGCACTCCGGGCCCGCGGGGTCCACCACCACATGGCCGATCTCACCGGCGAACCCGTGCGCGCCGCGCAGCAGTTCACCATCGAGCACCAGAGCGCCGCCCACCCCGATCTCACCGGTCAGATAGAGGAAACTGCGGACGCCGCCGAGCCCGCCGAACCACAGCTCGGCCAGCGCGGCCAGATTGGCCTCGTTGTCCGAACTGACGGGCAGCGGACGGCTGTCCGGGCGCAGCGCCGACAGCGCCTGGGCGAAGACCCCCTCGGCCGCCACCCGGTTCCAGCCGAGGTTGGGTGCCTGTCGCACGGTCCCTCCGGACACCAGACCGGGCAGCGCCAGCTGCACGCCGACGGGCCGCAGCTCCTGCTCGCGGGCCGACTCCAGCGCCCGCGCCGCGACCCGGGCGGCGCGCGCCAGCACACCGGCGGGCGGCGCGCCCCGGTTGTCGGTGTGCTCGGTCAGACGGACCCGGCCGGTGCCCGACAGATCCACCACGCACACCGACACATAGTCGACGTTGATCTCGACGCCGACCCCCGCGGCCCCGGTGCGCGCGGGCTTGAGCACGGTGCCGGGCCGGCCCGCCTGCCCGCTGAACGTCTTGCCCGACTCCGCGAGGAAGCCGCTCTCCAGCAGCTGCTCGACCAGCGACGAGACGGCCGCCCGCGTCAGCCCCACCCGTGCGGCGACACCGGCCCGGGTGGCCTCGCCCTGCTCCCGTACGGCACGCAGCACCAGGCTGAGATTGTGCCGCCGTACGGTGTCCTTGTCGGCCTTGGGGCCGAGCGGTGTGAGGTGACTGGTCATATCGCCGCTGAGCCTATGCGACCTTGTACCGCGCCACCCGGGCGGGACGGCGGGAAAGATCGCAGCGCTGGTCACGGCGGGCGGCGGACCGCGCCGTCGGACCGGTCAGAACGAGTGGGGCGCGGTGGTGGACGGCGGCACACCGGCGTTGAACCTGGTGTCGACGAAGTCGGCGAACTTGAACTGCTCGGGTATCAGCTTCAGGCCCGCGAACTCGTCCGCGATCTGCTGCTCCGAGGCGACGGCGGCCCGGTCGACGGCGACCCGTACCGTCGTGCCCGACGTACGCCGCACCGCGTCCAGCGCCACCTCGTACGGCACGCCGGTGTCCTTCGCCCATACCTTCGCCCACGCTTGCGGGTGCTGGTAGACCCACTTCCGGGCGCGCTGCAGCCGCTGCATGTAGTCCTTCATGGCCGCGGCCTTGCCCTTGTCCGCCAGCGCTGACGGGGCGGCGATGTCGAAGGTGAGGCCGTTGACCAGCCCCTGTCCGCTCACCAGGACGCGGGCGTCGCCGCCGTCCAGCGCCTGTGTGGTGGTCGGGTCGGCCGCCGCCCAGGCATCGACGTCTCCCCGCTTGAACGCGGTCTTCGCCTCGGCGGACTGGAGGTAGTCGACCTTGACGTCCTTGATCGACATCCCGGCCTTCCTGAGCACGGCGAGCAGCAGGTCGTGCCCGGTGGTGCCCTGCATCACCGCGATCTTCTTGCCCTTGAGGTCCTTGACGTTCTTCAGCGGCGAGTTCTTCGGCACCAGGATGGCCGTACCCGCCACCGAGCTGTGCATCGCGCCCACGACGGTGATCTTCGACTTGGACGCGGCGGCGAACACCGGGGGAGTGTTGCCGGTCCAGCCGAGGTCGACCGCCTTGGCGTTGACGGCTTCCAGGAGCAGCGGCCCGGAGGCGAAGTTCGACCAGTTGATCTTGTACGGCATGTTCTTGAGCTCGCCGGAGGCTTCCAGCATGGCTCGGTCACCGCCCGTCTGGTCACCGACGTTGAGCGTGGTCGCGGTGTGTGCGGGCTTCCCTCCGCATGCCGTGGCCAGCAGAGCCAGCGGGATGAGCAGGGCGCCGAAACAGCGTCGTTTCATGGGGAGCCTTCTTCGATTCGAGCGGTTGAGCGGTTGAGTGGTGTGGGGGATGCGTGAGGGGCGTGAGGCGGTCAGGGGCGGGCCTGAGACGCCACGACGCCGAGTTCGGTCAGAAGTCCGGCGCGCAGCAGCGTGAACTCCGGCGCGCCCACGTCCCGGGGGCGTGGGAGGCCCACCTGTTGTTCGTGGGCGATGACACCGTCCTGCATCACCAGGACCCGGTCGGCGAGCAGCAGCGCTTCCTCCACGTCATGCGTGACGAGCAGTACGGCGCAGCCCCTGCGCTGCCACACCTCGGCGACCTGCTGCTGGGCCCTGATCCGGGTGAGTGCGTCGAGTGCCCCGAACGGCTCGTCGAGCAGCAGCAGGTCCGGTTCGCGGACCAGTGCCCGGGCCAGTGAGGCGCGTTGGGCCTCGCCTCCGGAGAGCGTCCTGGGCCAGGCGTCCGCCCGGTGTTCGAGGCCGACCTCGGCCAGCGCCCGTACCGCGGTCTCCCGCGTGGGGCGGCCCGGCAGGCCCAGTACGACGTTGCGCCACACGCGTTTCCACGGCATCAGCCGGGGCGCCTGGAAGGCCACCGCCCGGCGGCGGGGCACGAGCACGGCGCCGTCGATGTCCCGGTCGAGCCCGGCGAGTATCCGCAGCAGCGTGCTCTTGCCGCAGCCGCTGCGGCCCAGCAGGGCCACGAACTCGCCCGGCCGTACCGTGAGATCCAGCCCGTCGATGACCGCCCGGCCGTCGAAGGGCCGGGTCAGACCGGTGATCTCGACGGCCGCCCGGCCTGCGGTCACTTCCCCGTGAACGTCGGTCGCCATTGCAGCAACAGCCTCTCCAGCGTACGGACGACGACATCGGCGGCCAGGCCGAGAAAGGCGTAGACGATCAGGCAGACCACGATGACGTCGGTGCGGTAGTACTCGCGGGCCTGGTCCATCAGGAAGCCGATGCCGTCGCGGGCGTTGACCGTCTCGCCGAAGACCAGGGCCAGCCACGCCGAGCCCAGCGCGAAGCGCAGCCCGGTCAGGGCGCCCGGCAGCGCCCCGGGCAGCACCACATGGCGGATCAGGCCCCAGCGGCCCAGGCCCAGGGTGGTGCCGGCCTCGATCAGCTGCTGGTCCACGCCGCGGATCCCGGCGTAGGTGTTGATGTACAGCGGGAAGGCCGCGGCGAAGGCGATCAGCGTCGCCTTGACCGTCTCACCGATGCCCAGCCAGACGATCAGCAGCGGGATGAGCCCGGCGAACGGCACCGCGCGCAGCATCTGCACCACGGCGTCGATCAGGTCCTCGCCGATGCGCAGCAGCCCGGACAGCAGCCCGAGCCCGACCCCGGACGCCGCGCCCATTGCCAGTCCGACGGCGACGCGCTGCACCGAGACCGCCATCGCCGACGGCAGCGTGCCGTGGGCGATCAGACCGCGCGCGGTCCGGGCGATGGTGCCAGGGGAGGCGAGGATGTCCGCCGGGAGTGCGCCGGTGGCGCTGAACACCTGCCACAGGACCAGCAGCAGTACGGGCCCGGTGGCGCGCCGGAGCCAGCGTGGCACGCCGCGGCGCCGGGACGAGGCGGAGACGATGGGTTCCAGCTCGACGCCTGCCGCGCCGGGTGTGACCGCCGCTTCGGGGGCGTCGGCCGATGTGCCGGACGTACCGGATATGCCAGGTGCGGAAGGTGTGCCGTTGGCGGGGGTGTTCATGGAGGGCTCCACGTCGGGGCAGGAGGGCGCGGACCCGCGGCAGCGTGCGGAGGAGGTCACGCTCAGCGGGCCGGTGGGACCGCCCGCCGAGGGACATCTCGTAAATGCGACATGAACACGCGCCAGAAGCTAGCAGGTGGGACCCTCGGGCGGTCAACGGCGTCTCGCCCATCGGACGTCCGTCTTGCGCGCCGGACGGACCTGGTCAAGCGGGCGGCGGCCCGGCGGCCGCTGCGCCGCCCCGGACGGCAACCCCTAAGCGGATGCTCAGCCAAAAGGCTTGTGCGGAGTGGAACGCGTTCTTAACATCATCGATGTCACATCAGTTGTGTCACAGTCCTGGGGGCGTGATGACAGAGGCAGGGAACGGTCCGCTGGCGGGAGTCCGGGTGGTCGAGCTGGCGGCGATCGGCCCCGGCCCGTTCGCCGCGATGGTCCTCGCGGACCTCGGTGCCGACGTCGTACGCGTCGACAGACCGGGCGGCGCCGGGCTCGCGGTCAACCCGGAGTACGACCTCACCAACCGCAACAAGCGCTCGGTCCTCATCGACCTCAAGGCCGACGACGGGCCCGCTCGCGTCCTCGGCCTCGTGGAGCGCGCCGACATCCTGATCGAGGGGTACCGGCCCGGCGTCGCCGAGCGGCTCGGCGTCGGCCCGCGGGAGTGCCACGCCCGTAACCCGAAGCTCGTGTACGGGCGGATGACCGGCTGGGGCCAGGAGGGGCCGCTCGCCGGACGCGCCGGGCACGACATCGCGTACATCGCCGTCACCGGCACGCTCGGGATGATCGGCAGCCCCGGCGAGCCGCCCACCGTCCCGGCCAACCTGGTCGGTGACTACGCGGGCGGCTCGCTCTATCTGGTGATCGGCATCCTCGCCGCGCTCCAGCACGCGCGCAGCGGCGGGGGAGCGGGGCAGGTGGTCGACGCCGCGATCGTGGACGGTGCCGCACATCTGGCCACCATGATCCACGGCATGCTGGCGGCCGGTGGCTGGCAGGACCGACGCGGGGCGAACCTGCTGGACGGCGGCTGCCCCTTCTACGGCAGCTACGAGACGTCGGACGGCGAGTACATGGCGGTGGGCGCCCTGGAGCCGCAGTTCTACGACGAGTTCGTGCGACTGCTCGGCATCGAGACCGAAGCCCCCGCACGCAAGGACTTCGCCCGCTGGGACGGGCTGCGCGAGACGATCGCCGCCCGCTTCCTGACCCGGACCCGGGCGGAGTGGACGGCGCTCTTCGAGGGGTCGGACGCCTGCGTGGCGCCGGTCCTCTCGCTGCGCGAGGCGCCGGCCCATCCGCATCTCGCCGCCCGTGGGACGTTCGTCGAGCACAGCGGGATCACCCAGCCCGCGCCCGCGCCGCGTTTCTCCGCCACCCCCGGTTCCGTACGGCTCGGACCCGCCCAGCCGGGTGCGGACACGGCAGAAGTGGCCAGGGACTGGGGCGTGCCTGAGCTCTCCGGAGCGGCCGCGGAACCGGACAACACCACATCGGATGAAGACCGTTGACAGCAGGGGGAGACCGTTGAAACGCCAGATCTTCACCGCGGAGCACGACGCGTTCCGGGAGACCGTCCGCACCTTCCTGCACAAGGAGGTCATCCCGCACTACGAGCAGTGGGAGAAGGACGGCATCGCCTCCCGCGACGCCTGGCTCGCGGCCGGCCGCCAGGGGCTCCTCGGGCTCGCCGTCCCCGAGGAGTACGGCGGCGGGGGGAACCCCGACTTCCGCTACAGCGCCGTGCTCGCCGAGGAGTTCGCCCGCGCCGGGGCGTCCGGGCTCGCGCTCGGGCTGCACAACGACATCGTCGGGCCCTATCTCACCGCCCTGGCCACCGAGGAGCAGCGCGGGCGCTGGCTGCCCGGCTTCTGCAGCGGCCGGACCATCACGGCGATCGCGATGACCGAGCCGGGCGCCGGGTCCGATCTGCAGGGCATCCGGACCCATGCCGAGGACCGCGGAGACCACTGGGTGCTCAACGGCTCCAAGACGTTCATCTCCAACGGAATCCTCGCCGACCTGGTGGTCGTGGTCGCCCGCACCTCACCGGACGGCGGTGCGAAGGGCCTGTCGCTGCTGGCCGTCGAGCGCGGCAGCGCCGGATTCGAGCGCGGCCGCAACCTGGACAAGATCGGCCAGAAGTCGCAGGACACCGCGGAGCTGTTCTTCCACGATGTCCATGTCCCCAAGGAGAACCTGCTCGGCGAGCTGGACGGGGCCTTCATCCATCTGATGACCAACCTCGCCCAGGAGCGCCTCGCCATCGCCGTGGCCGCGATCGCCGCCGCCGAACACCTCCTGGAGATCACCACGGCGTACGTCAAGGAGCGCGAGGCGTTCGGCCGGCCGCTCTCGAAGCTCCAGCACATCCGCTTCGAGATCGCCGAGATGGCCACCGAGTGTGCCGTCACCCGTACGTTCACCGACCGCTGCATCGCCGAGCACTCGGCGGGCGAACTCGACGCCGTACACGCCTCGATGGCCAAGTGGTGGGCCACCGAACTCCAGAAGCGGGTCGCCGACCGCTGTCTCCAACTGCACGGCGGCTACGGCTACATGACCGATTACCCGGTCGCCAGGGCGTTCACCGACGGCCGTATCCAGACGATCTACGGCGGCACCACCGAAATCATGAAGGAGATCATCGGCCGCTCGCTGCTCGCCTGACCTCCGCCCCTCCCTCAGGTGTCCCGTCACCGGTATCCCGCGCATGTCCCGCACCCCGATCCGCACTCCGAAAGGCCGCTGTCTTGAGTACCGAAGCGTTTGTGTACGACGCGATCCGCACCCCACGCGGGCGCGGGAAGGCCAATGGCGCCCTGCACGGCACCAAGCCCATCGACCTGGTCGTCGGACTGATCCATGAGCTGCGCCGCAGGTTCCCCGGTCTCGATCCGGCGGCCATCGACGACATCGTGCTCGGTGTGGTCAGCCCGGTCGGCGACCAGGGCTCCGACATCGCCCGCACGGCGGCCGTCGCGGCCGGCCTTCCCGACACCGTGGCCGGTGTCCAGGAGAACCGCTTCTGCGCCTCCGGCCTGGAAGCCGTCAACCTGGCTGCGGCGAAGGTACGTTCCGGCTGGGAGGACCTGATCCTGGCCGGCGGGGTCGAGTCGATGTCGCGCGTCCCGATGGCCTCCGACGGCGGGGCCTGGGCGATGGACCCGATGACCAACTGGGACACCGGCTTCGCGCCCCAGGGCATCGGCGCCGACCTCATCGCCACCATCGGCGGCTTCACCCGGCGCGACGTCGACTCCTACGCCGCGCTCTCGCAGGAACGGGCCGCCGAGGCGTGGAAGGACGGCCGGTTCGCCCGCTCCGTCGTCCCCGTCACCGACCGCAACGGCCTGGTGGTCCTCGACCACGACGAGCACCTGCGGCCCGGCACCACCGCGGACTCGCTCGCCGCGCTCAAGCCGTCCTTCGCCGCGATCGGCGAGATGGGCGGCTTCGACGCGGTGGCGCTGCAGAAGTACCACTGGGTCGAGAAGATCGACCACGTCCACCACGCGGGCAACTCCTCGGGCATCGTGGACGGCGCCTCGCTGGTCGCCATCGGCTCAGGCGAGGTCGGCGAGAGGTACGGCCTGACGCCACGGGCCCGGATCGTCTCCGCCGCGGTCTCCGGATCGGAGCCGACGATCATGCTGACCGGGCCCGCGCCCGCCACCCGCAAGGCGCTCGCCAAGGCAGGACTGACCATCGGCGACATCGACCTGGTGGAGATCAACGAAGCCTTCGCCGGCGTCGTCCTGCGCTTCGCCCGCGACATGGACCTCCCGCTGGACAAGATCAACGTCAACGGCGGAGCGATCGCCCTGGGACACCCGCTCGGCGCCACCGGAGCGATGATCCTCGGCACCCTCGTCGACGAACTGGAGCGCCGCGACCAGCGGTACGGCCTCGCCACCCTCTGCGTCGGCGGCGGCATGGGCGTCGCCACCGTCGTCGAGCGTCTCTGACCGCGTCCCTCCCACCCACGGCCCTCACGGAGCAGCCACACCATGAGCGAGAACACCACCATCCGCTGGGAACAGGACGGGACCGGCGTCGTCACCCTCGTCCTCGACGACCCCAACCAGTCCGCGAACACCATGAACCAGGCGTTCAAGGACTCGATCGCGGCCGTCGCCGACCGCGCGGAGGCCGAGAAGGACTCCATCCGCGGCATCATCTACACCTCGGCCAAGAAGACCTTCTTCGCCGGGGGCGACCTGAAGGACATGATCAAGGTCGGGCCGGCCCAGGCCCAGCAGGCGTTCGACACCGGCACGGCCATCAAGAACTCCCTGCGGCGCATCGAGACCCTGGGCAAGCCGGTCGTCGCCGCCATCAACGGATCGGCCCTCGGCGGCGGTTACGAGATCGCCCTCGCCAGCCACCACCGCGTCGCGCTCGACGCGCCGGGCTCCAGGATCGGCCTGCCCGAGGTCACCCTCGGCCTGCTGCCGGCCGGCGGCGGCGTCACCCGTACCGTACGGCTGATGGGCATCGCCGACGCGCTGCTCAAGGTGCTCCTGCAGGGCACCCGCTACAACCCGCGGCGCGCCCTGGAGAACGGCCTCGTCCACGAAGTCGCCGCCACCGCCGACGAGATGCTGGCGCAGGCGCGCGCCTTCATCGACGCCCACCCGGAGTCGTGGCAGCCCTGGGACGTCAAGGGGTACAAGATCCCCGGCGGCACCCCGTCGAACCCGAAGTTCGCCGCCAACCTGCCCGCGTTCCCCGCGAATCTGAAGAAGCAGCTGCAGGGCGCCCCCTACCCCGCACCGCGCAACATCCTGGCCGCGGCCGTCGAAGGCTCCCAGGTCGACTTCGAGACGGCGCTGACCATCGAGGCCAGGTACTTCACCGAGCTGGTCACAGGACAGACCGCGAAGAACATGATCCAGGCGTTCTTCTTCGACCTCCAGGCCGTCAACGCGGGGGCCAGCCGCCCGCAGGGGATCGCACCCCGCGAGGTCCGCAAGGTCGCCGTGCTCGGCGCCGGGATGATGGGCGCCGGCATCGCCTACTCCTGCGCACGTGCCGGGATCGACGTCGTACTCAAGGACGTGTCGGCCGAGGCCGCGCAGCAGGGCAAGGCGTACTCGGAGAAGCTCCTCGCGAAGGCGCTCTCGCGCGGCCGCACCACCGAGGCACAGCGCGACGAACTGCTGGCCCGCATCACCCCGACCGGCGACCCGGCCGACCTCGCGGGCTGCGACGCGGTGATCGAGGCGGTCTTCGAGGACGTGGCGCTCAAGCACAAGGTGTTCCAGGAGATCCAGGGCGTCATCGAACCCGACGCGCTGCTCTGCTCCAACACCTCGACCCTCCCCATCACACTGCTCGCCGAAGGCGTCGAGCGGCAGAGCGACTTCATCGGGCTGCACTTCTTCTCGCCCGTGGACAAGATGCCGCTCGTCGAGATCATCAAGGGCGAACGGACCGGTGACGAAGCACTGGCGCGCGCCTTCGACCTCGTACGCCGCATCAACAAGACCCCCGTCGTCGTGAACGACTCCCGCGGTTTCTTCACCTCGCGTGTCATCGGCCAGTTCATCAACGAGGGCGTGGCGATGATCGGCGAGGGCGTCGAGCCCGCATCGGTCGAACAGGCCGCCGCCCAGGCCGGTTACCCGGCCAAGGTGCTCTCGCTGATGGACGAACTGACGCTCACCCTGCCGCGCAAGATCCGCAACGAGGCGAAGCGCGCCACCGAGGAGGCGGGCGGCACCTGGACCGGGCACCCGTCGGACGCGGTCATCGACCGGATGGTCGACGAGTTCGGCCGGCCGGGCCGCAGCGGGGGAGCGGGGTTCTACGACTACGAGGACGGCAAGCGGACCGGACTCTGGCCGGGACTGCGTGAGCACTTCACGAAGCCCGGAACGGATGTCCCCTTCACCGACATGAAGGAGCGGATGCTCTTCTCCGAGGCGCTGGACAGCGTCCGCTGTCTGGAGGAGGGCGTCCTGACCTCGGTCGCCGACGCCAACATCGGCTCGATCCTCGGCATCGGCTTCCCGGGCTGGACCGGGGGTGTGCTCCAGTACATCAACGGCTACGAGGGCGGTCTGCCCGGCTTCGTGGCGCGCGCCCGGGAACTGGCCGAGCGGTACGGGGAGCGGTTCACGCCGCCCGCGCTGCTGGCCGGGAAGGCCGAGCGGGGCGAGACCTTCAGCGACAACTGAGGCCGGAATACCGGGAGGCCGGGCCGGTCCAGCCTCCCGGGCCAGGTCCGGCCCGGCTGTCCGGCCGGGTCAGGGGGCTGCGGGCCCGTCCGCGTAACGGGCCCGCAGCTCCTCCTTGAGCGACCGCTGGAACGCGGTCACCAGTGCCTGCACCACCATGGGCTGCATATCGGCGGAGAGGGTCTTCATGGCCTCCACCGCGTCGGGGTCGCTCTCGCGCTCCCGGTAGGGCCCCCACACCTCGTCCTGGAAGAGCCGGGTCAGCTCCTTCGCGGCGGCCCGGGTGTGCTCAAGGACCACGGTGCGCGCGGCGAGGATCGTCTCGTGGGCGATCGGCACATCGAGCAGCTGCACACCGAGCGCGAGCAACCCCGGATCCACCCGGAAGGCGTCCTTGTCGCCCTCGACCCGCTCCAGCACGTTCATCGCGGCCAGCCGGTCGATGTCCGGTTCGGGCAGCGGCCGGCCCGCCCGGCGCTCCAGCTCCGCCCGGGTCGCCTCGTCCGCCCCCTCCGGCGCCCACGAGGCCACCACGGCGCGGTGGATCGCGAGATCATGCGCGCTCAGGCCCTCGGGGAGCTGGCGGAGATAGCGCTCGATCGCGGCGAGCGTCATCCCGTGGTGCTGCAACTCCTCGACGAGCGCCAGCCGGGAGAGGTGCGCGGGGCCGTACAGCCCGACGCGGCGCGGCCCGATCACCGGCGGGGGGAGCAGGCCGCGTGCGCTGTAGAAGCGGACGGTGCGGACGGTCACCCCGGCGCGTGCGGCCAGCTCGTCGACCGTGAGGGCCGCGGCCCCGGCCGTGTCCGGGCCCGTGTTGTCGGGGCAGGTCGCCATTGCTTGTGCCTCGTTTCCCGGATACCCGGTCGGTCACTGGGTCGATCACTCGGTCCGGTACAACAGTATTGCTGTCGCACCATCGTTGTGAAAGTCCGGGGCGGCCGTGGGCGCCGTCAGGAGCGGTAGGCGCGCTTGGACCGGCGGCTCATCCTCGTGTTCTGGAAGGCCACGCATTCCCAGCGTCCCTCCTGGCGGTGCAGCGTGAACGTCTGGAACTTGTCGAAGCCGATCCGGCTGCCCTTGCCGACGCCGCCGACGGTGGTCACCACCGCCGTGGACTCGTCCGGCATCCGCACGTCGATCGGCTTGACCGTCATGCGCGTGCCCTTCTGCCAGCGGGTGAACACCTCACGGTGTGTCCGCTCGATGGCGGCGCGCCCGAGCATGGCGTCCCCCATGAAGATCACATAGGACGCGTCCTCCGCGAACTGTGCCGCGTAGCCGCTTGCGTCCCCCGCGTCCCAGGCATCCCGGATCCGTTCCAGGAATCCCTCGACCGTGTCCTGGTCCGTGACTGCCATCGTCGTCTCCTCGGTCGGCTGTGGTCGGCCGCCTTGCGGCAGCGCTCAATTACTTCTCACCGAAACTATTCCAACCGAAACGATTTACGCAAGACCCACCGGTCAGCGGATCGGGGATCCGGGCCGGAAGGGCCGATCACCAGGCCCGGACGGGACGCCCTTCGGGCTCGACGGCGACATTGGCGTAGACGATGCCGAGCAACCGGCGCAGCTCGGCCCGGTCATCGGCCGTCAGCCCCGCGGTCAGCCGCTCCTCCGACGCGCCCGCGAGCCGGATCAGCTTCTCCAGTTCCACCCGGCCCTCCTGCCGCAGGCGGACCAGTTTCACCCGGGCGTCGGCCGGCGACTCGCGCCGCTCCACCAGGCCCCGCTCGATCAGCAGCGCGAGCAGCCCCACCAGACGGCTGGCCGGAATGCCCAGCGAGGAGGCGAGCTGCTGCTGCGTGTGTTCCTCGCCGTCACGCAGCCCGCGCAGTACGGCGAAATGCCGCGGCAGCAGATCCTCCGCGGCGAGGGCGGACTCGAACGCGAGAGCCGCCGCGTTGCCCGCCGAAGCAATCACGAAGCCGAGTGGTTCGTCCGCACCGGCGCTTCGCGTGGCAGGTCCTTTCCTCACCCGGGAAACGTAGCAGCTGACCGTTCCCGCCGAAACGGCCCTGTCCGGCCCCGGCCGACCGGTTGTCACCCGGTCGCGCATGACAAATGGCATGGGTCCGGCCGCTGGACCGGTGCTGCAATGAGGTCATGTTGCACGCGAAGAGGATTCACCCGCCGAGCCAGGACTACGAGCTGACCGAGGACGGCCGGGCGCTGACGGCGTTCTCGTTGCGCAGAGGCCGCATCGGCGCACGGTTCACCCTGAGCGGGTCCGACTACCAGGTCCGCACTCACCGCTTCAGTGGTGTCTACGAACTGCTCGACGCCGGCGGGTCCGTCGTCGCGACCACGGACCGGGTGCGCCGCAGCTGGCATCTGACGTGCTCCGGGCGGGTCATCGCGTTCCGGCAGACCGCGGCGGCGGGCCGGGAGTACGCCATGGCCGGCGACGACGGGGTGCCCGTCGGCACAATCCGCCGCACCGGACACGTCCACTCCGAGATCACCGCCGACCTGCCCGGCCTGGACCCCGCGCTCCAGGTCTTCGCGCTCGTCGTCGTGCTGCTGCGCAGGCGCCGCAAGCGGGCGGCGGCCGTCCGGTCGACCGCCCTCGCGGGTGGCTGACGCCTGGCCGAAGCACCGGCCCGCACTGCCCTCCAGCTCCACTGCCTTATCGAAGTGAGGAGAACAACCATGCGCAGGACCTGGCTCGCGGCGCTCGCCGTCACGGTGGGCGCGGCCGCGGTGACCTCGGGTGTCTCGCAGATGGCCACGGCAGGGGCGCCGTCCCGGTCGCAGGAGGGTGCGCCCTCCCGGTCGCCGCTGCGGTGGGGCGCGTGCCCCAGCCCGACGGAGGCGACCCTGCGGTGCGCGCGGCTCGCGGTGCCGCTCGACTACGGCCACCCCGACGGGCGGACGATCGATGTCGAGGTGTCCCGTCTGGCGAGCACGAAGCCGGCCGAGAAGCGCGGCGTGCTGCTGCTCAACCCCGGCGGCCCCGGCCTGCCCGGGCTCCCCGTTCCCGCACTGTTGAAGCTGCCCCAGAAGGTGCGCGACCGCTACGACGTGATCGGTTTCGACCCACGGGGCGTCGGCCAGAGCACCCCGCTGACCTGCGGCTTCACCAGTGCTCAGGGTGAGGTGGCGGCCAACCCGCCCAACCCGGGCAGCGCGGCCGACGTGGCGAAGCAGGCCGCGACGGCGAAGAGCCTCGCCGCACAGTGCGCCACATCGAAGACAGCTGACCTGCTGCCGCACATCACCACCGCGAACACCGCGCGCGACATGGACCGGATCCGGGCAGCACTGGGCGTGCCGAAGATCTCGTACTACGGCGAGTCCTACGGCACCTACCTGGGCGCGGTGTACAGCACCCTCTTCCCCCGGCGCGGCGACCGCGTCGTGCTCGACAGCAGCCTGCCGCCCGAGGGCTACGATGTCGCGGCGCTGCGCGCCCAGGGCACGGGCTTCGAGACCCGCTTCCCCGACTTCGCGAAGTTCGCCGCGGCCGCCCCCCAGCAGTACCACCTGGGCAGCACACCGGCCGCGGTCCGCGAGAAGTACTTCCAACTCGCCGCGCGCCTCGACAGAGAGTCCGTACAGGGATACGACGGCACGACCTTCCGCGTCGTCACAGCGGGGGCCATCCGCGACGACAGCGGCTTCGCCTACCTCGCCGCCACCTGGCACGCCCTGGACACGGACCAGCCGCCCCCGGGCTCCGGCGACACCGGCGGCGGGGGCGCGTACAGCGACAACTACCCCGCCGCCTACCTCGGGGTGATCTGCGGCGACTCCCGCTGGCCGACGGCCCTCGCGACCTATCAGCACAACGTCGCGGTCGACCGCGTCCGCCACCCGATGTACGGCGCGTTCGTGGCCAACATCCGGCCGTGCGCCTTCTGGCCGGCCCCCGCGGAGCCGAAGGTGAAAATCACCGACCGTGGGCCTTCGAACGTCCTCATGGTGCAGAACCTCCGCGATCCGGCGACCCCGCTGACCGGGGCGCTGCGCACGCGCCGGGCCCTCGGTGAGCGGGCCAGGATGGTCACCATCGACCAGGGCGGGCACGTCGCCTATCTGACGGGCTCGAACGCCTGCGGGAACGACGCGGTGACCGACTACCTGGTCACCGGGAAGCGGCCCGCACACGACAGCTACTGCCCCGCGGAGCCGGCCAGCCCTTGACCGTCGGACGTCCCGCTCGGCCTTCGCCCGGGGCAGGAGGGCCGCGGCCCTCCTGCCCCTCCCGGCTCCCCGCGCCGCTCCGGCCCCGGCCGTCGCATACTGGACGCAGGGGAGGACGGGCCGCGGGCAGGAGCCCGCCACGACCGACGGGAGCAGCGACGGGAGTCCGCCAATGAGCAGCCGCACCACGCCGGCCGGGCCGCCGTCGCCACCGCCGCCGGGCGGGGTGCTGTGGAGCGAGGTCGGTGACATCCGGGTGCTGCTCACGCTCCCCGCGGCGCTGACCATGCAGGTGGCCCACCCCGCTGTCGGCGCCGGCGTCGACACGTACTCCGTCTTCCGTACCGACCCCTGGGGCCGCGGCGAGCGCTCCCTGCGGTCGATGCAGCTCTGGGTGTACGGCGGGGACGCCGCCGCCGAAGAGGGGCGCAGGCTGCGCCGGATGCACCGGACCATCAGGGGTACCGACACCCGTGGCCGCCCCTACCAGGCCCTCGCTCCGGCCACCTTCTCCTGGGTGCACGCCACCGGCTTCCCGGTCTTCCTGCAAGGCCGTAAGTACCTCGGACGCCCCTACACGGACGCGCAGGAGCGGCAGTTGTACGCGGAGTGGCTCCAGGTCGGGCGGGTCCTCGGGATCGACGACCGGGACATGCCGCAGACCATCGAGGAGTTCTGGCCGTACTACCGGAAGATGCTCGCCGACGAGATCGAGGCGACCCCGGTGGTACGGGAGCTGACCGACCCGCACAGTCCCGTACCGCCGCCCGACCGCGGCCCGCGTCCGCTCCGCCTGCTGCTCCGGATGTGCTGGCCGGTGCTTCTGCCGCCGCTGGCCCGCTTCCGGCACTTCGTCACGGTCGGGCTGATGCCGCCGGAGGCACGTCAGGCGATCGGCCTGGAGTGGACGGACGCCCAGGAACGGGCGCTGCGCCGTTTCGGCCGGTGTGTGCGGGCGGTGGTGCCGGTGCTTCCCGAGCGGGTGCGCTTTCTGCCGCTGGCCCGTGCGGCACGGGCGGAGCACCGGGCCGCGGTCTCCGGTGGCGGGCCGGACGTCACGCGGAGACCCGGCGCACCAGACCGGTCGGCATGATCACGGAGTCCGGCGCCGTGGCGCTCGCGCCGTCCAGTCCGCGCACCAGCATCCGGACCATCAACCGCCCCATGCCCTCGATGTCCTGACGGACCGTCGTCAGCGGCGGGTCGGTGCACTCGGCGACCTTCTCCATGTCGTCGAACCCCACCACCGCCACATCGTCCGGCACCCGTCTGCCGTGTTCCCGCAGGACCTGGAGCGCCCCCGAAGCCATCAGATCGTTGGCCGCGAAGACCGCGTCCACCTCGGGCCGCCGCTCCAGCAGCCCGGACATCGCGGCGGCGCCGCTCTCCGCGGTGAAGGCCCCCTGCACGGTGAGCCCGGGGTCGACGTCGATGAGCACATCGCGGTAGCCGTCCCGCCGGTCTATCCCCGATGTCTGGTCCTGCGGGCCCGCGATGTGCGCGATGTGCCTGCGCCCGAGCGAGACCAGATGCCGGACGGCAGCGCGGGCACCGCCCCGGTTGTCACAGTCGGCGTAGGGCAGCGCGAGACCGGACTCCGGGCCCGCCCAGGCCGGCCGGCCGCCGAAGACCGTGGGGATCCCGGCGCGGTGGATCACGGCGGGCAGCGAGTCCTCGGTGTGCAGCGAGAAGGCCAGCGCACCGTCCACATGGCCGCCCGCCAGATAGCGCCCGATCCGGTCGTAGTCCTTTCTGCCCTCCACCAGGAGCAGCACCAACTGCGAGTCATGGGCGGTCAGTTCACGGCTGATGCCGCGCAGCTGCTGGGAGAAGAAGGGGTCCGAGAAGATCCGGATCTCCGGCTCCGCGATGATGACCGCGACCGCGCCGTTGCGCCGGGTGACCAGCGTCCTGGCCGCGTGGTTGGGTACGTAGCCCAGTTCATCGACCGCCAGCCTGACCCGGTCCACCAGGGGCTGCCGTACGCCGGCGCCGCCGTTCACGACACGCGAGGCCGTCGCCCGCGACACACCCGCGCGGGCCGCTACGGCTTCCAGGGTCGGCCGGGAGCCATGGGTCGGATCGGGCAAGGGTGCTCCTCGTCGGGCGCGCGGCCGCAGGGCACGCGGGTCTCGCTCCGCGGCGGCCTCGTGCCGCGGTGCCGGAGCAGCCTAACCACCAGCCGCCGCACGCAGGAAGCCGCGCCGCCCGGT
>NZ_JAAGLN010000084.1 GCF_010548145.1 Streptomyces sp. SID10853
AGCCGAGGAGGACGACCCCGACGGCGAGGAGTCCGTGGAGGCGCAGCCGCTCCGCGGCCGCTCGCTGCTCGGCCGCCGACCGGCCGGCGGTGGCGTGCGGGCCGTCGCCGGGGGCTTCTCCAGCCCGTTCCTGCTGCTCGCCGCGGTCCTGCTGGTCGTCGGCGCCGTCATCGGCTCGCTGATCGCGCTCGGTGCCGGCTGGCTCCTGGCGTACGTCTCCCGCAGGCTCAGCCGCGCCGAGGCGAAGTGGGCGGTGCTCGGCCTGCCGGGGCTGGCCCTGACGGGCGGGATCGTCTGGCTGTGGGGGCGGGCCGACGGGCGCTGGGGCACGCCGATCCCCGCGCACGGCATGGGCGACGCGATCTCCGGCGTCTGGCCGGTCGTTCTGCGGGTGGCGGCCGGGGCCTCCGCGCTGTATCTGGTGTGGCGGTCGCGAAGGCGGCTGCCGTGAGCGGTGCCGTGGCACGGCTGGTGCTGTGACACGGCTGGTGCTGTGACACGGCCGTGACGCCTTCGTACGGGCCGGGCAGCGGGCCTGAGCGTGGCCCCCCGCGGCGTCTGCTCTGTCCCCGTTTACGTCTGTAGCAGGCGTGTTGCTCTCTCGTGACGATCTTGGCCGGTAGAGCGGGCAAGCTGTTCGCAGACAGGGGTTCGGCGGGTTGCACGACCGGCCGCACCGTGAGCGGATGCGAAGGAGCTGGCCATGGGTATGTCTCGTAGGTTCGTTGTGACGGTTGCCGCCACCGCGCTGGCAGGAGCCGCCGGAGTGGGCGTCGCACAGGCATCCACCACGGCCCACACGTCCGCTGCGGCCGGCGTCAAGGTCTCGTCCTGCCGCCCGGCGAACCACACCGCGAAGATCACCCCGGATGCCTCCAGCGCCGGCCACCGCCACTACCGCGTCACGCTGACCGCGGCCCCCGGCACAGAGTCGTGCAAGCTGGCCGGTTCGCCCAGCGGCGTGCGGTTCCTCAACCACGGTTCCCTGGACGGCGTGACCGCGAAGGCGTACGGCAAGCAGACCTCCGCGGTGACCCTGAGCCCCGGCCACCCGGTCCACTTCGACATCCAGGTGCCCAGCGCCACCGCGGGCGCCAAGGCCAATGAGGTCACGTTCACGCTCAAGACCCCGGGCGGCGGGACGATCCCCGGTGAGTCCTCAGCGGAGGGCTCGCTCTCGGTCGACGCCGGTACCCAGATCGGCGCCATGCAGGCCGGAGCCTGAGACACCCGCTCCCTGTGCCGCCGTACCCCTGCGGGTGCGGCGGCACAGTGCTGAACGGGCCCCGGCAGCGGGACCCGCGCAGGCAAAGCGGGTCCTACGCAGGCAGCGGGACCCGCCCGGGCCGGCGAGGCTCAGCGCTTCGTGAGATCCCGCTGCAGCTCGTCGAGGATCCGGTCGGCCGCCGTGTAGCCGATGCCCTGGATCCACAGCTGGTCGTCGACGCCGTACGTCCTGCCGTCCCGCACCGCCGTCAGGTTCTTCCACAGACCGCTGCGCGTCGTCTGTGTCTCCTTGGCCTTCGCCGGGTCTCCGTACGTGGAGTGGAAGAGCACGTCCGCGTCGGCCAGGTCGATCCGCTCGGGGCTCACGTCGTACGTGAAGCCGTCCTTGGCCTTGTCGGCGATGGCCGGGCGGCCGACGCCGAGGTCCGCGAGGATCGTGCCGATGTAGTTCTTCCTGCCGTAGATCCGGATGTCGGCGCCCTCCACGAACCGCACCACACCGACCTTCGTGGCGGCCGCCTTCGCGGGCCCGCCGAGCGCGGCCACGACCCGCCGGACATGGGCTGTGTAGGCGGCGACGGCCTTCCCGGCCTCGGCCTGCCTGCCCAGAGCCTCGGCGTGCATCCGGAAGTTGGCCTTCCAGGGGTAGCCGGTGTTCTCCGTCATGACGGTCGGCGCGATGGCGCTGAGCTGGCTGTACTTGTCGCCGTGCCGGATCTTGCTGGTGAGGATCAGATCGGGTTTG
Source organism: Streptomyces sp. SID10853 (assembly GCF_010548145.1). Lineage (GTDB taxonomy): Bacteria > Actinomycetota > Actinomycetes > Streptomycetales > Streptomycetaceae > Streptomyces. The sequence continues at coordinate 1,973 of NZ_JAAGLN010000084.1, forward strand.
AGGGCGGCGATGGCCTCCATGTTCGGCTGGAGCATCTCGCCGACGTCCTTTATCCCGGCGACCTTGTCCCTGGGCAGATAGTCGAGGAACCCGGATTTCACGTCCGCGTGGGTGGAGCCGACCGGCTTCACACCGAGCGTGATGGCGGAGTCCAGCTCGGCGGTGTCCAGGACGACGACCCGCCGGGGGTGGTCCGGGACCCGTACGTCCCCCATGGCCGTCTTCATGGTGTGGGTGGCGGCCGTCCCCGCGGACGGCTTGCCGCTGGTGTCACCCGACCCGCACGCGGTGAGAGCCAGCGCGGCGGCGATGACGAGAGCACCGGCGGCGGTACGGCGGCGGTCGCGGCCGTACCCACCGAGGAGTAAGCGCTTCATGACGAGCCCCTTCGACTGCTTGGACTGCTTCGGCTGCTTCGACTGCTTGGACGGCGTTCCCCTGGAATGGTGGTCCTCAGGACGGCGTCCCGGCAGGGGGCTCAGACGTCGGCCGCGCAGCTCTCGGACGCGGCGCCCCCGCCTGCCGCGCCCGCTCCCGCACCCGATCCGGTGTCCGCGCCCCACGGCGCCCCCGCCACGACCAGCGGCGACCCGGTCACCGGATCGGGGATGACGACCGACTCCAGGCCGAACACCTCCCGTACCAGCTCCGCGGTGACGATCTCCCCGGGGTGCCCCTCCGCGACGATCCGGCCGTTCTTCATGGCCACCAGGTGGTCGGCGTACCTGGCCGCCTGGTTGAGGTCGTGCAGCACCGCGACCACGGTCCTGCCGCGCTCCTTGTTGAGCCGGCGCATCAGGTCGAGCACCTCGACCTGATGGGCGATGTCGAGGTAGGTGGTGGGCTCGTCCAGCAGCAGCAGATCCGTCTCCTGGGCGAGCGCCATCGCGATCCAGACGCGCTGGCGCTGCCCGCCGGACAGTTCGTCCACGGCCCGCTCGGCGAGAGCGGTGATGTCGGTGCGCTCCATCGCCCCGGTGACGGCGCGCTCGTCCTCGTCCGACCACTGCTGCCACCAGTGCTGGTGCGGCTGCCGGCCGCGTGCCACCAGGTCGGCGACGGTGATCGCCTCGGGCGCCGAAGGGGACTGCGGGAGCAGCCCGATGGACTGGGCGATCTTGCGGGTGGGCGTACGGGCCAGCTCGGCGCCGTCCAGCAGCACCGCGCCGCTGCGTGGCTTGAGCAGCCGCCCCAGGGCCCGCAGGGTGGTGGACTTGCCGCAGGCGTTGGGCCCGACGATGACGGTCACCTGCCCGTCGGGCACGGCCAGGTCGAGCCCTTCGACGACGGTGCGGTCGTCGTAGGCGAGCGTCAGCTCACGGGCCGTCAGCCTGGCCGGTGCGGTGGCCCGCGGGGTGCTGGTCATGCGCTTCCTCCACTACGGCCGCGGGCACCGTGATTCTTCGCGATCAGCCAGATCAGATACGGGGCGCCGACCGCCGCCGTGAGGACGCCCACCGGCAGTTCGGTGGGCGCGAGGAGCTTACGGCCGAGCAGATCGGCGAGTACGACGATGAACGCGCCCATCAGCGCCGAGCAGAGCAGCGGGATCTGCGCGGTCCTGGTCATCCGGCGGGCGATCTGCGGGGCGAGCAGCGCGACGAAGTCGACGGGCCCGGCGGCACCGGTCGCCACCGATGCCAGCACCACACCGAGCAGGACGAGCCCGAGCCGCACCCGCCCGAGCCGGATGCCGAGCGCGGTCGCGGTGTCGTCGTCCATGGAGACGGTGCGCTGGGCGTACGCGGCCCACAGCATCGCCGGTACGAGCGCGAGCAGCACCCAGCCGAGCAGTCCGGCCTGGCTCCAGCCGCGGCCGTTCAGCGAGCCGGTGAGCCAGATCTGGGCCTGCTGGGCGACCAGGTAGTCGCCCTTGGTGAGGAAGAGCTGGGTGACCGAGCCCAGCGCGATGGCGAAGCCGATGCCGATCAGCACGAAGCGGGTGGCGTGCAGCCCGCCGCGCCAGGCGAAGACGTACACCAGGGCCGCGGCGGTGATCCCGCCGATGACCGAGAGGTACGGCAGGACGGCGGCCGACGTCACGCCGAGGGACATCGCGGCGACGGTGAGCGCGCCCGCGCCCTTGCTGATGCCGATGATGTCGGGGCTGGCCAGCGGGTTGCGTGCGACGGTCTGGATGAGCGCGCCGGCCACACCGAAGGCGGCGCCGACGAGCAGCCCGACGACCATCCGGGGCAGCCGCAGGGTGCCCACGACGAGTTCGTCGGGCGAGGGCCTGCCGGTGATGACCTTGAGGACCTCGCCGGGTGCGATGAAGTCCTCGCCGACGCAGAGGTACGCGACACAGGTGACGGCGAGCAGCACGGCGAGCGCCACGGCGACGGCCGCCGCCCGCCGGTGCAGCAGGAACGTGCCGCGCCCGGCCCGTACGAGGGAGTACCCGGCGGGGCGCACGGCCGCGGCGGGGGGCGCGGTGGCGGGGACCGGCTGTGTCACGCCGGGACCGCCTTCCGGCGTACGAGGGTGACCAGGAAGGGCACCCCGATCAGGGCCGTCATCACACCGGCCGGCACCTCGCTCGGCGGGAAGACGACCCGGCCGACGGTGTCGGAGACCAGCAGCATCACCGGGCCGATGAGGGCCGCCATCGGCAGCACCCAGCGGTGGTCGCTGCCGACGATCGCGCGGGCGATGTGCGGCACCGCGAGGCCGATGAAGGCGATGGGTCCCGCGGCCGCGACGCCGACGCCGGTCAGCACGGTGGCGCCGATGCCGCCGACGATGCGTACGGCCGCGACCTTCTGGCCGAGGCCCCGCGCCATGTCGTCGCCCAGCGCCAGCGCGTCGAGCCCCCGCGCGACCGAGGCCACCAGCACCACACCGACCAGCAGGAACGGCCAGATCTGGCCCACGATGTCGGTGTCACGGCCGCTGATCGAGCCGACCTGCCAGAAGCGGAACTCGTCCAGCGCCGACGCCTTGGTGGTCAGGACCGCCTGCACCACGGAGACGAGCAGGGCGTTGATCGCGGCGCCGCCGAGCGCGAGCTTGACCGGGGTGGCGCCGCCGCGGCCCCGCGATGCGATGGCGTACACCGCGACCGAAGCGAACGCCGCCCCGGCGAAGGCGAACCAGACGTATCCGGTGAGGCTGTGGATCCCGGCGAAGGCGATGGCCAGCACCACACCGACCGAGGCGCCCTGGCTGATGCCGAGGATGCCGGGGTCGGCGATGGGGTTACGGGTGATGCCCTGGAGCACGGTCCCGGCCAGGGCGAGCGCCGCGCCCACCATGAGGCCGATGAGGGTGCGCGGCACCCGCAGTTGGCGTACGACTTCGGCGGTGTTGCTGTGACCGCCGTGCAGCAGCGCGTCGATCACCGCCGACGGCGCGATGGCCCGTGCCCCGACCGCGAGGCTGAGCAGGACCGCCAGCAGCAGGGCCACGACGGCGGCGGCCGTCCAGGCGATGCGGCGGCGGGCCACGGGAGTTGACATCTGACCCATTCCGACAGTTGGTAAGGCTTGGCTAAGTCTAAGCTCAGCTGCTTCGGACGGGCCGGTCAGGTACCGGGAGGATGGAGGATGGAGGGCATGTCCTCACAACCGCTGACGGTCGGCTTCGACCTCGATATGACTCTGATCGACTCCCGGCCCGGGATTCACGCCGCCATGACGGCCCTTTCGGCCGAGACCGGGGCGTACATCGACGCCGATCTCGTGGTCACCCGGCTCGGCCCGCCGCTGGAGACCGAGCTGGCCCACTGGTTCCCGGAGGCCGAGATCCCGGCGATGCGCGACCGCTACCGTGAGATCTACCCCACATACGCGATCGAGCCGTCAGCGGCGATGGCCGGCGCCGCGGAAGCGGTGGCCGCGGTGCGGCGGCTCGGCGGCCGGGCGATCGTCGTCACCGCCAAGAACCAGCCGGACGCCGTGCGCCACCTGGTCCACCTGGGCATCGAGCCGGACGCCGTGATCGGCCGGCTCTGGGCGGAGGCCAAGGCGGAGGCGCTGCGCGAGCACGGCGCTTCGGTGTACGTCGGTGACCACATCGGGGACGTGCGCGGGGCGCTCACGGCGGGCGCGCTGTCCGTCGGTGTGCCGACCGGTCCGATCAGCGCGGAGGAACTGCGCGCGGCCGGAGCCGATGTGGTCCTGACGGACCTCACCGAGTTCCCCGCGTGGCTGGACGGCTACGCGGCCGGGGTCACCGCGGACGCCTGACCCGCCATCGCGGCGCGTGCCCGGCGGCGCTGGTCAGCGATGGAGCGCAGCAGTCCGGCGGCGGCGACGATGAAGCCGACCCCCATCAGCATGCACACGGCATACGCGAGGGACGGGAACGGGTGCGTCCCGAGGAACAGCGGGGCCACCGTGACCAGTGTGGCCACCGCTCCCACGAAGAAGATGATCGCGCCGGCCTGCACCAGCCGGTCACCGGCACGGGTGTCGGCAGGGGCGTCGGCCGATTGGGTTTCATTGCTCACCCGGCCAGGGTAGTTCCCAGCCCGGAGGAACTACGAAATGACGTCTTGTTACTGGTCCCCGGACGACGAGCCGGACCACTAGCCTGAGTCCCGGCGGGTCGGGTGACCCGCTGCAGTGCTATCCAGAGCCGTTTTCTACGACTACGAGGACGAGGACAGACGGTGCCCACCGGCAAGGTCAAATGGTTCAATCCGGAAAAAGGCTTCGGCTTTCTTTCCCGCGACGACGGGGGCGATGTCTTCGTCCACTCGTCGGTGCTCCCGTCCGGAGTCGACGCCCTGAAGCCGGGGCAGCGCGTGGAGTTCGGCGTCGTCGCGGGCCAGCGCGGCGACCAGGCGCTGACCGTGACCATCATCGACCCCACGCCGTCGGTGGCGGCGGCCCAGCGCCGCAAGCCCGATGAGCTGGCCTCCATCGTGCAGGACCTGACGACGCTCCTGGAGAACATCACGCCGAGCCTGGAGCGCGGCCGCTACCCCGACAAGGCGGCCGGGGCGAAGATCGCCGGCCTGCTGCGGGCGGTCGCCGACCAGCTGGACGTCTGACCGTACGGACACGGTCTCCCGGTGGGCCGGGGCGGGGAGCCGAATCCCCGCCCCGGCCCACCGGTCTGTCGGCCTTCTGTGGCGGCCGTCACGGCCGGGGCCAGGGCTGCCCGATGATCGTCTCGATGCGGGTGTTGAAGCGTTCGAGGGCGGCCGCGAACGCGCCGGTCTCCTCGGGGCTCCAGTCGGCGAGCACCCGCTCCAGATTGGTGACGGCGTCCTCGCGGTCGGCGTGCAGCTTCTGCGCGCCCTCCTCCGTCATCCGGAACTTCCGGGCGAGACCGCCCTCCGGGTCCGGGATGCGCTCGACGAGACCGGCGCGGGTCATCGCCGCGGTCTGCCGGTTCAGCGTCGAGGTGTCGAGGCCCAGTGCCTCGACGAGCTGCCCGATGGAGAGCGGGCCGTCGACCTCGATCCGGCAGAGCAGGACATAGGCGCTGCGCTCCAGGCGGGTGGTCTGCGCCATGGCCATGTACCGGTACCGGGCCAGCAGCGTCATTTCCCGCTCGACCCGCTCGAAGCTGTCGCTCGCCTGACGCACGCGGCGTCTCCTCTCGCGCATTTCCCGGCGCCGGTCTGCCATGCCGGTCTGCCACGCCAAGTTGCCTGTATAGCACGCGTGTGTGCATCATGCATACGATGTGTATGCTGCATATCCGCGCCATCGGGCGCGCAGCCGAAGAGGAGATCCCGTGAGACCGACCGCCACCGCGCCACCGCTCCCCAGGACCGGCCCCGTCGTCGCCGTCCTGGCGGGCGCGGGCATCGTCGCCGCACTGATGCAGACCCTGGTCGTACCGCTCATCGCACAGCTCCCGCAGCTGCTGCACACCACGCAGGGCAACGCCTCCTGGGTCATCACCGCGACTCTGCTCGCCGGTGCGGTCGCCACCCCGGTCACCGGCCGGCTCGGTGATCTGTACGGCAAGCGGCGGCTGATGCTGGTCTGCGTCGGGCTGCTGGTGGCGGGCTCGCTGATCTGCGCGCTCGCGGGCTCGCTGGCCCCCATGGTCATCGGCCGCGCGCTCCAGGGCACCAGCATGGGCATCATCCCGCTCGGCATCAGCGTGATGCGCGACGTGCTGCCGCCGGAGCGCGTCGGCTCGTCCATCGCGCTGATGAGCTCCTCGCTCGGCATCGGCGGTGCGCTCGGCCTGCCCATCGCGGCCGCGGTGGCGCAGAGCACCGACTGGCACATGCTGTTCTGGGGCTCGGCCGGGCTGAGCGCCGTACTCGGCGCTCTGATCCTGCTCTTCGTACCCGCGGCACCGGTCCGCGCCGAGGGCCGCTTCGACTACGCCGGGGCCGTGGGCCTCGCCGCAGGTCTCGTCGCCCTCCTGCTGGCCGTCTCCAAGGGCGGCGACTGGGGCTGGGGTAGCGCGAACACCCTGGGGCTGCTGGCGGCGGCCGTCGTCATCCTGCTGGTCTGGGGCGTCTTCGAACTCCGTACCAGGGACCCGCTGGTCGATCTGCGCACCACCGGGACGCGCCAGGTGCTGCTGACCAATCTGGCGTCCGTCGTGGTCGGCTTCGCGATGTACGCGCAGTCGCTCGTCGCACCGCAGCTGCTCCAGCTCCCCGAGGCCACCGGCTACGGCCTGGGCCAGTCGATGGTCGTGGCCGGCCTGTGGATGGCCCCGTCCGGGCTGGTGATGATGGCGGTCTCGCCGCTCGGCGCGAAGCTCTCGGCGGTCCGCGGCCCCAAGGTGTCGCTCCTCGCCGGCTCCGTGATCATCGCGATCGGCTACGGCCTGGCGACCGTCCTGATGGGCTCGGTCTGGGGCCTGGTGATCTTCGGATGCGTGATCAGCGTGGGCGTCGCCTTCGCCTACGGGGCGATGCCCGCCCTGATCATGGGTGCGGTGCCGCTCTCCCAGACCGCGGCGGCCAACGGCTTCAACTCGCTGGCCCGGTCGGTCGGTACGTCGGTCTCCAGCGCGGTCATGGGTGTGGTGCTGGCCCAGCTGACCGTGTCCTCAGGGGGCGTCACGATCCCGTCGGAGTCGGGCTTCCGTACGGCGTTCGTGATCGGCGGCGCGGTGGCGCTGGTGGCCGCACTGGTGGTCCTGGCGATCCCCGGCCGTGGCCGGCCGAAGCCGGCCGCTCACGCGGCGTCGGCGGCAGCGGAAGCAGCGGCGGCAGCGACGGAGACAGCGGCGGGGACGGAAGCGGTCCAGGCCGCGGGGAGTTCGAGCCCCTCGGGCAGGTGAGAGGCGAGCAAGGGCACGCAGGGGAGGCAGCAAGCAGGGGGGCAAGCACGCAGGTGGGGCGAGCAGCGGGGCGGCCACAGGGGGGAAAGCAGGGGGAGGCAAGCAGGCGGGGACGAGCAGCGGGGCGGCCACAGGGGGGCCGCCCCGCTGCTGCGCGGCTCACTCCGTGGCGAAGGCCAGCGCCTCGGGCGGCAGCGCCGGTACGAGCCCTTCGGCCGCCGCCCGGGTGAGCAGCCCGCGGACCGCCGCGTAGCCGTCCTCGCCGAGGTCGGCCGTGAACTCGTTCACGTAAAGACCGATGTGCTGGTCGGCGACCGCCGGGTCCATCTCCTGCGCGTGGCCCAGCACATAGGGCCTGGACACCTCGGGGTCGTCCCACGCCTGGCGTACCGAGGCGCGGACCGTCCTGGCCAGCTCCCGCAGCCGGTCCTCGCCCAGTGACCGCTTGGCGATGATCGCGCCCAGCGGGATCGGCAGGCCCGTCGTGGACTCCCAGTGCTGCCCCATGTCGGCCAGCGAGTGCAGCCCGTACTCCTGGTAGGTGAACCGCGCCTCGTGGATGACCAGGCCCGCGTCGACCTTGCCGTCGCGCACCGCCGGCATGATCTCGTTGAACGGCATCACGACGATCTCGCCGACCCCGCCGGGCACGACCTCGGCCGCCCACAGCCGGAACAGCAGATACGCCGTCGAGCGTTCGCTCGGCACGGCGACCGTCTTCCCGGTGAGGTCCACGCCGGGCCCCCTGGTGAGGACCAGCGGGCCGCAGCCGCGTCCGAGCGCCCCGCCGCACGGCAGCAGCGCGTACTCGTCGAGCACCCAGGGCAGCACCGCGTACGACACCTTCAGGATGTCGTACTCGCCGCGCTCGGCCATCCCGTTGGTGATGTCGATGTCCGCGAACGTCACATCGATCCGGGGCGCCCCCGGCACCCGGCCGTGGGCCCAGGCGTCGAAGACGAACGTGTCGTTGGGGCAGGGCGAGAACGCGATGTTCAGCGCGTCGGTGAGGAGCGGTGCCTCGGTTGCCTCAGTCATGTGCGGTTCCAACCTTCCAGTACGGGCGCGAGCTTCCCGAAAGCCGTGGTGAGCGCGGACAGCGCGTCGCCGATGCGCCAGGCGTCACGGTCGCGCGGGCCCACGGCGTTGGAGACCGCCCGGATCTCCAGCACCGGTACACCCGCCTGCGCGGCCGCCTCGGCCACCCCGAAGCCCTCCATCGCCTCGGCCACGGCCGCGGGGTGTGCGGCCAGCAGCCGGGCGGCCCGCTCCGCGGTGCCGGTGACGGTGGAAGCGGTGAGTACGGTGCCGGGCGTCGCACCGGTGGCGTCGGCCACCGCCCGTACGAGCGCGGCGGGCGGCCGGTGCTCCACCGAGCCGAAGCCGAGACCGGTGACCGGCACGAAGCCATCGGGCGTCTCGGCGCCCAGGTCCGCCGCGACGATCGCGTCGGCCACCAGCAGCGAGCCCGGCGCGGCGTGGAAGCCGCCGCCGATGCCCGCCGAGACCACCAGACCGTACGAGCCGCGCGCGAGCGCCGTGGCCGTACCGGCGGCCGCGGCGGCGGGGCCGACCCCGGCCGCGATCACGTCGTAACTCCCGGTCCCCGCGTCCCGGTCCGTGGTACCGGTCCCGAACGCGCGCGTGACCGCGTCCCGCTCAGCGGGGACCGCGGTCACGATGAGTACACGCAAGGCGTCAGGCGTCCTTCTTGAAGACGAACGACCAGAGCCCGAAGACCTTGGTGGTGCCGTCGCCCTCGGCGATGGCGACGGTCGACGAGTTGCCCTTGGCGCCGTACTGGGAGTTGAAGAAGACGTTGCCCGGGACCGTCGTGTAGGTCTTCTTGCTGACGGCGGTCAGCTGCTGGCCGTTGAGCAGCAGCACCCAGCCCTTGTCGGCGAGCTTCGGGTCCACACCGATCCGGACGGTCTTGTCCGGGTCGACCTTGATGGACTTGGTGCCCTTCTTCTTCGAGGCGCACGCCTTGGACGCGGCCATGTCCAGGGCCTTGCCGTCGTTGTAGCAGGCGGCCTCGGAGTGCACCGAGTTCGTGCCGACCGTCACGGTCGCCAGCGGCGTCGGCTTGTCGCAGGCGGACAGGACGAGGAGTCCGGCGGACACGGCACCGAGAGCGGCGGCGGTGCGGCGGCCCTTACCAGTAAGAAGCGCAACGGTCATGGGGCGAAGGCTATCGCCCGGCGCAGGTCACGCCACGCGGGGGTGCGGCGAGCCGCGCCTGGCGGCCGTCAGGAGCCCCCGTACGGTCGTGATCGCACCCACCGCGACCAGCGCGGCACCCACCGAAGCGCCCAGCATGCCGTTCAGCGGCAGAGCCATCGCGATGGCGCCGCCGACCACCCAGGCCAGCTGGAGCACCGTCTCCGAGCGCGCGAACGCCGAGGTCCGTACGGTCTCGGGGACATCCCGCTGGATCATCGCGTCCAGCGACAGCTTGGCCAGCGCCTGTGCGAAGCCGGCGACGGCGGCCAGCACCGTCACCATGACCGAGACGAAGAAGACCGCCGTGAGGACCGCGGTGCCCAGCGCCACCCCGAGCAGGACGGCGATCATGATCTCGGGCCCGCGGGAGCGCAGCAGCGCGCCGACGGCCGTGCCCAGCGCGTTGCCCCCGCCGGCCGCGACACCCACGACGGCCAGCGACACGGCGGCGCTCTGCCCGGCCATCGGGTGCTCGCGCAGCAGGAAGGCCAGGAAGAAGATCAGGAAGCCGGAGAGCGAGCGCAGCGCCGAGTTCGCCACCAGGCCGTTCAGTACGGAGGGGCCGACGGTGCGCAGCGACGGCTTGCGCTCGTCGGCCTGCTCCACCAGCCGGGCCTTGCCCTCGCCCTTCGCGGAGTCCACCTTGCGGGGCAGCGTGAAGGCCAGGAACGCCCCGCACAGGAAGACGGCGGACGCCCCGTACAGCGGCCAGGCGGGGCCGATCCGGTGCAGTCCGGCGCCGACCATCGCCCCCACACCCGTCGCGAGCAGCCCGCCGAGCGTGACCCGCGAGTTGGCTCTGACCAGCGAGAACCGTGGCGGCAGCAGCCGCGGGACGACCGCGCTGCGCACCACCCCGTACGCCTTCGACGCCACCAGGACGCCCAGCGCCGCCGGATAGAGCTCAAGGCCGCCGGTGGCCACGGCGCCCGACATGACGAGCGCCAGGACCACTCTGGCGATCATCGCGGCGGCCATCGCGGCCCGGCGGCCGTGCGGCAGTCGGTCGAGGAGCGGGCCGATCACCGGGGCGAGCAGCGCGAACGGCGCCATGGTGACCAGAAGATAGAGCGCGACACGGCCGCGGGCCTGACCGGTCGGCACGGAGAAGAACACGGTCGAAGCCAGCGCAACCGTGATCATCACGTCACCCGCGCTGTTCACGGCGTGCAGTTCGATCAGTTTGCCGAGGCCCGACTCGCCCGCGCCATGGGCGTTCGTCGCCCGTCTGATCCCTTTTGCGGTAGCAGTAAACGGCCGTTGGAGGGCATGGCCGACGGCCCGCCCCGCCCTGCGCGCCGGGCTGAATCCGTCGGACGACCTTGCGGTGGTCACCCCGTCATAGTGCCCCAACCCCGTACGACCCGAACCGGGATTCGGACGCGCAGGTGGGACGAGAGCCGGAGAAGGGGTAGCGTGCACGGAGGCTGCCGACCACTCCCGGGCGGGCCCGCGACGCCTGTCACCGCGCCTCGCCGCGTTGTCGGAAGCGCCCCGTGACTTCGGTTACCGGGGCGATCTCCGCCTTGCGATGCACGGCGCCAGACGCCGCGGGCTCCTCCGCCCGGGTGCGGCCGGCAGCCTCCAGCGCGCCACCGGCGGTTGTCCTTGGCTGTGCGCCTCTCCGTTATCCCGCAGAATGGGTGGGAGAAGGCGCGCGCCCGGGCATGTCGGGCGCGGACGTTGACGCGGTCCTCCGGTCCGCTCCGCCCGTTGCTCGTACGCGAAGTTCGTCCGGCGCACCCGTGAGACGGCGTAGGAGAGAAGCGAGACCTGTGAGTGCTGCGACGACGAGAAGCCGTACCCCTGACCGCCTGTGCGCCGAGGCGGTCGGCCTCGCCCGTGAGGCGGCGGAGGAAGCTGCCTTCCCCGGGGTGGTCGGCGAGCACGTCTCTGTGGTGGCCGAGGGTGACCGGGTGGTCACCCACTACTTCGAGTGCAAGGAACCGGGCTACCGGGGCTGGCGCTGGGCGGTGACGGTCGCCCGGGCATCCCGGGCCAAGCTCGTCACGCTCGACGAGACCGTTCTGCTGCCCGGCTCCGACTCGCTGCTGGCCCCCGAGTGGGTGCCCTGGAGCGAGCGGCTGCGCCCCGGCGACATGGGGCCCGGCGACCTGCTGCCCACCGAGGCGGAGGATCTGCGCCTGGAGCCCGGTTTCTCCGGTGAGGACGCGCCGCCGCCCAACTCCGTACTCTCGGACGAGCTGGCCGAGCGGGTCGAGGCGGAGGACGCCGAGGTCACCGACCGCACGGCGGTCCCGGCCCGCGGCACGGTCGCCGCGGTCGCCGACGAGCTGGGGATGCGGCGAGCGCGGGTGCTGTCCCGCTACGGCCTGCACCAGGCGGCGGACCGCTGGGACGAGGAGTACGGCGCGAAGACCCCAATGGCCCAGGCGGCCCCGGCTTCCTGTGTGACGTGTGCCTTCCTGGTCCCGCTCTCCGGTTCGCTGCGGCAGGCTTTCGGGGTCTGCGGCAACGAATTCGGCCCGGCGGACGGCCATGTGGTGTCCCTGTCGTACGGCTGCGGCGGCCACTCGGAGGCAGCGGTCATGCCGAAGCCCCTGCGCCCGGCCCCACTGGTACTGGACTCGACGGCGGCTGACCCGTTCGCCCTGCGCCCGGACCCGGAGGGCGGCTCGGTCTCGACGGAGGCGGCTCCGGGGGCGGACGACCTGGGGCATTCCTGAGGGGTGGGGTCTTCCCCGCCCTTCCCCATGCTCCGGGACCCGGGCCCTGCCGCTCCATCGCGGAGCCGACAGGGTCACAGGGGCCTGTTCACGCCTTCACTCCGCTACGGACACTTCGGGGTGCGCCGGGACGGGTGAGCAGGTATCAGGGTTGGAAAAGGTTCGGTCCGTCCTCAGCAGGAGGCATCTGCCGGGGCCGGTCGTGGCGGGCCGTTCTGTGCGGGCCTGTACTCCATCAGCAGCTGGCTGCCCCGTGGGCCGACCGGGCGAAAGCCTGCCTTGTGCCATGCCCTGATGGCTCGGTGGTTGGAGGCTTCGGGGTCGACGGTGACCCGGTCCCATCCCAGGACGGTACGGAGGTGCCGGACGAGGGCGCGGGCGGCGTCCGGGCCGTACCCCTGGCCCTGTACGTGAGGCAGGAGCACCATGTCGATGCCGCCTTCATGAGGGCCGGTGGTGACGTACTGGGCGTACCCCACGGCATCGACGCCCCTGAGGACCAGCAGCGACACCACAGCGGGACGCCGCCTTCCGGTGTACTTGGCGGCCACTTCCTCGCGGGTGAGAGGCCGTCCGCCCCAGTTGCGGACGAACCCGGGGTCGGCGAACCACTCGGCGAGCAGCGACAGATGCTCCTCCGTGGCGGGAATGAGTAAGGTCGCCTCGCCCGCGATGCCGCCCTCTGGCGTGTCCTTCATGGAATGCCGACCCCTTCGTGTGCGTGTTCCGCCCATCGTTCCCGCCCATCGTTCCAGCCCGGGGGAGGCGGGGGCTCACGGTGTTGGTGAACCACCCGAAGCGCTGGTGAAGCACCCGAATGTCCCCTTGCCCGCCGTTGTCGGGGAGACCGGGTTACGGAGCTGAGCGAGTGCGGTCCGAAGCGCTTCCAGCTCAGCGATGCGTTCCGCGTTCCGTTCGGCGAGTGCTGCGTTCAGCCCTGCGAAGAACCGTGCGCGGTACGCGAGGTCCGTCTCGATGTGCTGAAGTTCCGCGAACAGAGCGGGCTGCTTGGGGCGTTGACGGGTGAGTACGAGCAGGATGCGGGGGAGGCGTCGCCGCATGAGGGCCTGGAGGGCCCCCGCGACGAGAGCCAGCCGGACCAGTGCGTACGTCACGGCTGCTGCCCTCCGTACTCCTGTCCTTCGTGGTCGGCCTGCTGGTGGCGTCTGCGCAGTACCCGGCAGTCGGTTTCCCGGCTGGGGTCGTGCTCGGCTCTGGCGACCGCTTCGGCGAGGTCGAACTCCTCGCACTTCCGGCATGGTTCTTCCGCCGGGGTCACCATGCGAGCCCCTTGCGGCTCCGGATGTTGATACGCGCGTTCTCGGCGGTCAGCCGCTCCGCCGGCGTCGGGGGCCGAACCTCTCCGGGCACCGCCTCCCACTCGGAGCCACCGTTGACCGGCCGCAGTGACCAGTACGGGCCCGAGAGCCCGCGGAACTCCCCGGTTCGGTTGCCGTGCCCCGTATCGACCATGAGGGTGCCGAGATCCGGTACGCGCGAAGGTTCCTGTTCATTCGGGGTGTTATGTGCGGACACCGCCGCTCCTCTCCGTAGTCACTTCACTACCAAGGCGGCTCAGCGTGGCCTAGAGTCACGGTGTCTTCAACTTGCGTTATCTGTACAGAGAGTTGAGTGATGGTCGTTGAACAGAAAAGAGCTGGACCCCGAAAAGTCCCCGAAAGCGGCCTTCGGAGAGATGCTGCGCAGACTGCGGGATGAACGTGGCTGGACACAGGACGAGCTCGGGGACCGGATGGGGTGTTCCGGGACGCACATTTCAGCCGTCGAAACTGGGCGTCGCCCTCCAACTCGCCGCTTTGCAGCAAGTGCGGATCGGGCGCTCGGCACGGGGGACCGGCTCCAGCGCCAGAGTCAGGCAGTTCGGCAGACGGCACTACTGGAAGGGTTTCCGGAGTACGTCCGGCATGAGAGCCGGGCAGCGGAGATTCGCTTGTACGAAGTGGGCGTCATCCCCGGGTTGCTCCAGACCCCCGAGTACGCGGCAACGCTCGGGGAGAGCACCGTGAAACGTGGCGTCACCACCCCAGACCAGGCAGACGAGCGGATCGCGCTCGTGGCGGAGCGTCAGGCTTCGCTGATCCGGTCGCAGCCCCCCTTGGTCTTCGTGGTGCTTGACGAGAGCTGCCTACGCCGACCCATCGGGGGCAGGGCTGTTATGGACGGTCAGTTGGCACGTCTGGTCGCGTTCGCCGAACTGCCGAACACCGTGCTCCAAATTGCGCCGTTCGACATGGGAGTCCGCCGCCCGCTCAGCCTGCCGGTAACCGTGCTGACGATGCCGGACCGGTCCCTCATGTCGTACGCCGAGTCCGCCCAACGGGGACATCTGGAACGGGAAAGCCCGCTCGTGCTGCCCATGCTGGCCGCCTACCATCAACTACAGGCTGAAGCTGCCTCCCAAGCGACATCCGTGGCCATGATCGACCAGTTACGAAAGGGCACCCGTGACGACTGAAACCCCCCGCTGGTTCAAGTCCTCGTACAGTGAGAACGGCGGTCAGTGCATCGAGGTCGCCGCCAATCTCATCACCCCCTACGGCCTCGTTCCTGTCCGCGACTCCAAGAACCCGGGTGGCCCGGTCCTGTCCATTCCCACCAGCGCGTTCGCCTCCTTCGTGACGGGCGTCAGGGATGGAGAGTTGGGCATCGCCTGACCGACCCGGCCCCTGACGCATACGGGTGCAGGGCCGCCCCACGTCTCCTTGGCGCTCCTGGCCTCAGGCCCGGAGCGCCAAGCCCTGTAGGGGTGAGGTTCTGCCGAACCGCCTCGCCCCAGGCGTGCACCGGCCAGGGTGAGGCGGGTGACCACGACCGCCGCTGACCTCTGGCACCACTACGGCCGCGAACGTGCCGCCACCGACCGCTCAGTCCCCGAGACCTTCTCCTGGGCCTGGAGCCAGGACGGCGGGCCCGGCGCGGAAGCACTCGGTGACCTGACCGGTCTGTGTGTCGGTGACCTCGGCGCCGGATCCGCCCGGCAGGCTGCCCATCTGGTGGCCCATCATCAGCCCGCCCGGGTCGTCGCGGTCGACGCCTCTGCTGCCCGGCACGCCATGGCTACCGGCCTCTACTCGGGCCTCGCCCCGCGCCTGCACCTGGTGCACGCTGACGCCGTGGAGCACCTGCGCACCATGCGCGGCTCCTACGACGTGCTGTACAGCGTCTTCGGTGCCGTCGACTTCACCGACCCGCGCGACCTCCTGCCGGCCGCGGGCGCTGCGCTGCGGCCCGGTGGGCGGTTGGTGTTCTCCACCCTCGCCCACTATCTGAACGGTGAGCCGGCCGAGTCCGAGGTCGTGCACGCCGACATCGCGGCGAAGACGCCGGACGGGACACCAGCCACGGTGCGGCGCTGGGTACTCCGAGAACACCTGTGGGTGAACCTGCTCGACGCGGCCGGGCTGTCCCACACCACCGTCGACGTGCTGCCTGCGCCCGAAGGCGGGCAGCGCACCGCTGACACACTGCTCGTGACGGCATCCCGGAAGTAAGGCAACGCGCGACGGCGGCGGTCACCTGTCCGCACGTCGCCCGTCGTAGTGACGGCGCGCGGCGCCGACCGCGTCGAGGTGATCGACGGCCCATTCCAGCACGGCGTGCACAGGGGGCCGAAGGGTGCGGCCCATCGGGGTGATGCGGTATTCGATCGCCACCGGATCCGTGGACACGACCACTCGCTCGGCCATGCCGTTGCGCTCCAGCCGGCGCAGGCATGCGGTCAGCGACTTCGGGGTGACGGCGGGCAGGTGGTGCCGGAGTTCGTTGAAGCGCCGGGGACGGTCGCACAGTGCGGCCAGTACCAGCAGGGACCACTTGTCGAAGAGTTGGTCGAGTAGTTCCCGGCCGTCGCCGTTGAGCTCCACTTCGGGCACGTCGGTCTCCCTCGCGATACCTGATTTCGTTGAAGTGTATCCAGGCTACTAGGTATATATCAGATACTTATTGGCCTGACGGCGAAGCGGGAATCATGACTGACGCGTACTCGACCCAGACCCTCAAGGTCTCTCTCAGCAGCGGTGTGGCGTACGTCGTGATCGACAACCCGCCCCTCAATCTGCTCGACGCGGCCCTGATGAAGGACCTGGACCGGTTCGCGGACGCCATGTCGGGCGACCACGACATCCGGGTGATCGTTTTCGACAGCGCGGATCCGGACTTCTTCGTCGCGCACGGTGACATGACGGCCGCCGACGACCCCGCGGCCTTCGTCGGCCTCCCCGTTGCGCCTGGGGAGGACCAAGCCCTCAACCCGATGATGCGGCTCCATGAACGCATCCGGTCGCTGCCGCAGGTCACCATCGCCAAGCTGCGCGGACTGGCGCGCGGCGGTGGTGCGGAACTGATGTCCGCGATGGACATGCGGTTCGCATCGCTGGAGCGCGCCGGGATGGCGCAGATGGAGTGCCGGCTGGGAATCATCCCGGGCGCGGGAGGCACCGCGTATCTGCCAGGTCTGGTGGGCCGCGCACGCGCCCTGGAGATCATCCTCGGCGGGCAGTTGACCGATGCCGAGACCGCGGAGCGGATCGGATGGGTGAACCGGGCCGTGCCGGACGCCGAGCTGGACCACGTCGTCGACACCCTCGCCGCCCGTATCGCCGCTCTGCCTCCCGGCGTCGTCCGCGCCGCGACCGAAGCGGTCGACTCCGCGGCCGAGTCGACCACGCAGGGCCTGCGGAAGGCCAACGAGCTCCTCAACGGGCTCTTCGGTGAACCCGCCGCAGCCCGTCTCGCCAAGGCCGCACTGGCGGCCGGTGCGCACACCCGGGACGGGGAGCGTCACCTGGAGGCCCTTGTCGACGACATCACCTGAGAGCTTCTGCCGGAATGCACGCGGGCGTCACCGGCGGAGTCCAGGGGCGTCGGCGTCAGGAGCGCCCCGCCCCGTCACACCCGCACGCGCAACTTGTCCATGTGAGGGTGGAGTTCGTTCCAGACGCGTTGCCGTGACCGGAAGGACCGCGCCTCGGTGAACAGGAGCGGCGGGTCGAAGGTGTGCAGCTGTGTGCCCCAGCCCTTGGTGAAACGGATCACGGCGGACAGCTGGGCCCCGTCGGCGGCGGGCGCCGTACGCGGGAGGCCCGGGAGCCGGGGAAATCCGCGGACCTGGGGGCCGCGTCGCGGAAAGCGTTCGGCTCCGCGCCGGAACTCGGCGGTGGCCTCCGCCGCGAACCGGCGGTACTGCTCAGCATCGCCGGTCACGAGGAGCAGCACGTGCGGTGGGTTGCGCAGGCGTACGGCCTCGCAGAACCGCCATATGTTCTCCGCCCCCGGAACGGCCACCGCGATCACCAGCCACGCATGGACCAAGGCGGCGGACACCATGGGGCGGGTGTCGTCCGCCGGCAGGTCGAGGCGCGCCCACCGGCTGCCGGGCGCGGGGTCGTCCGCCGGGCCGACGGCGACGAATTCCCCGTACCCCGGGAACCACTTCTCGACGGCCCGGTGCGCTCGCTCGTCCCCGCCGGGGAGGCCGGTCTCCGGATGCAGGAGCAGCACGCTCTCCTCGGTGTAGATGTCCTCGGGGGTGCGGGGGCGGCGCCGGTAGGCGGTGGTGCGGCGCAGGGTCATACGGAACCAGTACACGCCCAGGGCCACGAGCACGGGGCAGGCCCACAGCCACATACGGGTGCCGAGGTGCGCTGCGCCCAGGGGCGTGAAGGCCCCCAGAGCCGTCATTCCGTAGAACCATAGGGACCACTGCCGGTGTACGTAGGACCGCGTCGACTCGGTCTGCGGGGCGGAACGGCTCTCCCGCTTGTCCGGGGGTGCGGCCGGGGCGACATCCGGCGGCAGTATCCGTACCCCCTGGTCGAGTTCCTGTTCACCGGATTCGAGACGTGCTTTGACGTAGCCGTAGAAGAGCAGCAGGGGCAGGGCGATGAAGACGGCCTTGGTGCCGGGGCTCCCGTGCCTGCCCTTGCGTATGAAGTCCGCGTACGGGAGCCAGAGCGAGAGGACCAGGAACATCCAGCGCAGCTGCCGGGGAACCCCCCAGGGCCTCACGGCCCGCCCCGGGAGACGCAGTTCGAGTCGGGCGATGAAGTCGCGGACCGCCCGTCGCACGGCCAGCCGCGGCGAGAGGCGGGCCACCGCGCGTGCGGATCCGGTCAGCGGGGCGAACTCGGGCTCCCGGCCCGCCCCGAACACGATCGCGCCGATGAGCGGGTCACGCCTGGAGCGCCGGGCGGACCGGGTGGACTGGGCGGACCGGGTGGTGGTCCGGGTCATCTCGTGGTGGCCGGGCAGCGTCGGGAGCGGAGGTAATCGGGCTCCCTGTGCGTCGAGTTCGGGGGCGCGCCGGTCCGCGTACGCGGCCGTGAGTCGCCGGAAGCGGTCATAGCCGTCCGGGTCGTCGAAGACGATGAGTACGAGCTGTTCGGCCGGCAGCAGACGTACCGCTTCCGTGTACTCCCACAGGGTGCCTTCGGCCGACTCGTCCGGGCTGATCGACGCCACCATGACGACGAGCCGGGACCGGCGGATCGCTTCGGAGACGGTGGCGCGCCAGTTGTCGTGGGGGAGATAGAAGCGGGCCGCGCCGAGCCGGGGAAGCCTCTCGCCGGGCTCGCCCACGCTGATCACACGGCCCAGGCGCAGGAAGGGCAGGACGATACGTTCCTCCCAGGTGCGCTGGGAGTCCACCGACGCCAGGCCGGCCAGGGCCAGCGTCCAGTTCCACACACCGCGCACCGGCTGGGTGGTGCCCAGTTCCCTGTCGCGGCCGAAGGCCCGGAGATACAGCACATAGGTGTGGTCCTCCAGGTGTTCGTGCAGTACGGCGCCCTTCAAGGGGCGGGAGGTCAGGACGCGCCTGGTGTACTGGAGGGTCTGCCGGGACACCGACTCCGCCCTGACCGCCATGAAGAACGCGAACGGCGCCACGGCGATCTGCCACCAGACGATCGAATTCCCGGACACGGCCTCGGAGATGGCCGCCAGACCGAGCGCGAGCGCCAGCGCCGCCGTGCAAGTGCCCAGGATGCCGGTCGTCAGCGACAGCCGGAGTCCGTCGTTCTCCTTTTCCCTGTTCTCCTTCATGCTCCCCCGCACAGTGGATGAAAGATGACGGGCATCCACTGTTCCACGTGGCCGGCAGGCGTGTGCGTCAGGTGGTTGTGTCCGGTGTGTGTGCGGGTCCTCGTGGGAAGGCACCCTCTCCCGCTCGCCTACCGGGTGTTGAATGAGGACATGTTCGATCACAAGAAGCTTGGCCGGACCGGGATTTCCGTTGCGCCGCTCTGTCTGGGCGGCAACGTATTCGGCTGGACGGCCGACCAGGAGCAATCGTTCGCCGTACTCGATGCCTACGCCGCCGCGGGCGGGAATTTCATCGACACCGCGGACTCGTACATCTACCAATTTCCCGGCAATCAGCCCGGACAGTCGGAGACCATCATCGCTGAGTGGCTCTCCGCGCGCGGCAACCGGGACGACATCGTCGTCGCCACGAAGGTCGGTGACCACCCGGAGCGCAAGGGTCTCGCGCCCGCCAACGTCGAGGCGTCCGTGGACGATTCGCTCCGGCGCCTGGGGACCGACCGCATCGACCTGTACTACGCCCACTTCGACGACGAATCCGTGTCGGTCGAGGACGTCGTCACGACGTTCGACGGCCTGGTGCGCGCCGGTAAGGTGCGGGCCCTCGGGGCGTCCAACATCAGCCCGGAACGCCTTGACGCCATGCTGCGGTTCGCCCGCCAGGAGGGCCTGGCGGGCTTCCAGGTGCTCCAGCCCCAGTACAACCTCGTCTCCCGTGACACCTACGAGGGCGAACGCCGGGACATCGTCCAGCGAGAGGGACTGGCCTGCGTCCCCTACTTCGCCCTCGCCTCCGGGTTCCTGACCGGCAAGTACCGGCCGGGCCGCCCGGTGGACAACGTGCGCGACATGCCCGGCCTGGCCGGTGGTTACGCGGACAGTGAGCGCGGCATCAGGGTTCTCGCCGCCATGGAAGAGATCGCGTCGGCACACGGCGTACAGCTGGCCACCGTCGCCCTCGCCTGGGTGGCCCAGCAGCCGACCGTGGTCGCACCGATCGCCTCCGCGCGGGTGGTGGACCAGGTGCCGGCCCTCGCCGCCCTGGCGGACCTGCGCCTCTCCGATGCCGAACTGCGGTCCCTGGACGCCGCGTCCGCCTGACGTCAGCCGCACTCGCCTCGACGGCAGCCGGGCTTGCGTCGACGTCAGCCGCGCTTGCGTCGACGGCAGCCGCGCTCGCCTCGACGGCAGCCGCGCTCGCCGCCCCCGCCCCCGCCCCCGGTCAGGTCCGCGGGCTGATTCCCCGCACGGTCAGGGCGAGCAGGCGGTCCGCTTCGGCGCCCGGGTCCGGGTGATGTTCCGTGGCCAGGGCGATGCCCGTGACCAGTGCGATCAGGTCGCCGATGGTCACGTCCTGCTCCACCGCGCCCGCCTGTGCGGCGCGGTGGAGCAGGGGGCCTGCTGCGGCAGTGAGCTTGGCCGAGCAGGCGTTCACATGCTCCGGGCCGTCGGTTCCGGCCGGGGCCAGCGCGTCGGCCATGCCCCGTGCGGAGGTGGCGTACGCGGTGAGCGCTGCCAGCCAGTCCAGCAGCGCGGCGCGTGGGTCGGGTGCGTCGGCCAGCTCGGTGGCGTGGGCGCGCAGGGCCTCGACCCGTTCGCTGAACACCGCGTCGAGGAGCGCGTGCCTGCTGGGGAAGTGGCGTCGCACGGTGGCTGATCCGACTCCGGCGGTGCGGGCGATCTGTTCCAGGGAGGCGTCGGCGCCGTGTGCGGCGACCTCGTCCTCGGCCACGGCGAGGATGCGGGCGTAGTTGCGCCGGGCGTCTGCGCGCTGGGCGGTCATCGGGTCATCTCCGGCTTGCTAAGTGGCGGGGCCCTCCGTATCGTACCGAAGGATAAGTGGCGGGCCTCGCCACTTAGCTGTGTGTGCGACCGGCCGAGGGGCATCATGACGTCAGAATCCCAGCCAGTACTCGTTGTTGGTGCCACGGGCAGGCAGGGCGGCGCCACCGCCCGGGCCCTGCTCGCGGCGGGCATCCCCGTCCGGGCGCTGGTCCGTGATCCGGGCACCGGGCGGGCCGGGGCCGTCGCGGCGCTGGGTGCCGAGCTGGTCACCGGCGACCTCGACGACCGCGGCTCCGTGGCCCGCGCCGCCGAAGGAACCCGTGCCGTCTTCTCGGTCCAGATGCCCGACATGGACGGACGCGGCTTCGAGGGCGAGGTGGCCCAGGCCGTCCACCTGATCGAGGGCGCGCGGGCTGCCGGGGTACCGCAGTTCGTGCACAGCTCCGTCTCGGGCGCCGGGCAGCATGTCGACTGGGTCAGGGGCCGTTGGGCCTGGATGGAGCCGTACTACACCGCGAAGGCCGGAATCCAGGACCGGGTGCGCACGGCCGGCTTCACACACTGGACGCTCATCAAACCGGGCTACTTCATGGAGAACTTCCTCCCCGCCGAGAAGATCATGTTCCCCCGTGGTGTGGACGGCGGCCTGGTGAGCCTCCTGAAGCCCGCGACCCGGCTCTCCCTCGTGGCGGTCGACGACATCGGCAGGGCCGCAGCCGCGGCCATCGCCGCACCGCGGCGGTTCGACGGAGTCGAGCTGGAGCTGGCGAGTGAGGTCCTGACGATGGCGGAGATCGCCGAGATCCTCTCCCGCGGTCTGGGGGCCGGGCTGACGGCACCCGACATGACCGAGGAGGAGGCGAGTGCCGCCGGGATGCCCGGCATGGGCTTCGCGCAGGCGCACATCAACGAACACGCTCAGCCCGCCCGTCCGGAATACGCACGGGCCCTCGGCATCCCCCTCACCACTTTCGAGGAATGGGCCGGAGGGCATCTGCGGGCCGCGACCTGACGGCCGGCGGGATCCGGGTTACGGGAAGGCGGGCGGGCAGGGGAGAGGAACGGGGACGGGGGCGGGCAGGGGAGGGGAACGGAGACGGGCGGGGAGGGGAACAGGGACGGCCGGGCAGGGGAGGGGAACAAGCCAAGCCCGCCCCGGGCGCCCACCCGCGGCAGGTCCCGTCCCCCGGTACGCGGTACCTTCAGCCGGGACCGGGACGGTCCCCGTACCCCGCCCCACAGAGGAGCACAAGCCGTGATCGTGGAAGCGACAGACGCAGCCGACCCCTTCGGGACGGCACGCCTGAGGCGTGGTGTGCTCGATGCCTGGGCCACCACCCCCGCCCGGTTCCGCGAGGACGCCAACGCCGAGGAGGATCTCGCGCTGGGCGGCTACCGCGACCGCCTCGTCGTCGAACTCGCCCAGAACGCCGCCGACGCGGCCGCCCGCGCCGGTGTGCCGGGCCGGTTCCGGCTCACCCTGCGGCCGGGCGAGGGCGACGCCCCCGCCGTGCTCGTCGCCGCCAACACCGGTGCCCCGCTGGACGCCACCGGCGTCGAGTCACTGAGTACGCTCCGCGCTTCGGCCAAGCGCACCGAGGCCGACACCCACGCGGCCGTCGGCCGGTTCGGGGTCGGATTCGCCGCCGTACTCGCGGTGAGCGACGAGCCGGCGGTCGTCGGCCGGCACGGCGGCGTCCGGTGGTCACTCGCCGAGGCCCGCGAGCTCGCGGCCGAAGCGGCCCGCGCCCAGTCATCCGGTACGGCGTCCGATACGTCATCCGGTACGGCAGCCGGACAGCCGGACACGGCACCCGGCGGCCTCGCCGACGAACTGCGCCGCCGCGAGGGACACGTACCGCTGCTGCGTCTCCCGCTGCCCGCCGAAGGCACCGCCCCCGACGGATACGACACCGTCGTCATCCTCCCGCTGCGCGACGCCGGCGCCGACGACCTGGCCCGGCGGCTCGTCGCCTCGGTCGACGACGCGCTGCTGCTGACCCTGCCCGGCCTGGCCGAGATCGTGATCGAGACCCCGGACGGCGTCCGCACCCTGACCCGTTCGGAACACGGGGCGTACGTCCACATCGACGACAGCGCTTCGGGCGGCGGCATCCACCGCTGGCGCACCGTCGCGCACCACGGTCCGCTGGAGCGCGCGCTGCTCGCCGACCGGCCCGTCGAGGAGCGGCTGCGTCCGCACTGGTCGGTCACCTGGGCCGTCCCGGTCGACGGCGACGGCGCACCCGTACGCCCCGGCACCGCCCCCGTCGTCCACGCGCCCACCCCGACCGACGAACCGCTCGGTGTGCCCGCGCTGCTCATCGCCTCGCTGCCGCTGGACACCGCCCGCCGCCACCCCGCGCCGGGCCCGCTCACGGACTTCCTGGTGCAGCGCGCGGCCGACGCGTACGCCGAGCTGCTCGGCGACTGGGAGCCCGTATCGGTCGCCACCATCGACCTGGTACCCGGCCCGCTCGGCAAGGGCGAACTCGACGGCGCGCTGCGGGCCGCGATCCTGGAACGGCTGCACCGGGTGGCGTTCCTCGCGCCCGCCGCCCCGCTGGATGACGTGGCCGGCGAAACCGACGAGGAGAGCGGCGTACGGCGCCACGCCCTGCGCCCCTTCGAGGCCGAAGTCGTCGAGGGCGCGGGGGACGACACCGTACGGGTGCTGGCCGAAGTGCTGCCGACGCTGCTGCCCGCCGGGCTCGAACGCCGCGCCGAGCTGCGCACGCTGGGCGTCGGCCGGCTGCCGCTCGGCGACGCCATCGACCGTATC
>NZ_JAAGLN010000085.1 GCF_010548145.1 Streptomyces sp. SID10853
GGGGTGCCGGCGGCGTCGGGACCGGCGGTGGCGGCCGGTCCTGCGGGGGGCGGCGATGCGGCCGGGCCCGGCTCCGGAACGGGGCTCCGGAGGCCGACCGGATCGGCGAGTGCGGGGGTCGCACCGACGACCACCGTGGCCAGCGCCGTCGTACAGATGAACCGCAGCAGTCTGCCTGACACCACATCACCTCTGCTTCCGGGGCGGGCCGTCCGCCCCGGGCCGAGCATGCGGCGAAGCCGCCGGTGTCACATCCGGGGTGGGCGGATCGGCGCAATCCGGTCACCCTTACGGGGCGGATCTGATGCACGGTCATTTCTGATGCGGGGTCAATTCTGGTGTGGGTGTGGGTGTGGGTGTGGGTGGAGGTGCGGTGGGGACCCTGGCCGGTACGGGGGGGGGGGGGGAGGGGGCGGCGCGCTACTCGGGCCCGCGGTCCGGCCCGGCCCCGCCATCCCGACCGGAATCAGCCTCGGGATCAGCCTCGGAATCAGCCTCGGAATCAGGCTCGGAATCAGGCTCGGGATCAGCCTCTGGATCCGGCTTCACATCCGGTTTCGACCAGGGCCACTTCAGCGTGCGGGGCCGGCCGTCCGGTGCGTACGCGTACTTCCAGCCGCGCTGGATGCCCAGCCGTTTGGTATGGCCGGCCGGGGTGCGGACGTAGACCAGTACGGTCGGCGGCCCACCCCCGGCGTCCGGGACCGGAACCTCGTACACCTTGGGCGGCTGGCCGGTCGGGCCGAGCAGGACGGGCAGGATCCGCCCGTCCAGCGGGCCGCCCTCGAACAGGGTCTCTTCGCTCTTCACCCGGCCAGTCTGACGCAGCAGCCGGGCAGCCTCCGGACACCCGCTGCCGCGGCCCGCCCGCGTCAGACGCGGCCCAGCGACCGGGTCGCCTCGTCCACCACGGGCCGCAGCCGGTGGGCCAGGACCCCGACCGCACCGTCCGGCTGCTCACCGGCGAGCGCGGCCGTGACCACCGCGGCGGTCTGACGGTCCGTCGCCGCCGTGGCGGCGAGCAGTGCGATGAGGTGGTCGATGAGCCAGTCGCGCAGTTCGCCGACGGGCGGCTGCTTCTCCTCGTCCAGCCAGATGAGCGAGGCTGCCTCGACAGCGGCGATCCAGGTCCGCACCATCATGCGCAGCCGTGGCCCCGGCGCACCGACCCCGAGGTGGACGAGGATCTGCTCGGCCGCGGCCCGCCGCACCTCGTCCACGATGGCGCCGGTCCGGGACGTCTCTGCGACGCTGCCGCCCTGGAGCAGCGCGGAGAACCCCGCGTCGTGCTCGTCCACGAAGGCCAGATACCGGTCCAGGACCTGAGTCAGCCGTGCGGTGAGCGGGCCGCTCTGGGGCTCGGCGAAGCAGAGTTCGAGTTCGTCGGCGGCCGAGCGCAGCGCCTTCTCGTACAACTGCTGCTTGCCGCCGGGGAAGTAGCGGTAGACGAGCGGCCGGGAGACACCGGCCGCCTCGGCGACATCGTCCAGCGACACCTCGTCGGGCGCCCGGTGCGCGAAGAGCGACAGGGCCGCGTCGAGAAGCTGGACACGGCGCTCCTCGACGCTGAGACGTCGGTACGCGGGGATCGCTGCGGGGGTCATGACCGCAGCGTAATCCCGGTGTTCACGGTGGGGCACGTTCCGGGGAGTCCCCCGCGGCCGGCCGCAGCGGGGCCACCGCCATACTGCGACTGATCGTGCCGGCAGTTACGGCAGCTCCAGCAGTTCCGGCCTGTGCCCCAACCCGAAGGGAACCCCCACGTGCCATCGGCTCTTCCCGTCCTCACCCACACCTCCGTCGTCGTCATAGGAGCGGGCCCCGCGGGGCTCGTCGTGGCGAACCGGCTGCACGACAGCGGCGTCGACTGCGTACTGCTGGAGGCGGAGAGCCGGGAGTTCATCGAGCGGCGGCCACGCGCCGGGTTCATGGAGGAGTGGGCGGTACGGGCGCTCGCCGGGCACGGACTCGCGGGGCATGTCCTCGTACAGGCCGAGACACAGGGCGAGTTCGAGTTCCGGTTCGAGGGCGAGCGGCACACCGTGCCGACGGCCGAGCTGTCCGGGCGGAGCCACTTCGTCTATCCGCAGCCGCGGCTGGTCACCGACCTGCTCGCCGCGTACGTGGACAAGGGCGCGGGTGACGCCCGCTTCGGTGTCCGGGACGTACAGCTGGACGGCATAGGGGGTACAGGGGGCAGAGGGGGTGTAGAGGGCACCGGCGGCACCCATGGCACCGGGGACACCGCCGCCACCGATGGCACCGGCGGCGACCGGCCGGTGGTCTCGTACACCGATCCGCTGACGGGCGCCCGGCACCGTGTCGTGTGCGACTACGTCGCAGGCTGCGACGGTGCGCGGGGGGTGACGCGGCAGGCGATACCCGACGGCCAGGTCACGGTGAGCCGCCGCGACGACGGGGTCGCCTGGCTGGCGCTGCTCGCCCAGGCGCCGCCTTCGGCGGACGGTGTGGTCTTCGGTATCCACGAGCGCGGCTTCGGCGCGCATATGGCCAGGAGCCCCGAGGTCACCCGCTACTACCTCCAGGTCCCGCCCGGTGACACCCCCGAGAACTGGCCGCACGAGCGCGTCTGGCACGAGCTGCGCACCCGGCTCGCCGCGGACGGGGCCCGGCCGCTCACGGAGGGGCCGCTCGCCGAGAAGGTGGTCCTTGACATGCACAACTACGTGGTGGAGCCGATGTCCTACGGACGCCTCCACCTCGCGGGCGACTCGGCGCACCTGATCGCACCGATCGCGGCGAAGGGGATGAACCTCGCGATCCACGACGCGCTGCTGCTCGCGGACGCCCTGATCGGGGCCGCGCCGCGCCGGAACGGGGCCGACGGGGCCGACGGGGCCGACGGGGCCGACGGGACCGACGGGACCGGCAGGGACGGCGGGGACGGAGGCACGGGTCTCGCGGGGTACTCGGAGGCGGCGCTGGAACGCGTCTGGCAGTACCAGGAGTTCTCCCAGTGGCTCTCGGACGTCCTGCACGGGGCATCGTCCGGCGACCGCTTCCGGGCGGCCACGGCACGGGCCCGACTGCGCCGGATCCTGGCATCGGGCACCCCGGCGCGGGCGTTCGCGGGTCTGTACATGGGGGAGGAGAGCGGGCGCTGACCGGGTCGCGGGTGACCGTGACCCGGTGACGGTCACCGTACGAGGTCGATCTCCGCCCACACCACCTTGCGGGGCACGGGCCCCAGGGCCACACCCCAGCGGTCGGCGAGCGCTTCGACGATCAGCAGACCACGCCCGGACTCGGCGTCGTCGGCGGGCGGGGCGGCGCTGCCGGGCCCGGTGGGCGGCAGCCGGTCGCCCCGGGTGTCGGTCAGCTCGACCCGCAGGAGCGTGTCGCCGTACACGGTAAGGCTCAACTGGAAGTCCCTGCCCGGGACCCGGCCGTGGACGACGGCATTGGCGGCCAGCTCGGCAACGATGTGCGCTGCCGTCTCCGCCCGCAGCCCCCAGTCGCCCAGATGCGCCACGGCGAGCAGCCGGGCGAGCCTCGCGCCCCGGCGGGTGGGGGAGAGCAGCACGGTGAACTGCCGGGTGGGAGCGGAACGTTCGGTTCGGGTGATTTCTTGAGTCACGTCACTCAGCGTGGCCGCAGCCGCCTACCGTGAACAGTGACACGGCGCCTACGTACGGTGACTGTCCCGGGTCTGTCCAGTGCTGTCCCGGCTGTCCGGGGTGACGTGCTGGGGACGAACAGGGTTGAGCCAGAACGGCATACACGTCGGAAGCGGGGCACGGATGAGCGTGGATGAGGCCAGTACGGAGCGAGGGACCGGCGGAGCGGACGAACCCGGCTGGGACGTCGACCCTGACGACGAGTCCGGTGCGGCGGTGGTCGCAGCGGTGGGCCGCCAGCTCAAGGCGTGGCGGGAGTCGGCGGGGCTGCGGGCGAGCGAGTTCGGCGCCGCGATCGGGTACGGGGAGGACCTGGTCTTCAAGGTGGAGGGCGGGCGACGCATTCCGCGACCGGAATTCCTGGACAGGGCGGACGAGGTGCTGGGCGCGGGCGGGAAGATCGCCGCGATGAAGAAGGACGTCGTGGAGGTCCGGTATCCGAAGAAGATCCGGGACCTCGCGAAGCTGGAGGCGAAGGCCGTCGAGCTTGAGGCGTATCACCACCACAACATCAATGGCCTGTTGCAGACCGAGGAACACATGCGAGCCCTGTTCGCATCGTGGCTGCCCGCCTACACGCTTGATGAGATGGACCGCGTGGTGGCCGCTCGTATGGCTCGACGTGCCGTCTTCGACCGGGATCCCCTGCCGTCGCTGAGTTTTGTTCAGGAGGAGGTGACGCTTCGTCGCCCGGTCGGAGGCACAATGGTGCAGCGCCGACAACTCGAACGCCTCCTGGAAGTAGGGCGGTTGCGGAATGTGGCGATTCAGGTGATGCCGACCCATCGCGAGGAACATCCCGGCACTGGCGGTCTGATCGAGGTCCTCAAGTTCCCGGACGGCAGCGCCGTGGGGCGTTCCGAGGGTGCGTTCGGCGGCCGTCCCGTCTCCGACCCGAAGCGGCTCAGGATCCTTGGGCTGCGCTATGGGATGATCCGGGCCCAGGCTCTCACGCCACGGGAGTCGCTGGCCTTCATCGAGCAACTTCTGGGGGAGACATGATCCACAGGCCCTCTGCCGGGGACGCCGCCGAGCTGGACTGGTTCAAGAGCAGTTACAGCAGCAGTGGCGACGGCAACGACTGCATCGAGGTGGCGTCCGCGCCCGGCACGGTCCACGTCCGCGACTCGAAGAACGTCCCGGGCCCGGACCTGGGCTTCGCCTCCGAAGCGTGGGCGGATTTCGTGGCGTACGCGTCCGCGAGCTGACCGCGTACGTCAGGCCGGAGCAGCGACGGTTCCCGGAGAAGTGAGGTGCCGGGCGAAGAACCGGACCGCGCTGTCGGCCTCGAAGCGGGGCAGCTCCTTGTGCCGGCCCGAGTTCACGTGCAGCGACTTCTCCTTCGATGCGAAGGCGTCGAACAGCGCGAGACCTTCCTCGCGCGAGATGTGCTCGTCGTCCCACTGCATGTCGAACTCGATCGGGACGGTGATCCGTTTCGCCTGCTCGGCCAGCACGTCGGGCCAGTGCTGGCCGAAGACCGCGGCCGTGACTCTGGGCTCGACCGCCACGAACGGCACGCCGATCGCCGTACCCATGTTGATGCCCCAGAAGCCGACGGGACCGTGGGCGCCGATCTCGGGGAGTTCCTGGAGGGCGTCCAGGGTCGCCCGGTACTCGGGTACGGCGAGCTGCGCCAGATGGTCGTTGTAGCGCACGACGATCGGGCCTTCCGGCTCGCCCGCCGCCCTCGCCCGGAACAGCTCGGCGATTTCCGCCTCGTCGTACGCCGTACGCGGCCGGTCGCCGTGCCCCGGCGCGTCGATGACGGCGACGTGGAAGCCGCAGCCGGTAACGAGGCGCTGGGCGCGGCCGGACATCGCCGGGTGCTTCTTGTGGTTGCCGCCGCCGTGGCCCATGAGGACGAGGGGTGCGGGACCGGCGGTGGTCCGGGAGGCCGGGGACCAGAGAACTCCGGGGATGTCGCCGACGGTGAAGTCGCGCTCGATCAGGCCGTTCGACGAGGACGCGGCGGTGAACTGCAAAGAACGCATGGGTACTGCCCTTCGGGAGTGCCTTGTGGTCGAGGCGCTCCCGGCGACAGCTGCGTCAGTCGGCCGACCGTGACAAGAAGGAGAGCGCCCACATGGAACGAGCATTCATGGGTCTCACCTCCTCGAACGGTGCCGCGGTCGACGAACCGGAAGCTAGCAGCCGGACGACGATCCCTTCCACCCATTTTTCCCATGCAGTGCGGAAGGAGGCCCCTACTCTGTGGGGGAGTTGTCGTCCTTCCAACCCACGAGGAGTACCAGGGCGTGGACGTTGAGATATCCCGGCATGTGCGGGACACCGCCGCACGGTTGGGGGCAGGTGTTCCCTACGCTTTGGAAGTCACTGCCGCCCGGCTCGCCGATGACCCGGATCTGGGCCTGCCCTCGGGGCTGCCCGGCATCCTCACGGTGACGGTGGCCGGAGACCTTTTCGAGGACTGTCCCGCCCTGGCCATCGGCTATATCCGTGAGCCTGAGCGGACCGAGATCCGGTACGTCGCGCTGGACCCTTCCGCGGAGGCCGCCACGGACGCGCAGGACCAGCGGCACCAGGAACACCAGCAACAGGAGGAGAAACAACGCCAGCCCGCGGATCCCGCCTCGGCCGCGATCACCGTACGGCAGGTCGCCGACGCCTGGCATCGCATCACCGGCTGGCTCCAGAAGAACACCCCCGACTCGTACGCCGCGCTCCGCGAGGGCGCCGACCCCGGCGCCCTCGCAGCTCTGGAAGGCGACCTCGGCCTTCGGATACCCGTGGAGCTGCGCGTGCTGTGGCTGCTGACCGCGGGCGACGACGGGGTGAACGGCTCGGGATGCCTTCCCGGCAACCACGCTCTCATGACGTTGGACGAGGTGGCCGCCGTCCACCGGATGAAGATGGACAGCCGGACCCACCACGCCACCCTCAGTGCCGGCTGTCACGAAGACGAAAGAATCACCGTGTGGGAACCCACCTGGATTCCGGTGGTCGCCCTGGGAGCGGCTGACAGCACATCGGGCCTGTACCTGGACGCCGCGACCGGCTACCTCGGGCAGTGGTCCCGCTACGACGAGTACGGCGGCGACGTACTCGACACCCTGGTCACGTACCTGGAAGAGGCCGCCGACATGCTCGATGCCCCT
This sequence comes from Streptomyces sp. SID10853, assembly GCF_010548145.1. GTDB lineage: Bacteria > Actinomycetota > Actinomycetes > Streptomycetales > Streptomycetaceae > Streptomyces. The sequence goes on from NZ_JAAGLN010000085.1 coordinate 6,758, forward strand.
GCCCTGGCGGCCCGGGACGAACCCGGTCTGATCGGTGGGGCGTTGGTATGGCTCAGCCGCGTCGACCCCGCACAGCAAGGCCAGTGGCAGTCTCTGACCGGCTGACCGGCTGACCGGCTGACCGGGGTGACCGGCTGACCGGGGTGACCGGGGTGACCACTGACGGGAGCAGGCCGAGTGCCCGGCATCCCGTCAGTGGCGGTCGGCAACAAGGCCGTCGGGCAGGGCTGTTCGGACGGCGCCGTCGGAAACAGCGCCTTCCAACACGGCCTCTACCTCTGTCTGTCGTTCACGTGTTCATGCCCGGCGCAGTGCTGAGCGGCCCGCGAAGCGTGCCGCGTCGCCCAGCTCCTCCTCGATCCGGATCAGTTGGTTGTACTTCGCCGTGCGGTCGGACCTGGAGAGCGAGCCGGTCTTGATCTGGCCGCAGCCGGTCGCCACCGCCAGATCCGCGATGGTGGTGTCCTCCGTCTCGCCCGAGCGGTGGGACATGACGGCCGTCCAGCCCGCCTGGTGTGCCGTGGCCACCGCGGCCAGCGCCTCGGTCAGGGTCCCGATCTGATTGACCTTGACCAGGACCGAGTTGCCGACGCCGGTACGGATGCCCTCGCGCAGCAGTGCCTCGTTGGTGCAGAACACGTCGTCGCCGGTGAGCTGGCAGCGGTCGCCCACGCGGGCGGTCAGCTCGCGCCAGCCGTCCAGGTCGTTCTCCGCCATCGGGTCCTCGATGGAGACGACCGGGTAGGCGTCGATGAGCTTGGCCAGGTAGTCGGCGTGCTCGGACGGGGTGCGGCGTACCCCCTCGCCGGTGTAGTCGTACACCCCGTCGCGGAAGAACTCCGACGACGCCGGGTCCATGATCAGGCCGATGTCGGAACCAGGGCGGTAGCCGGTGCGTTCGATGGCGGTCATCACGAAGTCGAGCGCCTCCTCCGCCGTACGGAGCGCCGGCGCGAAGCCGCCCTCGTCGCCCACGCCCGTGGAGTGCCCGGCGGTCAGCAGGTCGCGGCGCAGGGTGTGGAAGACCTCGCTGCCCATGCGGACGGCCTCGGCGAAGGTGTCCGCGCCCACGGGCGCGATCATGAACTCCTGGAAATCCAGCGGATTGTCGGCGTGGGCACCGCCGTTGACGATGTTCATCATCGGCAGCGGCAGGAGGTGGGCGCCGGCGCCGCCGAGGTAGCGGTAGAGGGGCCGGCGGTGGGCCGCCGCCGCGGCCTTGGCGGCGGCGAGGGAGACGCCGAGGACCGCGTTGGCGCCGAGCCGGGACTTCGTGGTGGTGCCGTCGAGGGCGATCAGCGTGGCGTCGAGGCCCGACTGGTCCGCCGCGTCCCGGCCGCGTACGGCCGCCGCGATCTCCCCGTTGACGTGGGCCACCGCGCGGTCGACGCCCTTGCCGTGCCAGCGCGCGGAGTCTCCGTCGCGCAGTTCCACGGCTTCCCGGGCGCCGGTCGAGGCCCCGGAGGGGACAGCCGCGCGCCCCAGGGACCCGTCCGTCAGGACGACGTCGACCTCGACCGTGGGGTTGCCCCGGCTGTCGATGATCCGGCGGGCGGTGGTGGTCTCGATGACGGCGTTGACGGTTCCGACTGCTTCTGCGGACATGGGAATTCCTCCCGTTGTCGTATGCCGTGGCCCCGGCTGCGACAACGCTGGCGCTGGGCCCGACAACGACAAACCATACAGCAATGCTGCTCAGTTTGGCTGTACAGCATTGCTGTGCAGGAGGCTGTGCAAGACAGCCGCTCAAGACAGCCGCGCAAGGCAGCTGCGCAGGATGGCCGAGCGGGTCAGATGTGCAGGCCAGATGTGCAGGTCAGGTGTGCAGGTCAGCTGCGCAGCATTGCTGACCAACGGGGTAAAGTGCCCTATGCCCACCTCGGATGCCGCCGCCATCGCCGCAGAACTGCGCACCGCGATGGGCAAGCTCACTCGCCGCGTCAAGCACGAGGACCGCATCCCGCTGGGCCAGGTCGCCGTACTCGGGACGCTCGACCGTAACGGCGCCATGACCACCAGCGACCTCGCCGCCGATCAGCGCGTACGCCCCCAGTCGATGGCGAGGGCGGTGGGGCTGCTCATGGAGCAGAACCTGATCACGCGCCGGGCGCACCCCACGGACGGCCGCAAGTCGCTGGTCGAGCTGTCGGACGCGGGCCGGGGCGCGCTCGAAGCGGAGCGCGGCCGCAGGGCGGGCTGGCTCGCGCAGGCCATCGAGGCCGAACTCACCGATGAGGAGCGGGCGTTGCTGGCCCGGAGCGCCGCCCTGCTGGAGCGGCTCGCCACCCGCTAGTGCTGTGACCGCCTAGGTTCGCCGGGGGCGGGACCGTAGCGAGAACGCGCTCCCCGCCGGATCGGCCATCACGGCACGGCGCGGCACGGCGCGGCAGGACGTAGCGCCGTCGGCGCGGCCTGGCCGGTGGCATCCAGGGAGGGGGGCAGGTGATTCAGCCCAGCCGGAAGAGTGTTTCCGCGTTCCCGGACGCGATCCTGGCGCGGTCCGATGGGTCGTGGATGGTGGCGAAGAACTGCTCGATGGCCGCCGCGTCGGGCCGGTGGAAGGGGTAGTCGGTGGAGAACAGCACCTTGTCGGCGCTGGTGAAGTCGAGAGTGTGCCGCAGCAGCCGCTCCTGGAGCATGCCGCTGCTGGTGATGTGGATGTTGGTCTTGATGTAGTCCGAGACCCGGCGTTCGAGGTGCTTGGCGACACCGGAGAGGCTGTCGACGCGGTCCATCCAGAACAGCAGCATTTCGCCCCAGTGGCCGAGGACGAGCTGAAGATCGGGGTGCCGGTCGAAGGTGCCGCGCAGGATCAGCCGCAGGGCGGACAGTCCGGCGTCCATGTGCCAGCCCCAGCCGAAGCTCGCCAGCGCAAGGTCGGTCAGCGGGTCCAGGCCCCGGTACGCGGCGTCGCGCAGCTCGTCCGACGGGATCTGCGGGTGGATGAAGACGGGCTGGTGGAGGCGGGCCGCGGTGGCGAACAGGTCGTCGTAGGCGGGATCGTCCAGTGGGCGGGAGCCGGTACGTCCGTGGACCATCGCGCCGACATGCCCCAACTCAGTGGCACACCGTTCGAGTTCCGCCGCTGCGGCCTGCGGATCGCTGGTCGGCAGGGTCGCGAACGCACGGAGGCGGTCCGGATACGCGCGGACGGCCTCCGTGGCCTCGTCGTTCGCTTCCCGGGCCAGCGCGACGGCCTCCGGGGCGGGCAGTGCCTGAGTGGCGGGCGTGACGACGGAGAGGATCGAGATGTCGATCCCGGCGGCGTCCATCGTCTCGATACGGCCCTGGCCGATGTCTTCCAGCCGGGCCTGGTTGTCGCCCATGGTGTTGAAGGCGACGCTTTCGTCCCGCGCTGCGTCGGGCAGGCGGTCGAGTGCCTCGCGGATGGCGACGCTGTTCCAGTGCTCTTCAATCGCGATGATCTTCACGTTGCTGTTCCCGGGAGTCGAATTCTGAGGCCGTGGATTCCGGCCGTCCGCCGTCCGTACGTGTCACCAGCGGACGGTCTGCCCCTGGTAGTCGAGGAACTGCAGCCCGCCCTTGCCGGCCTGTGCCTCGACCGTGTCGACCACGCCGGGGATGCTCTGGTCGACCGTCAGACGCGCGTCGGGGCCGCCCAGGCCGGTCCGCACCCAGCCGGGCGCCATGAGCAGCAGCGTGCGCGGGTCGTCGGCATGGCGTGCGGCGAAGCTGCGCATCAGCTGGTTCAGCGCGGATTTGCTCGGCCGGTAGATCTCGAAGCCGCCCTTGTCGTTGTTGGCGACACTTCCCTGGCCCGACGACATCACTGCCATCGTGCCGTCCGGGACCACCAGATCCTGCAGCGTCTCCACCACCCGCATCGGGCTGAGCGCGTTGGTCACCATCAGCCGTACGAAGGTGTCCGTGGACACGTCGGCGACGGTCTCCGTGGGGTCGTTCGTCGTCCCGGCGTTGACGAAGAGCAGGTCGAACGTCGTCGGGGCCAGCCGCTCGTGCAACGCCGCGACCTGCTCGGGAACCGTGATGTCGACGCTCTCCACCACGAGCCGGCCACCTGAGGACTCGGCCAGGTCGTGCAGCCCGGTCCGCTTGGCTCCCCGCACTGTCGCGGTCACCTGCCAGCCGCGCTTGAGGTACTCGCCGGCCAGTGCGTACCCCAGACCCCGTGACGCGCCGATGATCAGAGCGGTCTTGCCGGTGGGTGTGGCCATGGGACCCTCCTCCGTTTTCGATGGCGGGCGGCGGACTTCTCGGCGCCGCGCATTCGCTCATCGCTTGTTGAGTCAACGCTACACGATGTGACCGCCTCCCGCTCAACGGATGTAGGGTGAATGCCGTGAGTGAGCCGAGAAGCAGGGCCGAAAGGCGAGCGGCGACCGCACAGCGCATCCTGGAAGCGGCGCGTGCGGAGTTCGGGGAGCGCGGCCTGGAGGCAACGACGATCCGCCGTATCGCCCAGCGCGCGCACGTGGACCCGTCCCTGGTCATGCAGCACTACGGCTCGAAGGCCGCGCTCTTCGCCGTCGCCATCGAAATGGGAGAGTCCGCTCCGGAGCAGGTGGAGGCCCATCTGCACGACGTCCTGGACGTCCGGATCGGGGCCCTGCCGCCGGAGACCAGGGCTCTCGTGCGGTCCATGCTCACCGCACCCGAGGCGGAAGCCTCCATGAGCGCGTTCCTGAACGAGCGGGTCGCCAACCTGAGCGGAGCCATGGGCGGCGAGGACGCCGAGCTGCGGGCAGCGCTGATCGTCAGCAGCATCCTCGGCCTCACCGTCGCCCGCCACTTCCTGAAGCTCGACGCGTTCGCGGACGCCTCCGACGCCGACATCGCCCGCGTGGCCCGGCCATGGGTCACGACCGGGGTCGACCCCGCCGCGGGGCAGGACCCCCCGACTCCCACCGAGGCGGACTGAGCGGTGCCGGCGCCCAACCGGCGCGATCGCGGTGGTGGGCACCGGAGGCACTTCTCCCCGGCTGGAGTGGCGTACGCGTCGGCGGGCCGACCGCGCTGTGGAGCACTGAGCAGCTGCCACCTGCCGCCGGCCTTGCTAGCCCCGAGTAGGTGCCGAAGCGTGCCGCACTACGTCCGGGGTGTGCCGTCCCAGCGCCACGAGGTCAGACGCGGCCGTCCGCGCAGTTCGGCGCGTCCGGTGGCCCACAGCAGGGTCGGCCAGGGATCCGTGGACTCCGGGGCGTTCGGAAACAGCCGGGTGAGCACTCGTGAGCACAGGTCGACGGGTGGGTTCCAGGCAAGCCCGAGCCCTTGGGCCAGGTCATGCGTATGCACCAGGGTCTCCACGATGCCCATCGCGGCGAAGCCCTCGGGGTCGGAGATGCCGAATGCGTGGTGGGCGCGGACCTGTGGAGCAGTCGTGCGGACCATGGCGACCAGCAGTGCGCCACTTGCCTCCAGCACCTGCAACAGGCCGGCGGGCCCCGCGCCACGGTCCGCGTGAATGGCGTTCGCGGGTCCGCCGGGCCGTCGGCTCTCCCACGCGAATGGCACCTCGGCGTCCAAGGGCGGTGTTCTGGGCCCCAGTTGTGCGGCGTATGCGAAGAGATCGTCGCTGAGGTGCTCGACGGTCTCCCAGCAGTCCCATTCCAGCGAACCCGCCTTTTCGCTCCACACGGCTGGGGGTGCCTTGCGAAGGACCGCCAGAGCGAGCTGCACGGCAAGGTCGAGGTCGTCGGCGGTGACGGGGGAAGGAGAGGGGCCAATCTCGGCTGATCGGGACATGGCAGGACCGTATCCCGGCTCGAAGGAGTCGCGGGGTTACGCCTTCCCTTCGATGGTGGCGGTCCGCGTAACCAGGCGAACTCGGGCAGGGTGCGGCGCGGTCGCACTGTTCCAGCAGCCGACCACGCAGCGGGTGCAGGTGCGCGACCGCGTCGGTGGCCGGGACGTCAACCAGATCCGCGATCGTGCGGGCCAGACGTCGTGCGGCAGGCGGCACTTTGACGACAGGCCCTGGGCTTGCACATCCCGCAGCCGCTCCACATCGCCCGCCGCGTATGCCCGGTAGCCGGCCCAGGTCCGCGTGGACGGGTGCACGAGGCTGATCTCGTCGTAGTGGTGCAGCGTGCGGTCGCTCACCCCGGCCGGCCGGGCCACGCGTTTCGCGGTAAGGCGTTCTTCCACGGCGCCGACAATGCGGCAGGACGCCACGTGAGGGTCAAGCGTTCACCGAACCGCTCGGGCGGGCCGGTTCGGGAATGGGGCCTGGGGCCTGTGCGGCTGCCGGGGCCGGGGCGCGTGTCCCGCCCCGGCGACGCTCACGGTACGGGCTAGTTGTATTGACCTGCAGGGTTGTTCACGCGGTTGATGGGTGGGTGTCCGTTGAGTGCGGTGTGGCAGCGGTGGTGGTTGTAGGTGTGGAGGAAGTCTGTCAGGGCTGCTGTGCGTTCGTCGTTTGAGGTGTAGGGCCGTAGGTAGGCCGATTCGTCGAGCAGGGTGCGGTTGAAGCGTTCGACTTTGCCGTTGGTCTGTGGCCGGTAGGCCCGGGTGAGTTTGCCGGTCGCGCCGAGATGGGCCAGGGCGGCCTTCCAGGCCAGGTCCTTGCGGTAGGCCCAGGCGTTGTCGGTCAGTACGCGTTCGATGCGGGTGATGCCGTGGTTGTGGAAGAACGCGGCCGCGCGGGTGAGGAAGCCCGCGCAGGTCGCGACTTTCTCGTCGGGGTGGATCTCGCTGTAGGCCAGGCGGGAGTGGTCGTCCACGGCTGAGTGGACGTAGTCGAAGCCCATCCCGCGGATCGGTCGGCCGGCTTCGCGGCCGTGGATCTTGTGGCCGCCGCCGTCGGGAATCCGGCCGAGTTTCTTCACGTCGATATGAATCAGTTCGCCGGGTCGTTCACGCTCGTAACGGCGGATCACGGTGCCGGTCGGGCGGTCGAGCCAGGCCAGCCGATGGATCCCGTGGCGGGCCAGGATCCGGTGGACCGTCGAGGCCGGCAGGCCCAGGACCGGGCCGATCCTCGCCGGTCCCAGTGTGCGGGATCGCCGCAGGTCGCAGACTCTTGCTTCGATGTCGGCCGAGGTCCGGTGCGGTGTCGTGTGCGGCCGGCTGGAGCGGTCGTGAAGGCCGGCCTCGCCTTCGGCCCGCCACCGCTGCATCCACTTGTGCGCGGTGGCCCGCGATATGCCCATCTCGGCTGCGACATGCGCGACCGGGCGGCCTGAGCGGACCCGCTCGACCAACAGGCGCCTACCGAAAACGGTCAGCCGGGCATTACGGTGGGACACGAAGACCTCCGTGCGGTGAGTTCCTAGACAGCTCCCACCACACCGGAGGTCTTCGTCATGTTCAAGACCTACCGAGTGTCAACAACGCTCGTGATCAATACAGCTAGTCGCTCGTCACCTGATAGTGGACAGCCTCCACTACGAACTGCCCGTAGTGGAGGGCGGAACCGATTTGCTCGAACCTCGCATACTGAGCTGAAGACAGTACGGAGCCCCGACAGTGAAGGGCAACCATTTTCAGAAGTATCCGAAACCCGAGGTCCGGGGTGCAGTAGCGGACGCAATCGGTCAGCGCTGAACGCACCTTCGACTCGAGATATCCAGCTACCTGGATCTCGGCCAGCACCTCTTCGGTCAGGTCGTATCCGTCTTCCGTGTCCGCACCGCTGAGCTCAGGGACATCACGCCCGGAAAGCCAGGAGTCGCAGATGCGGATGATGGTCGCCAACCACTCGGATCCTGACTCGACAGTGCTGCAAGAATCGGATCGGAAGAAGTATTCGGCGCTGCTTCCTGTTCTCCACAGGATTTCGATCGTATCTGACGTGAGCTTGTCCAGGAGTAGTTGTGCGTCCCGGCGCAAGGACAGGACTCGGTTCGGATCAAGTTCGTCTACGAGTTGATTTTGGACGGCTGCGGCCGCGGAGGCTGCATAGTCGGACCAGTCCTGATGAAAGAAATCCATGATCCATGTCAGGCCGAAGTCGAACTCGGTGAACCTTTTCATGCTGTCATCTCTATTCGGGGAAGGCTGTCAGAACGAAGTACCCGAAGCGGTGCCCTTTCTGACGCTGAAGGATGATCCTGTACCTATTGCCGGCCTGTGTAATCTTGCCGTCGGCGTGGGCAACCCATCCAAGTGAGTTATTCGCCCCGAATGTACCCACGAGGGGGAGCTGTTGCTCCGTCCCCCTGAGCCAGTTACGAATCGCTGTCGCCTTGTTGGCCAGCGCATAGTCCACGACCTGCTGTGCAGTCTGGAGGTCGGAGAACGCGGAATTCTTTCCGCTCGACTTCTTGGCTGCCAGTGCGATTCCCTCCTGCTGAGTCACCTTCACGTGTTCGTCGAAGGCGTGAGCCACTCCCGGGAAGGCATGTCCGTCCTTGACGATGTCGTTGCAGTTGTGGACAAGGACCGGTGTAGAGCCTGCGAGGACATAGAAAGTGTGAAGGTTGGAGACGGTCAGGTCGTACACAGTCTGCGGTGCGCTGACTGCCCGCACATCTGCAACGAATGCAGTTGTGCCGCTCGGCGTCAACATCCCGTCTCCCGTTTGCAGGTCCGAAGCCTGTACCCACCCACGTCCTGTCACGTACACCCGATGACCGGGGGTTGTCGTGATCGATCCATGGTCCACGGTTGAGACCTGGACGAACTGTCCGGCTTCGTGGGAGAACGTGTTGGATACCCGCTCCGGATGCGAGAACCGACTGGCCGGATCCGTCGCCATCAGGGTGTCGCCGGGCCGTAGCGAGCTGATTTCCTGACGGGAGCCATCTGACATCAACACCTTGGTGTTCCCGGGGAAGCTGTTGGCCGTGCATGCGGTCCGAAGATCCTCATACAGGTCGACTTCTCGCTTGATGTTCGCGGCAACCGCAGCATCCAGATCCAATGCCTTGAGCGTCTTGTAGGCATCTTGGACTCCGACCCCCGTGTGCATGGCAGCATCGAGAGCCCGGATTGCCTTGGCTGCTCCAGCAAACGCCTTGCCGGGTATGAAGTTGCTCAGCGCCCAGGCGCAGCCGCTGGCGCTGCCGTGCCAGCAGTCGACGAAGTCCTGGACCAGAGCCGCCTTGATGACCTGGTAGGTGAGGGTCTGCTGGATGAGTTCCAGCTTGGAGAAGTACCGGGTGACGTCCTTCTTCAGACCTGAGATGCGCTTGCTGTCGATGAGCACTGTGTCCTGCGTTGAGCATCCGCTGGCACTGGCCGTTGCGTCGGGGTCGGTGCAGAGGAAGAAGTCGACCACCGCGCTGAAGGTGACTGTGAACGTGGTGGTGCAGCCTTCGAAGCCGATCGTGATTTCGCAAGGTTCGTGCTGCTTGGCGTCGGTGATCTCGATGCTGTCTTCGTCGACGACGTACCACGTGCCGCCGATTCCGGTTCCCGCGCCGGTGGAGATCTGCGTGTTCGCGGCGTTGCGTTCCGCGTCCTCGGCTGCCTGCTGTGCGTCTTTGGCGTACTTCAGCGCGTCCTTGGCGGCTTGTTCGGCTTCGGTCGCTGCGGTGTCAGCGCTGTCGGCGGCTGCGCGTGCGTCCTTGGCGTCCTGTTCGGCCTGATTTGCTGCCGCGCGTGCGGCTCCCGCGTCGAGTGCTGCCTGGTCTGCGGAGTCGCGGGCGTTCGTGGCGTAGCCTTCGGCGTTCCCTGCTGCCTTGTCGGCTGCGGTTGCGTCGGCGGTGGCCTGGTTGTCGTAGGTGATGGTGCGGGCCAGTGCTGCGGTGGCCTTGGATGCGGCGGTGGCGGCGTCGGCTGCGTAGCTGAGGGCGTCCTTGGCGTAGGTGCGGGCGTCGGCCGCGTATCCGGCGGCGTTGGCGGCTGACTGGTAGGCGGCTTTGGTGTCGGCTCCTGCCTGGTCGGCGAGGGCCTTGGCGGTGGCGGCTTCCTCCTGTGCGTTCTTGGCGTGGGCGTCCGCGACGGCCTTCTGTTGCTCGGCGATGGTCTTGGATGCCTGCCCGGTCAGTACGACCAGGCTTGCGGCCGAGTCGGTGGTGACGTAGGGGGAGCCGAGCTGGATGGCGTCGTTCGCCGGTTTGGCGACTTGGGCTGCGGCGTTGCCGGCGTCCTCGGCTGCCTGTGCGGTGACGTGGGCGAAGCCCGCGGCCTTCGCCGATGCGGCCAGGGCGTTGCCTGCTTCTTTGTTTGCCGTGTCCGCTTGGGTCTTGGCGGTCTTGGCCTGTGCTTCGGCGTCGTCGGCCAGCTTGACGGCTGTCCTGGCTTCCGATGCGGCGTGCTGTGAGGCTGCGATGGCGTCGGCTGCGGCGCTGGTCGCGGTCTTCACCGCGGCATCGGCCTTCAGCTTCGCCGCCTGTGCTCCGTCCGCGTCCGAGCGGGCCCGCTTCGCGGCAGCCTCGGCCCGGGTGGCCGCCGCATCCGCGTCAGCGGCCGCCTGGGTAGCCGCATCAGCCTCCGAACGCGCCTTCCCTGCTGCTGTCTCGGCGTCGTCCGCGTGTTTGTCGGCTTCATTGGCAGCGGTACGGGCGGCGTCTGCCGCATCGCCTGCGTCGAGGGAGTCGGCGTAGGCGTCCTTCGCGTCGGCCTTGGCGCGCGCCGCGTTCGCTTTCTCTTCGGCGTCCCACGCGTCGTCCCGCTTCGCCTTCGCGGCGTCACTGGCCTTGACCGCAGCGTCCCTCTTCTCGACCGCGGTCGCCTCGGAGGCCTCGGCCTTGTCCTTGGCGTCGCTCGCCTTGGTCGCCTCAGCTTCGGCGTTCTTCTTGTGCTCAGCGGCCTCGGCCTGCTTGGCGGCGGCGGTCTCCTTCTCCGCCTTGGCCGTCTTCTCCTCGGCCTCGGCGGCGAGCCGCTTCGCGTGCGCCTGGGCGGCCGCCGTCTTGGCGTCGCTCTCCGCCTTCAGGGATTCGGCGAGCTTGGCCTCGGCCTCCTCCTTGTCCTTCTTCGCGTTGTCCCGGTGGACCTTTGCCGCATCGGCTGCGGCCTTGGCCTGCAACTCGGCGCTGTGCGCGGCTTCCTTGCGGAACTCCGTCTTCACCTGCGCGGCCTGAGCCAGCGCACGCTGCGCGACGGTCTCGCTGTCCCCACCGGATGCGCGGGTGGCGGCCTCGGCGGTCTCGCCCGCCTTCACCATCGCCGCCAGGGCCGCAGACGCCCCCTGGGTGACCTGCGCCTTCTGCTCACCGACCAGCAGGCCACGGCCCCGGGGAGCACCGTTCTTGTCGGCGATGGCGTACGCGGCGCTCTCAGCGGTGTCCGAGGCGGTAGCGGCCGTCTTCGCCGTAGCGGCCTGCGTCTTGAGCGCGGTGAGCTGCTTCTTCGCCTCTGCCTGGGCGCCGGCGACGCCTTTCGTGGCCTGGTCGAACTGGGCCTTCGGCGGAACCTGACCGGTGTGCCCGGACGGCTTGATGTCGAACTGCTGGGCCGCGGTGTTGTTGCACGTGTACAGCTGCGAGTTGAGACCGTCGGTGAACGTATGCAGGTCCAGGCACTTGCCGGTACCGACGTTCTTCAGGCTCGTGGTGGCGTGGAGGTTGTACTCCCAGGTCTGCGCTGGGTTTTCGTGGCACCCCCAGATCTGGATCTGGGTGCCGTTGACCGCGGCGTTGCCGTTCACGTCCAGGCACTTGTTGGAGTTCACGTTCTGCAGGTGAAGACCCACATCGTCGCCGTACACCCGCCACGCCTGCGCCGCGGTGCCGTTGCACTTGTACACCTGGACCGGGGTGCCGTCGGTCTTCGCGGCGCTCTGCACGTCCAGGCACTTGCCCTTCGCCGCGTGCACCTCGATCACCCCCGGGGCGTCACCGACCCACCCCGCACCGCCCGCCGACCAGTAGTCCTGCCAGCGGGCAAGGTGGTCGGCGATCCAGGACTGGCCCAGCAGCTCACCCAGCGCCTTCGCCCCAGTGGCGAGGGCCTTCGTGGCAGTGGTGTTCGCGTCCAGGACCTGGTTGCGCTGCACCTGCTGGGAGGCGATCTCCTGCTGCCACTCCGTGGCCGCAGTGGCCGTGATGCCGCCGAGGACCTGGTCCGGGTCGATCGGATCGCGCCACGCGCACCCGGCGAAGCGGGACTTCAGGTCCTCGACCGCGATCCGGTACTCCGCACTCCCCGGCTGCGGAGCCGCGTGCGGGAAACCGCCGGATGCGAGGACGATGCGGGCGTCGTCCGCGCCCGCGCTCTCACCCGGCTGTCCTTGCAGCCACTGGAATGCATCGTGTTCGGCGAGCGCACGGTTCCACTCGTCCGCCGTCAGGCCGGTCGGGTCGGGGTCCTTGCCGTAGAGAGGGGTACCCACGGCGTCGACGGCCTTGAGCGTCTTCGCATCAGCAGTCGGGGTGGAGTCCTCGTAGAAGTCGCTCTCGTCCTTCCAGAACCGGTCGGCCGCCCACTGGCCCAGACCCGTCTGGGAGTAGAAGTCGTCCCTCCCGTCCCCGGGCGACCCCGGCGGCCACTGGAAGTCAGCCTGCGTGAAGCCGGCCGGCGATGTCAGGCCCGAGAGAGGTTTCTGCCACGCGGCCGGCCGCGCCCCGAGTGCGTCCAGTTCCTTGCCCGCCGTGTCCCGGTCCGCCGTGTAAGCGGTGGCCAGCGGAGTCTTCTGCCAGTACTGCCGGTCCGCCAGCACCCGCAGCTGCTCCGGCGTCTGGTTGAGACCGCCCTGTGCGGTCTTGGCCATCGAGGGGCCGCCCAGCCGCAGCACATCGCCCATCAGGCACTGGTCCTGACGCAGCTTCTCAGCAGCCGTGTCCTCGTACCAGTCGTACGAGTCGCTCGCCGACTCGGCGTTCCGGCCGAGATCCAGCAACTCGGGGCGGACGGCCAGCCCGCCGAGAACGGCCAGAGCGGCAACGGACGTGACAACGGGGGTCAGGATTCCGGATCTTCGGAATCCGGGCATACGGAACCACGGTCTGGGGCGCAACGGAGTATCCCTTCGGAAGGTGACAGGCACACCGAAGGGAACAGAACGGCCCGCTGGGCGATCAGCGGGCCGTCAGGTGCTGTGCTGCGGCACTCCCCCCGGTATGCCAGTCCGGTCAGCGCCACCGGTGGGGGTGCGGTAAAGATCCTCGCCGAGGCGCGGCACGCACCATAGGCACAGGTCAACGGGGTGTCACAAGGGGCGATTGCAGCGCTGACTCGAACACGTCAGCGAGTAGGTGAGCCTCCATGGACCGTAACTCCCTTGCGCATGCCAGGGATTATCTATGGGGACCTTGTGAAGCTGATGTGAAAGAGGGGTGGGGTGCTGGATGGGATTGGCCGAAAATCGATCTACCAAGCATCGGCCTACTTCGCCAGCAGCCCCGAGCTGACCCACAACTTCCGCCCCGCGCCGCGCAGTACGCCGATGTCGTCCAGGAAGTCCGTCAGCCGCTTGGCGCCGTTCTGCATGACCTCCGCGCGGTGGCCGCTCGCCTTGACCTGGGCTACTGCCTCGCGGCGGTCCAGGCCGGTGTTCGTGTACACCTGCGGGTTGATGAAGCAGGTGGAGAAGACCCGCGCCGCCTCGCCGCAGCTGAGCCGGGTCAGGTGCTGCTCCCAGCGTGGTGCGGTGACCATCTGGCGGCGCAACTCCTCCCGGGCGTACCGGACATGGCGCGCTTCCTCCACCACGTGGATACGTGTGACCCCACGGACCAGGGTCTGTACCCGCTCGTCGGGGAACGTCAGCCGCTGCATGTAGTCGAGGATCTCCTCGCCCAGCAGGGTCGCGGCGAAGGAACCCGGTGTCGTGGACGCGGTCTTCAGGACCCGGGCCAGGTTGTGGTAGATCCGCGGGACCGGGTACGACGGCGCCCCGCCCTTCTGGATCATCCTGGCGAACATCATCGAGTGCCGGCACTCGTCGGCTATCTCGGTGAGTGCGTACCGCACATGATTGCTGGTCACGGGCTTGTCGTAGATGTGCCGTACGAGCAGCTGCATCAGGATGATCTCGAACCAGATGCCGAGCGAGGCGAGGGACGCCGCCTCGTGCCGGGCGAGCTCCATCCGCTGGTCCTCTGACATCTTCCGCCAGAGCGGGGTGTCGTAGAGCGATACGAGCTCCGGCGGCCAGAACCACTTGCCGTCCTCCACCGGTGCCGCCCAGTCCAGTTCCCTGTCCGGGTCGAACGAGTGCTTGGCGGACGATTCCAGGAGGCGCTCGGCCACCTGTTCGCGGTCCCTGAGCAGGCCGAGGGCGTCGCGGAGCACTTCGCGTTCGGTCGCTGTCGTCATCTCTGAGGCACCTCGCGCTTGGGTTACCGGCGGTCACGTCGGCGGTCTCCCGCTATCAGACTGCGCGTCAGTAAGCCGCGTCAATCCCTTGTGTGCGACTTGTTGACTCGGCGTCTACCAACGTGTGAGCCTGCCAGGTATGTCGACGCATGAGCTCTACACGAAGACGCAGGTCGAGCCCAACTGGCAGATACCGGCGTCGGGTTCGGCCCGGTTCAGCTGGGAGTACGACGAGGGGCGCGACCGGCTGCTCGCCCTGTACCAGAAGGGCAAGGACAAGCAGTGGGACGGCGCGAAGCGCATCGACTGGTCGCTCGAAGTGGACCCGTACGATCCGCTCGGCACCCCCGACGAGGCGATGACCCTCTACGGGACGCCCCACTGGGCGAAGATGACCGACCGCGACCGGGGCGAGCTGCGCAAGCACTACACGTCCTGGCAGTTCAGCCAGTTCCTCCACGGGGAGCAGGGCGCGATGGTGTGTGCGGCCAGGATCGTGGAGTCCGCACCCGACATGGACGCCAAGTTCTACTCGGCCACCCAGACCATGGACGAGGCCAGGCACGCCGAGATCTACGGCCGCTTCCTGCACGAGAAGATCGGGATGCTTTACCCGATCAACGACAACCTCCAGGCCCTGCTGGGCGACACGCTGCGCGACTCCCGCTGGGACATGCCGTATCTGGGGATGCAGGTCCTCATCGAGGGGCTGGCGCTCGCCGCCTTCGGCATGATCCGCGACACCACCGACAAACCGCTGCCCAAGCAGATCCTGGCGTACGTCATGCAGGACGAGGCCCGGCATGTGGCCTTCGGGCGGATGGCGCTGCGCGACTACTACAAGCAGCTCACGGACGCCGAGCTGCGGGAGCGCGAGGAGTTCGTCATCGAGGGCTGCTATCTGATGCGCGACCGGCTGCGCGGTGTGGAGGTCCTGGAGAACTTCGGCATCGCACGCAAGGAGGCGGAGGAGCTCTCGGAGCAGTCCGAATTCCTCACCCTCTTCCGGCAGTTGCTCTTCAGCCGGATCGTGCCGTGCGTCAAGGACATCGGTCTCTGGGGCAAGCGGCTGCAGAAGGCGTACGTCGACATGGGCGTCTTCGAGATGGGCAACTCGAATCTGGATCTGCTGATGTCGCAGGACGAGGAGATCGCCGAGCAGCTCGACCGGGAGCGGTTCGCGCAGGAGGAGCAGGAGCGGGTCGCCGAGGTGGAGTCGGCGATCGCGGACGGAGCCTGAGACCTGAGACGACAGCCGAAGGCCGGTGGAGCCCCGTAACCGGTGAGGGCTGTTGGGGCCCGGGGTGAGTGCGAGCCGAAGGCCGGTGAAGGCCGGTGGAGGCCGGTGTCCGTTGACGGCCGGCCGAGCCTGCCGCCCGGGCGGGCCCGGCGCGTTCATGGGTCGGGGCCCTCCATCCCCTCCAGATCGTCCAGGTCATCCAGGTTGTCCAGGTCCACGGACCACTGCTGTGGCTGCGGCTGCGGTCCGGTGAGGAGCTGCTCGGCCCAGATGATCTTTCCGCGCGGCGGATATCTGGTGCCCCACCGCTCCGCGAACTGCGCGACGAGATAGAGCCCGCGGCCGCCCTCGTCCATCTCCGCCGCCCGTTTCAGATGCGGTGAGGTACTGCTGTTGTCGGCGACCTCGCAGGTCAAGGTCCCGCTGTGGAGTATGCGCACCCGGATCGGAGCGGTGCCGTAGCGGACCGCGTTGGTGAGCAGTTCGCTCAGGATGAGCTCCGTGTTGAACGCGATCTCGTCCAGCCCCCACTCGCTGAGCCTGCGGGCTGCCTCGGACCGTACGGTGGCGACGGCCGCCGGGTCCGCGTCCATCTCCCAGTCCGCGACGGACTGCGGGTCGAGCAGCCGGGTCCTGGCGATGAGCAGGGCGGCGTCGTCCTCCCGGTGCGAGGGCGCCAGCGCGTCGAACACGCTCCGGCACATCTGCTGCGGTTCCGTGTCGAGCCCGGCCTGTTCCTCCAGGGTGGTGCGCAGCATTTCGAGCCCGGCGTCGATGTCCCGGCCGCGCTCCTCCACCAGGCCGTCGGTGTACAGCACCAGGCTGGTGCCCGCTGCCAGGTCGAGCACCGCGGTCTCGAAGGGCAGGTTGGCGGTGCCCAGCGGCGGCCCCGCGGGGACGGCGGGGAACCGCACCGCTCCTTCCGGGTCGACCAGCGCCGGCCCGAGGTGGCCCGCGCTCGCCACCGTGCAGCGGCCCGAAACCGACTCGTAGATCGCGTACATGCAGGTGGCGCCGGTGACGCCCATGCCGTCGCCCAGCGAGCTGTTGCCCTCGTCCATGGTGAGGACCAGGTCGTTGAGATGGCCGAGGATCTCGTCCGGCGACAGGTCGAGCGAGGAGAAG
This sequence comes from Streptomyces sp. SID10853, assembly GCF_010548145.1. GTDB lineage: Bacteria > Actinomycetota > Actinomycetes > Streptomycetales > Streptomycetaceae > Streptomyces. The sequence continues at coordinate 23,244 of NZ_JAAGLN010000085.1, forward strand.
TTGTGCACGGCCGTACGGAGCCGGCCCATGGTCACCGCCGCGTGCAGACCGTGGCCGACGACATCGCCGATGACCAGCGCGACCCGGGCGCCGGGCAGCGGGATCACGTCGAACCAGTCGCCGCCCACCCCGGCCCTGGCGGGCTCGTAGCGATGGGCCAGGTCCAGGGCCCGGTTCTCCGGCAGGTCGTGGGGGAGCAGGCTCTGCTGGAGGGTGACCGCCGTGGTGTGCTCGCGGGTGAACCGGCGGGCGTTGTCGACACTCAGCGCCGCTCGCAGGGCCAGCTCCTCGGCGAAGGAGAGGTCGTCCTCCTCGTACGCGTGGCGCTCCAGGACCCGCCAGAAGCTCACCAGGCCCAGGACGACACCGCGCGCCGTGAGCGGCATCCGGATCAGGGAGCCGAACCCTTCCTCCACGGCCCGCAGACCGCCCGAAGGGTCCTGCTGCCGCCAGTCGTACGTACCGGGCAGATCGGCCTCCAGCGTGGCCTCGCCGGCGGCCAGATACTGCGCCAGCGGGGTGCCGGGCTCGACGTCGATCCGGGTGCCCGCCGGGTCCAGTGCCTCGCTGTCCCGGACGCCCCGCACGGCGGCCCGGCGCATCGAGGTGAAGGCGCCGCCCGGCTCCCCGCCGGACAGCACGGGCTCCGTCAGGTCCACGGTGACGAAGTCGGCGAACCGCGGCACGGCCACTTCCGCCAGCTCCTCGGCGGTCCGTACGGCGTCCAGCGATGTGCCCACCCGCCCGCTCGCGTCGTACAGCAACTGCAGCCGCTCCCTGGCCACTTCGGCCCGGCCGGTCAGGGCGCGCAGCTCGGTGGTGTCGCGCAGGGTCACCACCCTGCTGCCCAGTCCGGCGCGGGTCCGGGTGAGCCGCAGGTTGACCGCGAGCAGCCGGTCCCCGGTCAGGTGTACGGCGTCGGTCACCGGCTCGCCCGAGGTCAGCAGCCGCTCCGTGACGGCGGCCAGACCGAGGTCCGCGACCAGGCCGAGCTCCGCGTCCGGTGGCAGCGAGAGCAGCCGGCGCGCCTCGTCGTTCGCCAGCAGGACCTGCCCGTCGCTGCCGATGATGAGCACGCCCTCGCGCACCGCGTGCAGAACGGCGTCGTTGTGCTCGTACATCCGGGTCATCTCGGCAGGTCCGAGCCCGTGTGTCTGGCGGCTCAGCCGTCTGCTGACCAGGGCCGCGCCGGCGGTGGCCACGGCGAGCGCGGCCGCCGCCGTGCCGAGCAGGAGCGGCAGTCTCCTGCTGACCAGGTCGGTCACATTGTTGATCTGGATACCGGCCGAGACCAGGCCGATCACCCGGCCGTGGGTATCGGTCACGGGGACGACGGCACGTACGGCGTCGGACGGGGCCCCGTTGAAGATCTCGGTGAAGGAGTGCCCCGCGACGGCCCTGCTCAGATCGCCCGTGGCGCGCTTGCCGATCAGCGAGCGCTGGGGGTCCGTGATGCGGATCCCCCGGGTGGTCATCACGGTGATGAAGTCGACCTCGCCCCCTTTGCGCGCGGCCTCCGCCGCCGGTTCCAGGGCGGCCGTCGGGTCCCGTGAGCGCAGCGCCCGCGGCAGCCCGGGTGCGTGTGCGAACGCCTCGGCCGCAGCCAGTGAGCGGCTCCGCGCCGAACGCTCGCTGTCGGACCTGGACTGCAGCACCAGCACCACAGCGGCGGCGACGACCAGCAGGACGATCAGGACCACCTGCATGGCGAACACCTGCATGGCGACACTCCGGCGCAGCCCCCAGCGGGACGGGTGCGGCACGGGGCTCCGGCGGTGTGCGGTCACTCTCGTTTCATAGCATTGATCGCTTAGTGGGGCGAAGCGGACCAAACACTTCTTTCCGTGATCATCTCGACGGCCCGGGCCATCTCCACCAGCGAGGCGTCCTGCCCGTGTGCCGCCACGATCTGCAGCCCCACCGGGCACCCGTCCGGGTCGAACCCCGCGGGGATGCTCACCGCCGGATGGCCGCTGAGGTTGAAAGCCCAGGTCAGTGACGTCGAGTACCGTTCGCCCGGCCCTTCGTGACCATGCGGCCGGTTCGGCGTCACCGGGGTGAGCAGCAGCGGGGTGCGGGTGAAGAGCGACGCAAGCCGGTGGTCGTTCTCCGCGCGGAGCGCAGTGGCCTGGCCTGGCTGCCCGCCACGCACCGCGAGCCAGGCGTCGCACGGGTCGAGCAGGTCGTACGAGGTGGCATCGAGGCGTACGAGACCGGCCGCCGCCAGCTGCCGCACCGCCCGCATCGCGACCCGCTCCACCTCGTCGTCCACGTCGGCGAAGCCCAGGTCGGCCGACCAGACCGCGGGCACCGGGAACTCCGGCAGGGTCGGCTCGTAGCGGCCCGTCACCGAGCGCAGATACGCCTGCGCGCCCGCGGCGTCCGCCGCCAGGACGCCGGCCGACGCCAGTCCCGTCCTGTCCGGCGACGGCAGCAGCCCCGCCGTCGTCCTGAGGCCGAGCACCCCGCACCACGCGGCCGGTATCCGCACCGAACCGGCGCCGTCGCTCCCGGTGGCCAGCGGGACCATCCCGGTGGCGAC
>NZ_JAAGLN010000086.1 GCF_010548145.1 Streptomyces sp. SID10853
CTGCTTCGTGGGCTGCTACCTGGCCGAACTGGAGCGCGGTTCCCGGCCGTTGGACGCGGCCCGGTTCGCGTCCGTCGCCGCCGGGCTGTCCTGCACCCGGGTCGGAGCCAGGGCGGGACAGCCCGGCCGGGCGGAGGTGGCCGCCGCCCTCGCCGGGCCGCCGCCCCGGTGACCCGTCAGGTCTCGTGCGTATCCCGCGCGGGGCCGTGCGTATCCCGTGCGGGACCGTGTGCGTACCCCGTGTGTGTCAGGTGTACGGGTAGAAGCCCGACCCGGTCTTCCGGCCGAGCCGTCCCGCGTCGACCATGCGCTGCAACAGCGGGGGAGCGGCGTACAGCGGCTCCTTGAACTCGGCGTACATCGAGTCGGCGACGGAAGCGACCGTGTCGAGGCCGATCAGGTCGGCGAGCTTCAGCGGCCCCATCGGGTGGGCGCAGCCCATCTCCATGCCGTTGTCGATGTCCTCACGGCTCGCGATGCCCGACTCGAACATCCGGATCGCGGAGAGCAGATACGGGATGAGCAGGGCGTTGACCACGAAGCCCGAGCGGTCCTGGGCGCGGATGGCGTGCTTGCCGAGTATGTCCTGCACCAGCGACTCGGAGCGGGTCACCGTCTCCTCGGACGTGGTCAGCGCCGGGATCAGTTCGACGAGCTGCTGCACGGGGGCCGGGTTGAAGAAGTGGATCCCCATGACCTGGTCGGGCCGGGAGGTCGCGACAGCCAGCTTCACCAGCGGGATCGAGGAGGTGTTGGAGGCCAGGATCGCGTCCTGGCGGGTCACCACCTGGTCGAGCACCTGGAAGATCTCCGTCTTCACCTGCTCGTTCTCCACGACGGCCTCGATGACGAGGTCGCGGTCGGCGAACTCCCCGAGGTCGGTCGTGAAGCTCAGCCGGCCGAGCGTCGCGTCGCGCTCCTCCTCGGTGATCTTCCCGCGCTCCGCGGCCTTCGAGAGAGAGTTGTGCAGCCGGGTGCGGCCGATCTCCAGAGCCTCACCAGTGGTCTCGGCGACCATCACCTCCAGGCCGCTGCGGGCGCAGACCTCTGCGATCCCCGCGCCCATCTGGCCACAGCCCACCACTCCGACGCGTTCGATGTCGGTCACATCCAGCCTTTCGCAGATCGTCGCGGGCGAGTACCCCGTATGGTTCCGGCGCCCGCCCGGCCCCCAGACGTTACTCCTGACCTGCGGGTGGCCGGGGCGCCGGGTTAACCATCGCTCACTGCACAGAACGGGACTTTTACTGTCATCTCGTCCTGGAACGCTGAGTGACCGCGATACAGACGAGGACCGCGACGGCGGCGACCGGAGCGGCCACCGGGAGATGTTCGCCCAGCAGCAGGACCGACCAGACCAGGGTCAGCAGCGGCTGGGCGAGCTGGAGCTGGCTGGCCCTGGCCACCCCGATCTCCGCCATGCCCCGGTACCAGACCACAAGCCCGAGGAACTGGGAGCCCGCGGCCACCCAGAGCACCCCGGCGACGCTGTGGCCGGTGAGGTGGACGGGTTCGATGGCCAGCGCCACGACGGTGGCCGGCACGGCCAGCGGCAGGCAGAGGACCAGCGCCCAGCCGATCACCCGCCAGCCGGGCATCTCACGGGCCAGCCGGCCGCCCTCGGTGTAACCCGCGGCGCAGATCAGCAGGGCGCCGAAGAGATACATGTCACCCGTGGACACCGCGCCACCGGACTGCTGCACGGTGAAGGCGATCACCACGGCCGCTCCGGCCAGCGCGGCGGCCCAGAAGGCGCGGGACGGCCGTGCGCCGGTCCGCAGTGCGGAGAAGGCGGCCGTGGTGAGCGGCAGTAGCCCCACCACCACAGCGGCGTGCGAGGTCGTGGACGTCTGCAGCGCGAGCGTGGTGAGCAGCGGGAAGCCCAGGACCACCCCGGCGGCCACCACGGCCAGACCGGCCCAGTGCCGCCGCTCGGGGACCGGGGCGTGCAGGGCGAGCAGGGCGCCGCCCGCCAGCAGGGCGGCGAGCACGCAGCGTACGGAGACGAGCGACCAGGGCCCGAAGCCCTCAAGGCCCCAGGCGGTCGCGGGAAACGTCAGCGAGAAGGCGATGACACCGAGTCCGGCGAGCAGAGTGCCGTTGCGGCCCGCGTGGCCGGTCCCGCCCGCTGTGCCTGCGTCCCTGCCGCCGACTGCTATCGAGGGATCGCCGGTAGCGCTATTCTGTACTCTCATGTACGAGAGTAGCAGCGTGGCCGCACTGGTGAAATCGCTGAAAGCGGAGCTGCACCGCTATCCGGTCGATGGAAAGCTGCCGTCGAGCCGGGCCATGGTCGAGTCCTACCGGGTCAGCCCGGTGACCGTCTCCAGGGCCCTCGCCCAGCTCGCCGCCGAGGGGCTCGTCGTGACCCGGCCGGGCGCCGGGGCGTTCCGGGCGCGGCCCCGCAAGGACACCGCACGCCCCGGTGACACCTCCTGGCAGGAGATCGCGCTCAGCGCCGACGGCGCGACGGACGCGGCCCCGCGCGCCGTGGACGCCTCCGGGGTGCTGGTCACGCTCGCCGCGCCGCCACCTGGCGTCATCGAGTTCAACGGCGGCTATCTGCACGCCTCGCTCCAGCCGGAGCAGGCCATGGCCGCCGCCCTCGCCAGGGCGGGCCGCAGGCCGGGCGCCTGGGGGAGGCCGCCCGTCGACGGGATCCCCGAGCTGCGCGAGTGGTTCGCACGCGGGATCGGCGGACTCGTCACCGCGGCCGACGTCCTGGTCACCGCCGGCGGCCAGAGCGCGCTCAGCACAGCCCTGCGCGCCCTCGCCCCGCCGGGTGCATCCGTACTCGTCGAATCCCCGACCTACCCGGGCATGCTGGCCGTCGCACGGGCCGCGGGGCTGCGGCCCGTGCCGGTGCCGGTGGACTCCGACGGCGTACGCCCCGCGCTGCTCGCCGACGCGTTCCGTGCCACCGGATCCCGGGTCTTCGTCTGCCAGCCGCTCTTCCAGAACCCGACCGGGGCTGTCCTCAGCGACGCCCGCCGCCCGGAGGTCCTGCGGATCGCCCGCGAGGCGGGGGCGTTCGTCGTCGAGGACGACTTCGTCCGCAGGCTCGTCCACGAGGACGCGGGCCCCCTGCCGAGACCGCTGGCCACCGACGACCACGACGGAGTGGTCGTCCATGTCTGCTCGCTCACCAAGGCGACGTCGCCCAGCCTGCGGGTGGGGGTGCTGGCCGCCCGGGGGCCCGTGTACGAACGGCTGCGCTCGATCCAGGTCGTCGACAGCTTCTTCGTCCCCCGCCCGATTCAGGAGGCCACCGTGGAACTGGTCGGCTCGCCCGCGTGGAACCGTCATCTGCGCTCTGTGTCCGGCCAGTTGAGGGACCGCAGGAACACGCTGACCGCCGCGCTCCGCGCCGGCCTTCCCGAGCTGGACCTCCCGTACGTCCCCAGCGGCGGCTACCACCTGTGGCTGCGGCTGCCCGACGGCACGGACGAGGCGGCGGTGGTCTCGGCGGCGCTCCGCGCGGGCGTCGCCGTCGCACCGGGCCGCCCCTACTTCTCCGCAGAACCGCCCGCCCCGCATCTGCGGCTCAGTTTCGCCGGGGTGGCCGGGCAGGGCGAGATCACCGAAGGGGTACGGCGGTTGCGTACGGCGTGCGACGAGGTGCTCGGCTAGAAGCTGCCCTCCCCGGGGGCTGTGCGGGCCCGGCCGGTTCGCCGCCGCCTCTTGACCCGTCCGGGTTTCGGTCGCACGATCGCGCCCATGAGCGTTCGCGTCACGCTGGTCGCCGCCGCACGCAGTTCGTCCCGGCTCGCCGAGCGCTTCGACGACGACCGGCCACTCGACCACGCGGGCTGGCACGAGGTGCAGCTCTCGGCGGGCTTCCTGGTGCCGCTGGCCGCGGCCGAGCTGCGCTACTGCTCGCCCACCGCGCGCAGCCGCGCCACCGGCGACGCACTCGGCTTCGCCCCGCTGCTCCAGCCCGCCCTGAGCGACTGCGACATGGGCCGGTGGCGCGGGCTCACCCTGGCGGAGGTGACGGCGCGCGAACCCGCGGCGGTCGACGTCTGGCTCTCCGACCCGCGCTCCGCCCCGCACGGCGGCGAATCGCTCCTCGGCTTCATCTCCCGGATAGGGAACTGGCTGGAGACCCGCCCGCCGTGCGACGGCTCCATCGTCGCGGTCGCCGAACCCTCCGTCGTCCGGGCCGCCCTGGTCTACGCGCTGAAGGCGCCGCCGTCGACGTACTGGAACGTCGATGTGCCGCCCCTCTCGACGGCGACCCTGACCGGTCTGCCGGGCCGCTGGAGCCTGCGCCTGGAGACGGCCGCCCGCTGACCCGTCAGGGCAGTGCGGGCGGTGTCCAGTCGGCGTGCCGCAGGACCATCCGTACCGCGGTACGTGACGGGGCGAGCTGCAGCGCCGTGTTGCGCAGGGACACGGCGAGCGGGTGGCTGAGCCGCTGTCCCATCCGGCCGGCCTGCCGGGCGGCCCGGGCCACCGACTGGCCGCGGGGCCGGCGCTCGGCGTCGTACCGCACGAGCGCGGACTCCACCGTGCCCGCACCGGCGAGCGCGGCGGCCAGGGTGACCGCGTCCTCCAGCGCCTGGCAGGCGCCCTGGCCCAGATGGGGCGTCATGGCATGCGCGGCATCGCCCAGCAGCGCGACCCGGCCCACGGCGTACGAGGGCAGCGGGGTGACGAGCTCGCCGACGTCGTGGTGGAGGACGGCGTCCGGGCGGGTCGCGTCGAGCAGGGCGGGGATGGGGTCGTGCCAGCCGCCGAACCTGCGCCGTACCTCGGCGAGCGGGTCCGTGTGGCGCACCCCGGCCGGGGAGTTGACCACCGCATGCCACTCGGCCCGGCCGTCGGTGAAGGCGATATGGCCGAACTCGGCGCCGCGTCCCCAGGTGAGTTCGAAGTCCGACCGCAGCCCGACCGGGTGCTCCGTGATGGCGCGCAGCACGGTCGAACCGGAGTGGACGGGGCCCGGATGCCCGGGAAACAGGCCGCCGCGCACCCGGCCCGCGATGCCGTCCGCCGCCACGACCAGATCCGCGCCGAGCACGGTGTCGCCGTGGCGCACCAGCACCCGGGCCGGGTCGGAGCGGTCGACGGAGGTCACATCGGCACCCACGACAAGAGACCCGGGAGGCAGCGCGGCCCGCAGCAGCCGGTGCAGCGTGGCACGGGGGATGCCGACGATGGGAGTGCCGAGCGCACGCTCCAGGGCGGCGCCGTCCATCCGGGCGAGCCATCTGCCGTCCGGCCTGCGGGTGCCGCCGGTGTACTGCGGCCGGGCAGCGCCGCGTACCTCATCGCCCACCCCCAGGGCGTCCAGGGCGCGGATGCCGTTGGCCGCGAGGGAGATCCCGGCGCCCGCATCGCCGAGGACCGGGGCGCGCTCGACGACCGTCACCTCCCAGCCGATACGCCGCAGGCCGATCGCGGCCGCCAGCCCGCCGATACCGCCGCCGATCACCACCGCGCTGTTCCCCATGCCGGTCTCTCCCTCGGTCCCGGGCCGCCGGCCTTCCCTGCCCGGCCGCCGTCCGCGCCTGTGCGCGCAGCTCTTTCTACAGCTGTAGAAAGAGCCGTGGGGCGAGCGTACTACGCGCTTTCTACGGATGTAGAAAGCGGGTGCGGAAACGGGTGTAGAAAGAGGGGCATGACTGGAGATCGACGCACGGTCCTCGCCGACGCGGCCATCGGGGTACTCGCCGACGAGGGGATGCGCGGCCTGACCCACCGTGCGGTGGAACGGGCGGCCGGTCTGCCGCCCGGCACCACATCGGCGTACTTCCGCAGCAGGAAAGCGCTGCTCACGGCGCTGGTCCGCCGGCTCGTCGCACTGGACCAGGCGGAGCTCCAGGAGGCGGGGGAGACGGCGCCTGTGCCGCGGGACGCCGGTGAACTGGCCGAAGCCGTCGCCGTGTTCGCCGAAGGCCGGCTCGGCGGCGAGGGGCGCCGCCGGTCGCTCGCCCGGTACGCGTGTGCCGTCGAGGGCGTACGCCACCCGGAGTTGCGGGAGATCCTCGTCCCGCGCGAGAACGCGGCGCGTGACGCCGTACGCGCCTTCCTCGCCGCGCGGGGCGTCGCCGACGCCGAGGGACGCACCCTGACCCTGCTGGCCTGCGTGGACGGGCTGATCTTCGACCGGCTGGTGGGCGGCGGGGGTGTGCCGCGCGAGGAGATCCAGGGGCTGATCGCGGCGGCCCTGCGCTGACGCGCGGTGGCGGCGGCGCCCGGTCAGGCCGGGTCCAGTGCCGCCTTGAGATTGCGCAGCGTGGTCCGGATGTTCTTCTGCTGGAACACCGCGAAGACGTAGCCGCGGGTCGCGATCCGGTCGAAGGCGTTGGCCGCGAAGTCAGGCCAGGCGCGCCGGTCGTCCGTCCAGGTCTCGGTGACCTTCGTGCCCGTAGCGGTGCTCTCGAAGCGGTACTCCCAGGTGGCGATGGGCCCCCGCAGCCGGGGCCGCTTGATCCCGATGGCGTGCACCCGGAACGCGAACCGCTCGCCGGGGTCGGCCGCCGTCACCGTGCAGCGCGTCGTCCAGCGGAAGGCCCCGCGCTTGTTGTGCCCGTCGAAGGTCATGCCGACGAATGCGGCGGTGTCCGTCCCGCTCAGCGTCGCCCCGAGGTTCTCCGGGCTCCACCTCCCCATCAGTGCGGGGTTGCTGACCTGCTCGTACACCGCGGACGGTGCGGCTTCGACGTCGATGCTGGCGGACACTGAGAATGTGCGGGCCACGGTGGCTCCGTTCCTCGGGCCCTCGACCCTACCGGTCGGTAGTAACGGTGTCAGTGCCGACCGCCAACCGGTCAGGAATCGAGAAGCACGGGGGCGCGAGCCGCATTAGCGTGAAGTGCATGGAGGCCGGCGCGCACACAGGGTGGCCGCGGCCCACGACTTCAGGAGCGATCATGACCGGACCGGCGGCCCAGGGAATCAAGACCGTGCTGCACCCCGTCTCCGACCTGGCGGCGGCCAAGTCGGTCTACACGGCCCTGCTCGGCGTGGCGCCGGTGGCCGACGAGTCCTACTACGTCGGCTTCGAGGCCGGCGGCCAGCACATCGGGCTTGTGCCCGGCGGGGCGGAGCAGGGCATGACCGCTCCTGTCGCCTACTGGGAGGTGCCGGACATCGAGGCCAAGCTGGCCGAGGTGACCGCCGCGGGTGCCGTGCTGAAGGAGCCCGCGCACGAGGTCGGCGGGGGCCGCCTGGTGGCCACGTTCACCGACCCCGACGGCAACGTGCTGGGCCTGCTCCAGGACCGGTGACGGACAAGGGCCGTCCAGTCCCGTGACAGGATGACCGGCCCTTGTCCGCGACAGAGTCCCGCGGCAGGGCCCCGCAACAGCGCGGCAGAGCCCCGCGGCAGAAGCCGGGGACCCCGGCTGCGGGACCCCGGAGGTCCCGCAGCGGGACCCCCGGAGGTCCGACAGATGGAGAGACGGTAAGCATGGCCAGGAGGACGGGCGAACAGCCGCCTGCGTCGCACATCGCCGACAGTCACGGCCTGATCCGCGTACACGGTGTGCGGGTGAACAACCTCAAGGACGTCAGCGTCGAGATCCCGAAGCGCCGGCTGACGGTCTTCACCGGCGTGTCAGGCTCGGGCAAGAGTTCACTGGTCTTCGGCACGATCGCCGCCGAGTCGCAGCGGCTGATCAACGAGACCTACAGCGCCTTCGTGCAGGGCTTCATGCCGATGCTGGGGCGGCCCGACGTCGACGTCCTCGAAGGGCTGACGACCGCGATCATCGTCGACCAGCACGGGGTATCCCCTGGTCGAAGAGCTGGGGGAGGGATCGGCGCCGACCCGCGCTCCACGGTCGGCACCGCGACCGACGCCAACGCGATGCTGCGGATCCTCTTCAGCCGCCTCGGCAAACCGCACATCGGCTCGCCGCAGGCGTTCTCCTTCAACGTCGCCTCGGTCAGCGGAGCGGGCGCGGTCACCATGGAACGCGGCGGCAGGACCGTGAAGGAGCGGCGCAGCTTCAGCGTCACCGGCGGTATGTGCCCGCGCTGCGAGGGCCGGGGCGCCGTCACCGACATCGACCTCACCCAGCTCTACGACGACTCCAAGTCGCTGGCCGACGGCGCGATCACCGTCCCCGGCTACAAGGCGGGCGGCTGGAACTACCGGCTGTACAGCGGGTCGGGCTTCTACGACCCGGACAAGCCGATCCGTAAGTACACCAAGAAGGAGCTGCACGACTTCCTCCACCGCGAGCCGACCCGGATGAAGATCGAGGGCATCAACATGACCTACGAGGGGCTGATCCCCCGGGTCCAGAAGTCGATGCTCTCCAAGGACCGGGAGGCGATGCAGCCGCACATCCGGGCGTTCGTGGACCGGGCGGTCACCTTCACCGTCTGCCCCGAGTGCGACGGCACCCGGCTCGGGGAGGCGGCCAGGTCCTCGCGGATCGGCGGGACCAGCATCGCCGACGCGTGCGCGATGCAGATCAGCGACCTGGCCGAGTGGGTCAGGAGCGTCGACGACCCGTCGGTGGCGCCGCTCATCGCCAAACTGCGCCAGACCCTCGACTCGTTCGTGGAGATCGGCCTCGGTTACCTCTCGCTCGACCGGCCGTCGGGCTCGCTGTCCGGCGGCGAGGCGCAGCGCGTCAAGCTGGTCCGCCATCTCGGCTCCTCGCTCACCGATGTCACCTATGTCTTCGACGAGCCCACCATCGGCCTGCACCCGCACGACATCCAGCGGATGAACGACCTGCTGCTACGGCTGCGGGACAACGGCAACACGGTGCTCGTCGTGGAGCACAAGCCGGAGACGATCGCGATCGCGGACCACGTGGTCGACCTGGGTCCCGGCGCGGGTACGGAGGGCGGCACCGTCTGCTTCGAGGGCACCGTCGAGGGGCTGCGGGCCGGTGACACCCTCACCGGCCGCCATTTCGACGACCGGTCCGCGCTCAAGGAGAAGGTGCGTACGCCCACCGGCAAGCTGGAGATCCGCGGGGCGACGGCCCACAATCTGCGCGATGTCGACGTCGACATCCCGCTCGGCGTCCTCGCGGTCGTGACCGGTGTCGCGGGCTCGGGCAAGAGCTCGCTGGTGCACGGGTCGATCCGCGCGGACGACGGCGTGGTGTCGATCGGCCAGGAGGCGATCCGTGGCTCACGGCGGAGCAACCCGGCGACGTACACCGGGCTGCTCGACCCGGTCCGCAAGGCGTTCGCGAAGGCCAACGGTGTGAAGCCCGCGCTGTTCAGCGCCAACTCGGAGGGCGCCTGCCCCCACTGCAACGGCGCGGGCGTCATCTTCACCGACCTGGCGATGATGGCCGGCGTCGCCAGCGTCTGCGAGGAGTGCGAGGGGAAGCGGTTCCAGGCCGCGGTTCTCGACCACCACCTCGGCGGCCGCGACATCAGCGAGGTGCTCGCGATGTCGGTGGCCCAGGCGCGGGAGTTCTTCGGCGCTGGGGAGGCGCGCACTCCGGCCGCGCACGCGATCCTCGGCAGGCTCGCCGACGTCGGGCTCGGGTATCTCAGCCTCGGCCAGCCGCTCACCACGCTGTCCGGCGGCGAGCGGCAGCGGCTCAAGCTGGCCACCCACATGGCCGAGAAGGGCGGTGTCTACGTACTGGACGAGCCGACCGCCGGCCTCCACCTCGCCGATGTCGAGCAACTGCTCGGTCTGCTCGACCGGCTGGTGGACTCCGGCAAGTCGGTCATCGTCGTGGAGCACCACCAGGCGGTGATGGCGCACGCCGACTGGATCATCGACCTCGGCCCCGGCGCGGGCCACGACGGCGGCCGGATCGTCTTCGAAGGAACCCCGGCGGACCTGGTCAGTGACCGCTCCACCCTCACGGGCGAGCACCTCGCGGCCTATGTGGGTGCCTGACGGCGTGGGCAGGCCCGACGACGTGGCTGCCTGACGGCGCGCGGCTGTCCGGGGGCAGCCCGCGCTGTCAGGGTGGGTCACTTCCGCGCGTTCAGATGGCTCCGCCGGCCCTCGTGATCGAGGATGCAGAGGATCTCGGCCGGTCCGCCGTGGCAGCGGAGCGCGTGCGGGACCATCGTCGGGAACTCGGCCGCCTGCCCGGCCTCCACCCGGATGGCGCGCCCGCCCAGGTGCAGGACCACGGTGCCGGAGAGCACGGTGAACCAGTCCCTGCCGGGATGGACACCGAGATCGTCGGGCGCGACGGGTCCGGCGCCCCCGGCGGTGATACGCATCTTGGCGACGGTCATCCCACCGGGGCCGTCGTCGCGGCTGAGCAGCCAGGTCGTCAGCCCGCGCCGCTCGTCCTGCTGGGGGCGGATGACGACGTCCGCGTCGTTGACGGGCTCCACGAGCTGGTCGAGGGAGGTGCCGAGTGCGCGGGCGATGGCCGCCAGCTGATCGAGGTTGATCCGGCGGTGACCCGTCTCGATACGGCTGAGCTGCGAAGGGCTGATGCCGGCGCGTTCGGCCAGATTGTCGAGCGACCAGCCGCGGGCCCGGCGCAGCCCGCGGATCCGCAGGCGGACGGTGCTGTCCAGAGCGGAGTCGGGTTCTTGCTGCATGGGCAAGAGCGTATGACGGCCCGGCAGGACCGGCCTACCGTCGGCGTATGAGTACCGACCCGCACCACGCCCCCTCCGGCCACGCCTCCCACCACACCTCCGGTCACACGGGTCACCCGGGCGCAGCCCCGGAGGACGTCGCCATGGCGGAGCTCCTGGAGCTGGACGCCGCGGTGCTGCACACGTACACCGCCGAGCTGACCGGCTGGCTCGCCGGCTTCACCGACCGTGCGCCCACGCGCATCCTGGACATCGGCAGCGGGCCCGGCACCGGCAGTTTCGCGCTCGCCCGCCGCTTCCCCGGTGCCACCGTGACAGCGGTGGACCACTCGCCGCAGATGCTGCACCGGCTCACCCGCAGGGCCGCGGCCCAGGGGCTCTCGGACCGGATCGGCACACGGCAGGCGGACCTCGACCGGGAGTGGCCGCGTACGGGCCCCTGCGACCTCATCTGGGCGGCGGCTTTCCTGCACCACCTCGGGGAGCCGGGAAAGGGCCTGGCCCGCGCGTTCGCCGGGCTGCGCCCCGGCGGTCTGCTCGCCGTGACGGAGATGGACTTCTTCCCCCGCTTCCTGCCCGATGACGCGGGCGCCGGGCGGCCGGGTCTCGAAGCCCGCCTGCACGCCGCCACGGACACCCGGCCCCCGGCCGACTGGAGCGGCCACCTCGCCGCGGCGGGCTTCAGGCCGGTGGCCACGCGGCCCTTCGCCATCGCCCTGGCCGCCCCGCTGCCGCCGGAGACGAACCGGTATGCCCAGGTGTGCCTGCGCAAACTGCGGTCCCACGCCGGAGCACTGCTGTCCGCGGACGACCTGGCCGCACTCGACACGGTGATCGGCAGCGGCGGGCCGCTCGGGGTGCTGCAGCGCCAGGACCTCACGGTCCGCACCACCCGCACCACATGGGTCGTCCGAAAGCCCTGACCGTCCGCCGCTGCCCGTCACCGTCACCGTCGCCCGGCTCGCCGACCCGGGCCCGGCCCTGCCCCGGCCTGCCTCTTCTCCTGTGATGTTCAAATGTCTGATGTTTGTGTAGTCTGCCGTCATGAAGCGCATCAGCACACCGCGGAGGACGGCAAGCCTGTCCTCGCAGCTCGTGGACAGCCTCCGCTCGCACATCGAGGCCGGTGGATGGCCGGTGGGTACGCGTATCCCGCCGGAGCAGGCCCTCATCGAGGAGCTCGGGGTCGGACGCAGCACGCTGCGCGAGGCGCTCGGCGCCCTCGTCCACCTGGGCCTGCTGGAGGCCCGCGTCGGGGACGGCACGTACGTCCGCGCGTCGAGCGAGCTCCAGTCGGTCATGGTCAGGCGGGCGAGTTCCGCGCAGCGGGACAACGTTCTCGAACTCCGTACCGTCCTGGAGGAGTACGCCTCGGGTGCCGCTGCCCTGCGTCGCAGCGAGGACCAACTGCACCAGCTGCACGAGCTGTTGGACGACGCCGACGCGGCCTGCGCCGGAGCGGACCCGTCCGCGGCCAGGAGTGTCGACGCCCTGTTCCACCGGGCCGTCGTCCGGGCGAGCGGAAACGACCTCCTGGTCGAGGTGTACGACTACCTCGGTACGGCTCTCACCGCCTCGCTGGGCGGCCTGCCCTGGGATGCCGCCCGCGCCGAGGAGCACGCCGGTCTGCACCGGCGGCTCGTCGACGCGATCGAGGCAGGGGACGAGAGCGGCGCCCGTGGCGCGGCAGCCGCGATCGTGCGGCTCACCGGCGACCACCAGGCGGAGACATCACCAGCGGGGGAGGAGCGGTGAACAAGGAGTCGTCCCCGATACCGGGCCGGCCCGGCACATCGGGACCGGGCCGGCCCTCCTTACCGGCGCCGCCGGCCGGCGACATCACCCGGCCCGCCGTGTCGGTCGGGCTCGTCTTCGCGATCTGCCTCGTGGCGGCGAACCTGCGTACCGGTCTCACGGGTGTCGGTACGCTCCTGCCGGCGATCGAGCACGGCAGCGGCCTGACACCGAGCTGGGGCGGGCTGCTGAGCACCCTCCCGCTGCTGACGTTCGCCGCGACATCGCCTCTGGTGGCCAGAGCCTCGCACCGCTTCGGCACCGCACGGCTGCTGGTGGCGGCCCTCGGGGCGCTGGCCGCCGGAACCGCGATCCGGTCGGTGCCCTCGGTGATCTGCCTCTTCACGGGGACCGTGATCCTCTCCGCCGCCATCGCGTTCGGCAATGTGCTGCTGCCCGCGCTGATCAGGCGCAGCGTCCCCGCCCACCGCATTCAGGGCGTCAGCGCCCTCTACGTCACCGTCATGGGCGTCACGGCCGCGGTCTCCTCCGGGATCTCCGCGCCGCTTTCCCACACCTTGCCGGGTTCCTGGCACACCGCACTCGCCTGGGGAATCGCCTTCACCGTCGCGGCGTTCCTCGCGTGGCTGCCCCGCACGCGGGGCGACAGACCCCTGGCCTCCACCGGCGTGACCCGCAGTCAGGTCCCGTGGCGGTCGCGGATCGCCTGGCAGGTCAGCGTATTCATGGGCCTGCAGTCCCTGGCCTTCTACACCGCCGTCGCCTGGCTGCCCAGCATTCTGATCCGCCGTGGCACCACCAGCACCGCGGCCGGGTGGATGCTCTTCTACTACCAGCTGATCGCCCTGGCGGCCAGCAGCCTCCTGCCCCTGCTCACCCGGGGCCGGCGCGACCAGCGCTGGACGGCGGCCGGGGC
The DNA here is from genome assembly GCF_010548145.1 of Streptomyces sp. SID10853. GTDB lineage: Bacteria > Actinomycetota > Actinomycetes > Streptomycetales > Streptomycetaceae > Streptomyces. Next base: position 13,169 of record NZ_JAAGLN010000086.1, read on the forward strand.
TTCGGTCCTTGTGGCCGCCGGCTTCGCCGTGCTGGTGTCCGTCCCCGCGCTGTCCGTCCTGGCGTGCACCCTGCTCGGTCTGGGCGGCGGCGTGTGCCTCGTCCTCGCGCTGACCTTCCAGAGCGAACGCGCCGGCAGCTCCGGTGAAGCCGCCGCCCTGGCGGGCATGGCGCAGTCCGTCGGCTACCTCGTCGCGGCGGCCGGGCCCCTCCTGCTCGGCGTCCTGCACGACACCATGGACAGCTGGACCTTCCCGCTCGTCGCCCTGGTGGTCCTCAGTGTCGCCATGGCCGGTGCCGGATACGGCGCGGGCCGCGACCGCCAAGTGGGCCGGTCCGCCCGCTGAGCGTCTGCGGATACGACCCGCGGCCAACTCCCTGCTCTTCCCTTCCTCTCCCCTGGTTTTCCCTTCCTCTCCCTGCCTCCAAGGCCACGAAGGAGACACCCCATGACTGCCTCACAGCCCCCGGCCGACGAGCTCGGCGCACGTACCGCCCGGCGTGCCGCTCACCTGTACGCGACAGATCAGCAGTTCCGCGCCGCAGCGCCGCTCGACACCGTCACCGAGGCGATCCGGCAGCCGGACCTGCCGCTCGCCGAACTGGTGGCCACCGTGATGGAGGGGTACGCCGACCGTCCCGCCGTGGGCGAACGTGCCACCGAGCCGGTCACCGACCCGCACACGGGCCGCACCACGCTGCGCCTCCTGGGACGGTTCGACACGCTCACCTACGGCGAACTGTGGGAACGGGCGGGCGCGGTGGCCTCCGAGTGGCAGCACCACCCCGGCCACGCCGTGGGCCCCGGCGACTTCGTCGCGGTACTCGGCCACACGGGCGCGGACTTCACCACGGTGGATCTGGCCTGCGTCCGCTCCGGTGCGGTGTGCGTCCCCCTCCAGGCGGGTGCCGCTGCGGGGCACCTGTCGCCCATCGTCGCGCAGACCGCACCGCGCCTGCTCGCGGTGGACGTGGCACACCTCGATGTCGCACTCCAGGTCGCGGCGGACGCCCCGTCGCTGGGCAGGATCGTCGTATTCGGCGTCCACCCCGAGGCCACCGCCCACCGGGAGGCGCTGGAATCCGCGCACGGCCAACTCGCCGAGCAGAGAAGGGGCGTGGCCCTGGACACACTGGCATCGGTCGTCGAGCGGGGCAGGACGCTGCCGTCCGCTCCCCGGAGCGCCGCGGAGCGGACGGCCGACGCGCTCAGCACGCTGATCCACACCTCGGGCAGTACAGGCACGCCCAAGGGCGCCATGTACACCGAGCGTCTTGTCACGCGGTTCTGGGTCGACTTCGTGCCCGGCCAGGAGCTGCGCCCGTCCATCGTGCTCAACTACATGCCCCTGAGCCACATGGTGGGGCGGGGCGTGCTGTTCAGTACGCTCGCCAAGGGCGGCACCGCGTACTTCGTCGCGTCGAGCGACCTGTCGACCCTCTTCGACGACCTCTCCCTGATCCGCCCCACCGAGTTCCTCATGGTGCCCCGCATCTGCGACATGCTCTTCCAGCGCTATCAGGGCGAGCTGACCCGCCGGCACGAGGAAGGGCAAGGGGAGGGCGAGCGGAGAGATGACGCGGCCCGGCAGGCGGACCGTGCGAAGGAGGAGCTGCGGGAGAGGACCCTGGGCGGGCGCCTCCTGTGGGCCGTCAACGCATCGGCTCCGCTGAGCGCGGAGATGACGGCGTTCGTGGAGAGCTGCCTGCACGTCAGGATGCGCGACGGTTACGGGTCGACGGAGGCCGGGATCGTCTCGCTCGACGGCCGGGTGCTGCGTCCTCCGGTGACCGACCACAGACTGGCGGACGTGCCCGAGCTGGGATATTTCCGTACCGACTCGCCGCACCCCAGGGGCGAACTGCTGATCAGGTCCGACCGGCTCGTCCCCGGCTACTTCCGGCGGCCGGACGCCACCGCCCAGGTCTTCGACGAGGACGGTTTCTACCGCACCGGCGACATCATGGCCCGTGTCGGCCCGGACGAGCTGGTGTACGTCGACCGCCGCTCCCACGTCCTCAAGCTGTCACAGGGCGAGTTCGTGGCCGTTTCCCGTCTGGAGGCCCTCTTCACCGGCAGTCCGGCCGTACGGCAGGTCTTCGTGTACGGCAACAGCGCACGCGCCTACCTGCTCGCGGTCATCGTCCCCGCCCAGGACGCGCTCGACCGCGCCGGGGGCGACACCCGGCGTCTCCGGGCGGTCCTGAGCGAGTCCCTGCGACGTGTCGCGACCGAGGCGGGCCTCAACTCGTACGAGATACCACGGGACTTCCTCGTCGAGACCGAGCCGTTCAGCGGGCAGAACGGGCTGCTCTCCGGGATGCGCAAGCTGCTGCGCCCCGCACTGACGAAGCGCTACGGCGACCGTCTGGAAGCGCTCTACGACGAGCTGACCGAGCGCGAGAGCGACGAACTCCAGGCACTGCGCCGTACCGGTCGGGCCGGCCCGGTACGGGAGACGGTGCTCCGGGCCGCCCGGGCGCTGCTCGGACACCAGCAGGGTGATGTGCGGCCCGGCACACGCTTCACCGAACTCGGCGGTGACAGCCTCTCCGCGCTGTCGTTCTCCCAGCTGCTCAAGGAGATCTTCCACGTCGATGTCCCCGTCGACGTCGTCATCAGCCCGGTCGGCACGCTCCAGCGGGTGGCCGATCACATCGAGCAGGCGCTCGCGCCGGGGCACCACCGTCCCACCGCCGCAGGCGTCCACGGTCCGGGTGCGACACGGCTGATGGCGGGCGACCTGTCGCTGGACGCGTTCCTCTCCACGGAGACGGTGGCGAAGGCCGGCAGGCCGGCCGGTCCGCTGCCCGAGGCGCGGACGGTCCTGCTGACCGGCGCCAACGGCTACCTGGGCCGCTTCCTGTGCCTCGAATGGCTGGAGCGCGTCGCGGAGCGCGGCGGCAGGCTGGTGTGCGTGGTCCGCGGCAGTACCGACGAGCAGGCCGCGGCGCGGCTCGACGCGGCTTTCGACAGCGGCGACCCGGAACTCCTGCGCCACTACCGCGACCTGGCGGCCGGCCATCTGGAGGTGGTCGCCGGTGACGTGGGCGAGAGCCGGCTCGGGCTCGGCGACGAGACCTGGCAGCGGCTGGCCGACACCGTGGACCTGATCGTTCACCCGGCGGCGCTCGTCAACCATGTCCTGCCGTACGACCAGCTGTTCGGCCCCAATGTGCTGGGTACGGCCGAACTGATCAGGCTCGCGGTCACCTCCCGGATCAAGCAGTTCACCTACTTGTCGACGGTCGCGGTCGCCTTCGGTTCCGAGGCGGCGGCCGACGAGACGGCCGACATCCGCACGGTCTGCGGGGTGCGCGACCTCGACAGCGGTTACGCGAACGGCTACGCGGCCGGCAAATGGGCGGGCGAGGTGCTGCTGCGCGAGGCGCACGACACCTTCGGGCTGCCGGTCGCCGTGTTCCGCTCGAACCTGATCCTGGCGCACCCCCGCTACCGGGGCCAGCTGAACATCCCGGACGTGTTCACGCGCCTGTTGCTGAGCCTGCTGGCGACGGGCATCGCCCCGGGCAGTTTCTACGCCGGGGGGACGGGTGGCGGCGCCGGGCACTACGACGCACTTCCCGTGGACTTCACAGCGCGGGCCGTCGCCTCGCTGGGCGACCGCGCACGCGAGGGCTACCGGACGTTCAACGTGGTGAACCCGCACGAGGACGGGATCTCACTCGACACCTGCGTCGACTGGCTGGCGGCGGCAGGACACCCGCTGGTGCGCATCCGCGATTACGACGAGTGGCTCGCCCGCTTCGGGACAGCCCTGCGCGGCCTGCCCGACCGCCGGCGGCAGCACTCGCTGCTTCCCCTGCTGCACGCCTTCGCACGGCCGCAGGAGCCCCTGCCCGGTTCTGCCCTGCCTGCGGACCGGTTCCGCGCGGCCGTGCGGGCCGCCGGTCTCAACGACGAGAACGACATCCCCCATCTGTCGCAGGACCTGATCACCAAGTACGTGGCGGACCTCCGGGCACAGGACCTGCTGTGACCGGACGATCGTCAAGAAGAGGTTGACGACTCCTGTGCGTCAACTTACTCTTGACGCATGAGTCCACTCGACATCAGCCTCGCCGACCTGATCGCCCGTCTCGACGAGGAACTCCCCGGAGCCGACGAACTGTCCCGTATCAGCGAGGCGCGGCTGCGCGCCCAGACCCTGTCGGACCTCGGTGACCAGCTCATCGACCACTACGTCAGCAAGGCCAAGCAGACCGGCGCGTCATGGACCGAGATCGGCGACGCCATCGGGGTGACCAAGCAGGCCGCCCAGCAGCGCCACACACCATCCGCGTTCGACCGGTACACCAATCTCAACCGGCACAGCATCGTGCTGGCGCAGGAGGCCGCCCGTACGCACAAGCACGACTTCATCGGCACCGAACACATCCTGCTCGGCCTGCTCGGTGAGCCGCGCGGCCTGGCGTACGAGGTGCTGATCGCGGAGGCCGGGCCTGAGCAGCGCATCCGCGACGCGGTCGGGGGGGCGCTGCCGCCGGCCGGGAAGAAGGCGCCGCGGGGCCACATCGCGTTCCGCCCGGAGAGCAAGGAGGCCATCGACCAGGCGCGCCGCGCGTCGGTCGATCTCGGTCACGACTGGGTCGGCACGGAGCACACCCTGCTGGGCCTGATCCGCGCCGACGAGAGCCCGGCCGCACAGATCCTGCGCTCCCTCGGCTTCACGCGGGACGGGCTGCACGAGACGGTCAGGAGGGAGATCGCCGAACGGCTCGCCGCGCGCGACGAGCGGTAACGAGGCGAGCCGTATCGCTCAAGGTCCCCGCTCCCGCGGTCGACATGATGCCCATGGGATTCATGTACCGAGGCCGCCTCGCACGTGTGCTGACCGCAGGACTCGTACTCACCGTCGTCTGTGGTGTCACGGCGGCGGCCGACGAGGCGCCGCGGACGGTGGTGGACGAGCCGGGACTGACCGGTGCGGCCAAGCTCCACCGCAAGGCCGGTGACGACATCCACTTCGCGTTCGACGCCCATGGCCTGGCGGGAAAGGCCCACGGCACGTTCGGCTTCAGCCACTACGGCGGGAACGTCGGTGCGGGCGGCGGCTACGCCACCGGGCGCATCGACTGTCTGCTCTCCGGTGGGGCTGTCGCCGTGGCGACCGGTGTCATCACCCGCACCGACATCGCCGGGTGGGCGGGCTGGCGCGTGGGCTTCACCGTCGACGCCGGTACGCACCCGCAGCGCCTGGGCTACAGCTGGGCCGCCGGCGGTGATCCCGCGAGCATGGACGTCGCGCCGTGCCTGAGTTCCGCACCGATCGAAACCGTCGAGGACGGAGGCTTCACCGTCGCGCCGTTCGATCCCGGGCTCTGAGGTCCCGCTGCTGTGAGCGGGCAGTCCGGACGACTGCCGTGCGCGTCACCAGGGCGCCGCGCCGGCGCCCTCGAAGAACATGCCGGCCGGGCCGTCGCCGACCTGGTCCGCACCGGCCGGACACGTGTCCGGCCGGTGCCCGGCCGCCCCATCGCGGTCTCATTGCATAAAAGTGCAGCAATGCGTATAGTCATGCCATCGACGAGGAGGTTTCGGTGGCGGTACGTGCAGCGGTGGCAGGGGCAAGCGGATACGCCGGCGGGGAACTCCTCCGCCTGCTGCTCGGCCACCCGGATGTCGAGATCGGTGCGCTCACCGGCAACTCCAACGCGGGGCAGACGCTCGGCGCCCTGCAGCCGCATCTGCGGCCGCTGGCCGGGCGGGTGCTCCAGCCGACCACCGCTGACGTCCTCGCCGGACACGACGTGGTCTTTCTCGCGCTCCCGCACGGGCAGTCCGCCGCCGTCGCCGAGCAGCTCGGTGACGACGTCCTGGTCGTCGACATGGGCGCCGACTTCCGGCTCAAGGACGCCGGGGACTGGGAGCGGTTCTACGGCTCCCCGCACGCCGGGACCTGGCCGTACGGTCTGCCCGAGCTGCCCGGCGGGCGGGCCGCCCTCGCCGGGTCCAGGCGGATCGCCGTTCCCGGCTGCTACCCGACAGCGGTGTCCCTCGCGCTCTTCCCCGCGTACGCGGCCGGTCTCGCCGAGCCCGAAGCGGTGATCGTCGCCGCCTCCGGCACCTCGGGCGCGGGCAAGGCGGCCAAGCCGCACCTGCTCGGCTCCGAGGTGATGGGCTCGATGTCGCCCTACGGCGTCGGCGGTGGCCACCGCCACACCCCCGAGATGATCCAGAACCTCAGCGCGGCGGCCGGCGAGCAGGTCACCGTCTCCTTCACCCCGACCCTCGCGCCGATGCCGCGCGGCATCCTCGCCACCTGCACCGCGAAGGCCAGGCCCGGAGTGAGCGCCGAAGCGGTCCGCGCCGTGTACGAGAAGGCCCTCGCGGACGAGCCGTTCACCGAGCTGCTCCCCGAGGGACTGTGGCCGTCGACCGGCGCCGTCCACGGCTCCAACGCCGTGCAGATCCAGGTCGCGTACGACGCCGCCGCCGGCCGGATCGTCGCCGTCAGCGCCATCGACAACCTCACCAAGGGCACCGCGGGCGGCGCCCTGCAGAGCATGAACATCGCCCTCGGACTCCCCGAGGACCGAGGGCTTTCCACGATCGGAGTGGCGCCGTGAGCGGCGCCGGCGGGGCCGCGGCCCGGCACGTACGGACAGAGGCGAACGAGGAGATGCAGTGAGCGTCACGGCAGCGAAGGGATTCACGGCGGCGGGCATCGCCGCCGGGATCAAGGAGAGCGGCGGCCCGGACCTGGCCCTCGTGGTCAACACCGGGCCCCGGCTGGCCGCCGCTGGAGTCTTCACCTCCAACCGCGTCAAGGCCGCGCCGGTCCTCTGGTCCGAGCAGGTGCTCAAGGGCGGGACCGTCGGGGCGGTCGTCCTCAACTCCGGTGGCGCCAACGCCTGCACAGGGCCCAAGGGCTTCCAGGACACCCACGCCACCGCCGAGAAGGTGGCCGGGGTCCTCGGCTCCAACGCGGGCGAGGTCGCGGTCGCGTCGACCGGCCTCATCGGTCTGCCGCTGCCCATGGACAAGCTGCTGCCCGGTATCGAGCGGGCCGCCGCCGAACTCTCCCCGCACGGCGGCGCGAAGGCGGCCATCGCCATCAAGACCACCGACACCGTCCACAAGACCGCCGTCGCCGGCGGGGACGGCTGGAGCGTCGGCGGGATGGCCAAGGGCGCGGGCATGCTCGCCCCCGGCCTCGCCACCATGCTCGTCGTGCTCACCACCGACGCCGACCTGGACAGCCCCGTGCTCGACCGGGCGCTGCGCGCCGCCACCCGTACGACCTTCGACCGGGTCGACTCCGACGGCTGCATGTCCACCAACGACACCGTGCTGCTGCTGGCATCCGGCGCCTCCGAAGTGGTGCCAGGCGAGGCGGAGTTCGCCGAGGCCGTCCACACCGTCTGCGCCGACCTGGCCCGCCAGCTGATCGGCGACGCCGAGGGCGCCAGCAAGGACATCAGGATCGAGGTGGTCAACGCGGCCACCGAGGACGACGCCGTCGAGGTGGGCCGCTCCATCGCCCGCAACAACCTGCTGAAGTGCGCCATCCACGGCGAGGACCCCAACTGGGGCCGGGTGCTCTCCGCGATCGGCACCACGTCCGCCGCCTTCGAGCCCGACGAGCTGAACGTCGCCATCAACGGCGTCTGGGTCTGCAAGAAGGGATCGGTCGGCGAGGACCGCGACACGGTCGACATGCGGTACCGCGAGGTCACCATCACCGCGGACCTCGCGGCGGGCGGCGATTCGGCCGTGATCTGGGCCAACGACCTCACCGCCGACTACGTCCACGAGAACAGCGCGTACAGCTCATGAGCACCCGTAAGCACACCGCGCTCCCCAAGGCACAGACCCTCATCGAGGCGCTGCCCTGGCTGACGCGCCACCACGGCAAGACCGTGGTCATCAAGTTCGGCGGCAACGCCATGGTCGACGACGAGCTGAAGGCCGCCTTCGCCCAGGACGTCGTCTTCCTGCGGCACGCGGGACTCAAGCCGGTCGTCGTGCACGGCGGCGGCCCGCAGATCAGCGCACAGCTCGACCGGCACGGCCTGGTCAGCGAGTTCAAGGCCGGGCTGCGCGTGACGACGCCCGAGGCGATGGACGTCGTACGGATGGTCCTCGCGGGCCAGGTCCAGCGCGAACTGGTCGGACTGCTCAACCAGCACGGCCCGTTCGCCGTCGGCATGACCGGCGAGGACGCCAACACGATCACCGCCGTCCAGCACTTCCCGCAGATCGACGGCGAGTCCGTCGACATCGGCCGGGTCGGCGAGATCACCGGGATCGACATCGGCGCCATCGAGGCGCTCCTCGCGGACGGCCGTATCCCCGTCGTCTCCTCCATCGCCCGCAGCGCCGACGACCACCACGTCTTCAACGTCAACGCCGACACCGCGGCCGCCGCACTGGCCGCCGCGCTGAACGCCGAGACCCTGATGGTCCTCACCGATGTCGAGGGCCTCTACGAGGACTGGCCGAACAGCGACGACGTCATCAGCAGGCTCACCGCGAAGCAGCTGGAGAAGCTGCTCCCCGAGCTGGCGAGCGGCATGGTCCCCAAGATGGAGGGCTGCCTCTTCGCCGTACGCAACGGCGTCACCACCGCCCGCGTCATCGACGGGCGGGTCCAGCACTCCATCCTGCTGGAGATCTTCACCGACGAGGGGATCGGCACGATGGTCGTGCCGGACACCGCGACAGAAACCACTGGCGCCACCGAGGGGGAGTCATGAGCAACCAGGAACTCGCACAGCGCTGGCAGGGCGCTCTGATGGACAACTACGGCACGCCGAAGCTCTCCCTGGTACGAGGTGAGGGCGCCACCGTGTGGGACGCCGACGGCACCGCCTACACCGACTTCGTCGGCGGCATCGCGGTCAACGCGCTCGGCCACGCCCACCCCGCGGTCGTCGAGGCCGTCTCGCGGCAGGTCGCCTCGCTCGGCCATGTCTCCAACCTCTTCATCGCCGAACCGCCCGTCGCGCTCGCCGAGCGGCTGCTGCAGGCGTTCGGCCGCACCGGCCGGGTGTACTTCGCCAACTCCGGCGCCGAGGCCAACGAAGCGGCCTTCAAGATCGGCCGGCTCACCGGGCGTACGCACATGGTCGCCACCCAGGGCGCCTTCCACGGCCGGACGATGGGCGCGCTCTCGCTCACCGGACAGCCGGGCAAGCAGAACGGCTTCGAGCCGCTGCCCGGCGTGGTCACCCATGTCCCGTACGGCGACGCGGAAGCGCTGCGCGCGGTCGTCACGGAGAACACCGCCTTCGTCATCATCGAACCGGTCCAGGGCGAGAACGGTGTCGTCGTACCGCCCGCCGACTACCTCAGGGCCGCCCGGGAGATCACCCGGGCCACCGGCACGCTGCTGGTGCTCGACGAGGTGCAGACCGGGATCGGGCGCACCGGCCACTGGTTCGAGCACCAGGCGCACGAGGGGGTCGACCCCGATGTCGTCACCCTCGCCAAGGGCCTCGGCGGCGGGCTCCCGCTCGGCGCGACCGTGGCATTCGGCGCGGCCGCCGAGCTGCTGCACCCCGGTCACCACGGCTCGACCTTCGGCGGCAACCCGGTGGCGTGCGCCGCCGGAATCGCGGTGCTCGACACGGTCCGCACGGACGGAATCCTCGACCGGGTGAAGCGCACCGGCGAGAAGCTGCGCACCGGAATCGAGGCGCTGGGACACCCCCTGGTCGGCCATGTCCGCGGTGCCGGACTGCTGCTGGGTATCGTGCTCACCGAGTCCCGCGCGCACCGGGTGCAGCAGGCGGCTCAGGACGCAGGCTTCCTGGTGAACGTGACCGGCCCCGATGTCGTACGGCTGATGCCGCCGCTGATCATCGGCGACCGCGAGGTGGACGCGTTCCTCCAGGCGCTGCCCGGCGTTCTCGACGAGGCGAACGGGGAAGAACAATCCGCAGAATGAGGCGACGATGACCGAGGCGCAGCAGACCGAGCACGAGGTGCAGGACACCGAGCACGGCGGGCCGTCCGTGCCGCAGACCAGGACCGCCCGCCACCGCCGGATCGTGGACATCCTCAACCGGCAGCCGGTGCGCTCGCAGAGCCAGCTCGCCAGAGTCCTCGCCGACGACGGGCTGAGCGTCACTCAGGCGACGCTCTCCCGGGACCTCGACGAACTGGGCGCGGTGAAGATCCGCAACACCGGCGGTGAGCTGATCTACGCCGTGCCCAGCGAGGGCGGCTACCGCACACCGCACGCCCCGCTCGGCGAGTCGGCCAAGGAGGAGCGGATGCGCAGGCTCTCCTCCGAGCTGCTGATCTCGGCGGAGGCGTCGGCCAACCTGGTGGTGCTGCGTACGCCCCCCGGCGCCGCCCAGTTCCTCGCATCGGCCATCGACCAGGCCGAACTGCACGACATCCTCGGCACGATCGCAGGGGACGACACCCTGATGCTGATCAGCCGGGATCCGGCGGGCGGCCAGGCGCTCGCCGACCATCTGCTGCGGCTGGCCCAGAACCCGCGCTGAGAGCACGGCCGGTCCGGCCGCTGGGGTCAGTAGTTGGTCACCGCGGTCGGCCCCGAGCTGGTGCCGATCGCGATGTGCGGACGGCGCGCCGGGTCGGCCCAGGTGAGGATCCGGTCGACCGACGCCGCCGGAACGGACACACAACCGGCCGTCGCGCCGGCGCCGTTGACGTGCAGGAAGATCCCGCCGCCCCGGCCGTGCACCGGCCGCGCGTAGTTGAAGCCGATGACGAGGGCTCGCGCGTACTGCGTCGGGTAGCTGCTCAGCCGCTCCGCGTCACCGGCCCGGCAGTCCGCGGGCAGCGGGTCCACCCAGCGGTTGTACGCGGTGGACGCGTTGTCCTCGCACCACCAGGAACTCGCCTTCACCGCCCGGTAGGGGTAACGGGTCCCGGCGGGGGCCGCCTTGATCCCGAAGGCGAACGGCAGGCCGTAGATGCCGGTGGGTGTGGTGTCCGTGCCCTGCTTGCGCGTCGCGCCGTCGGCCAGCCCCTTCGCCCCGAAGCGGGCCGCGGCCGAGCCGGTCTTCTGCCAGTGCCCGTCGCGCAGGTCCCACCAGGTCAGGGTGCCGGTGGTGGAGTGCAGCGACGGGGCCTCAGCGGTGATCAGCTGGGAGCCGCCGCCGGTGTCGGCGAGCCGCTCCGGCAGGGGACGGTCACCGGCCGGCCGGGCCGCCAGGGAACCAGCGACGGCCAGCAGAACCGCACCTGCCACCAGGAATCTGCGCATGCTCCGGACCGTACGCGGCGGCCGGGCGCACCGCCCGGGCTGCTACTCCGTCCGGGGCAGACGCTCAACCGTCTCGGAGACCGCCCCGGCCTTGCGGGACCGGTACGACATCCAGGCCGCGACCAGTGCCCCCGACACGTTGTGCCAGACCGAGAAGATCGCCGCGGGCAGCGCCGCCAGCGGGCTGAAGTGGGCGGTGGCCAGGGAAGCGGCGAGCCCCGAGTTCTGCATGCCCACCTCGAAGGCCATCGCGCGGCTCCCCGGCTTCCCGAGACCGGCCGCCTTGCCCGCTCCGTACCCGAGGAGCAGCCCGAGACCGTTGTGGAGGACCACGGCCAGCAGCACCAGCGCGGCGGCCGACTTGATGGCCGCGGCGCTGCCGCCGACCACGACCATGACGATGACCGCCACGGTGAGCGCGGAGAGCCAGGGCAGCACGCCCAGCACCCGGTCCACGTAACGGCCCGCGAGGAACCGCACCAGCAGCCCCGCGAGCACCGGCAGCAGCACCGTCTTGAGGATGTCGGTCATCATCGAGCCCGCGTCGACCGGCAGATAGGCGCCGGCCAGGAGAAGTGTCAGCGGCGGTGTGACCAGCGGGGCGAGGACCGTCGAGACGGTGGCCACCGAGACCGAGAGGGCCACGTCGCCGCGCGCCAGATAGGTGACCACGTTGGAGGCCGTACCGCTCGGCGCGCAGCCGACCAGGATGACGCCCGCCGCCAACTGCGGGGAGAGGCCCAGGACATGGGCGATCAGCCAGCCGAGACCCGGCATGATCACATAGTGCGCGACCAGCCCGAGGCCCACCGCCCACGGCCGCTTCGCGACCCCCTGGAAGTCCACCTTGGTCATGGTCAGCCCCATGCAGAACATGACCACGCCCAGCAGATAGGGGACGGAGACGCTCCACCCCGCGAAGGTGTCCGGTGACGCGAGACCTATCGCCCCGGCCACCAGGACGAGTACCGGGAACACCGTGACCGCGCGGCGGGCCGCCCGGTCGGTGGAGTCGGTCTGACCGGCGGGGCCGGCGGATTCCTGGATCACCTGTTCGTTCTGCACCTGTGTGATGCAACGCTGCTCGCGCACTCCGACGCAATCCCGTCTCGTTATGTGGTCTTTACATCGATTGTGCGGGCCGGCGGTGCGGCGGTCCAGGGCCGCGTGGACAGGGCGGCCAGCCGCTCGGCGAGCGGGTCGTCGCCCAGGAACGCCACCAGCTCCGCGAGGCCGGGCGCCGTCGCAGGTCCGCGCCTGGTCACCGCACAGGCCGCC
>NZ_JAAGLN010000087.1 GCF_010548145.1 Streptomyces sp. SID10853
CGGAGCCCGCAGCCACCGAGCCCACCCCTGCCGAGGCCGCAGCCGACGTCCCCGTCGCCAAGCCCGCCGCCGACGTCACCGAGGCCGAGCCCGAGCCCGTCTCCCCCGCCGAGGCCACAGCCCCAGCGGCTCCAGCGACTCCCGCCGCCCCCACGGCCCCCGCCGACCTGGCCACCCGTGCGCCGCAGCTCGTCAGTGCCTACCAGGCCGCCGGTGCCGAGATCGACAAGGCCGGGCTGAGCGATGCCAGGGCCGCCGTCTATCTCGTCCTCGACCGGTCCGGTTCCATGCGGCCGTACTACAAGGACGGCAGCGCGCAGGCCCTCGGCGAGCAGACCCTCGCCCTCGCCGCGCACCTCGACGAGCAGGCCACCGTCCGTGTCGTCTTCTTCTCGACGGACATCGACGGCACCGGAGAGCTGACGCTCGACTCGTACGACGGCCGCGTCGACGAGCTGCACGCAGGACTGGGGCGGCTGGGCCGCACCAGCTACCACCGGGCCGTCGAAGAGGTCGCGTCGCTGCACGAGAAGTCGGCCGATCCCACCGCCCCGGCCCTGGTGATCTTCCAGACGGACGGCGCTCCGGACGCCAAGGTCGTGGCCAAGCAGGCCATCGCGGAGGTGGCGGACAAGCCGCTGTTCTGGCAGTTCGTGGCCTTCGGCGACCACGAGTCGAAGGCGTTCGACTTCCTGCGCAAGCTGGACGTCCCGCACGCCGGGTTCTTCCACGCCGGTCCCACCCCGCGTGAGCTGGCCGACTCCGAGGTGTACGAGCAGCTGCTCGCGGCCTTCCCGGCCTGGCTGGCGGCGCGCAGGAGCTGACACCGGACAGCACCGGCCGAACGGGGCCCCCGTCCAGCGGACGGGGGCCCCGGCGCATAACCCGGTCGGAGGCCCGCCGTGAGGAAGTTAGGATTTCGACCATGGCGGCCACTGGATCTGAGAAGCAGGGGACGAACGCGTACTACGTATCGACCCCCATTTACTACGTCAACGACGCTCCTCACCTGGGCCACGCCTACACGACCGTTGCAGGGGACGTGCTCACGCGCTGGCACCGTCAGCGCGGCGAGAAGGTGTGGTACCTCACCGGCACGGACGAGCACGGTCAGAAGATCATGCGCACGGCCGAGGCGAACAACGTCACACCGCAGGAGTGGTGCGACAAGCTCGTCGAGGAGTCCTGGAAGCCCCTCTGGGAGCATCTGAACATCGCGAACGACGACTTCATCCGGACGACGGAGAAGCGGCACACGGACCGTGTGCAGGAGTTCGTGCAGGACCTGTTCGACAAGGACGAGATCTACAAGGGCGGGTACGAAGGCCCGTACTGCGTGGGCTGCGAGGAGTACAAGCTCCCCGGCGACCTGATCGACGGCGAGCCCGACTTCCCCGGTCAGAAGCTGTGTCCGATCCACAAGAAGCCGGTGGAGATCCTCAAGGAGGAGAACTACTTCTTCAAGCTGAGCGAGTACGGGCCGAAGCTGCTGGAGTTCTACGAGGCCAACCCGGGCTTCATCCAGCCCGAGTCGGCGCGCAACGAGGTCGTGAACTTCGTGCGGCAGGGGCTTCAGGACCTGTCGATCTCGCGCTCGACCTTCGACTGGGGCGTCCCGGTGCCGTGGGACGAGAAGCACGTCATCTACGTCTGGGTGGACGCGCTCCTCAACTACGCCACGGCCGTCGGCTACGGCGCGAACCAGCAGAAGTTCGACGAGACCTTCCCGGCCGACGTGCACCTGGTCGGCAAGGACATCCTGCGCTTCCACGCGGTGATCTGGCCCGCGATGCTGATGGCCCAGGGCCTTCCGGTGCCCGGCAAGGTCGCGGCGAACGGCTGGCTGATGGTCGGCGGCGAGAAGATGTCGAAGTCGAACCTGACCGGCATCAAGCCGCAGGACCTGACCTCGCACTTCGGCGTGGACGCCTACCGCTGGTACTTCCTGCGCGCGATCGCCTTCGGCAGCGACGGATCGTTCTCCTGGGAGGACTTCTCCGCCCGCTACACCTCCGAGCTGGCGAACGACTACGGCAACCTCGCCTCGCGGGTGGCCGCCATGGTCGGCAAGTACTACGGCGGGACCCTGCCGGCCGCCGAGGCCGCGGGCGCTGCCGAGCAGGCCGTCCAGGACGGTCTCGCCAAGGCGGTCACCGAGTCCGACCGGCTGATCGGCGATGAGCTGGACTTCCAGGGCGGCATCCTGGCGGTCTTCGACTTCGTGAAGCAGGTCAACGGCTACATCACGGAGCAGGAGCCGTGGAAGGTCGCCAAGGACGAGTCGCCGGAGGGCCGGGCCCGCCTCGCGACCATCCTCTACACGGCGGCCGAGTCACTGCGCGGTGTCGCGGTCCTGCTGAACGCGGTGATGCCGGTGACCTCGCAGAGCCTGTGGGACTCGCTGGGCGCCGAAGCGGACCTCGGCGCACTGGCCGACCAGAAGCTCCAGCAGGCCGGCACCTGGGGGCAGCTCCCCGCGGGTGCGACGGTGACGAAGGGCGCGGTGCTGTTCCCGCGCCTGGAGGAGAAGCCCGCGTAACGGGTGGAACCACAGCAGGAGGGCCCGGAACCGCGACGGTTCCGGGCCCTCCTGCTGTGCCGTGGTTCGTGTCAGCGCGCCCAGGCGGTGAGCGGGGCGGTGTCCAGCTCGATCCCGACCGGCCCGGGCAGCTCGACGGTCTTCCCGAACGGAACCGTCACCACCTGCTCGTACCGCACACCGTCCGGCTGCGAGTGGACCTTGACCTCACCGGCGTCACGGTCGATCAGCAGATAGACGGGAATCCCGGTCTCGGCGTAGGCGCGCGGCTTCTCCACCCGGTCCCGGCGATCGGTGTCGGCGTCGTTCGAGGTGACCTCGACCACCATCAGCACACCGTCCGCACTGGCCCACTCGCCCTGGCCGACGAAGGTGCCGCTGGGAGCCAGAGCACCGTCGGGGCGGGCGTTGCCCTTGCGGTAGGTCTCGATCCGCAGGCCCTGCTCCGGATAGAGCCACAGCGTCGGATCAGCCTGCATGCAAAGGCGGGTCAGCCATTCGATGATCCGCCCGTGGTCCCCGTCCGGCACAGCCTTGACCCCCAACTTCCCGTTCACGAACTCCAGACGCACCGCTTCGTCGGCTCGTATGGCGTGCCGGGCCAGTTCCTCGAACACTTCCTGGGTCAGGACGGTGCACCGCTCTTCCACGACGCTCACCACGGTCTCCTCAGGGGTTGGTGACACGGTCCAGCCTACGGGGCGCCGTGTCGCCCCCGCGCGGCTTCACTTCCGCTTCACTCCCCCAGCATCGAGGCGTCCCCCATGACCACGACGGGCTTCTTCGACGGGTCCAGCCAGCGCAGCAGTTCCTTCATCCGGTCCTCCGGCAGGGAGACACAGCCGTGCGTGGGGCCGCCGTGGTCGACGTGGAACCAGACTCCGCCGCCCCGGTTCGCGCCCATCGGGCGGGTCCAGTCGAGCGGGGTGGTGCCCGGCTTGTGGTTGTAGTTGATCGCCACCACATAGTCGAAGGCGCCGGCCAGGGACTCACCGTCGAAGCCGGTGCCCGCCGCGACGAAGGAGGACCCGTGGTCGTACGGCAGGCGGGTGCCGGGGTCCCTCTTGCGGCCGCCCGCGTCGGTCAGGCCGAAGACCCCGGCCGGTGAGTGGAGATCGCCCTGGTAGTGCTCCTCGGTCCAGCCGTGCAGGGCGTTGTGCGCGGGCCAGGGGTCGGAGACCGGCTCCCAGCCCTTGGCCCGGTCGCGTACGTAGAGGACGGCGGTGGAGCGGCTGGAGTCCGCCGCGTCGCCGGTGACGACGACGGCCTGCCGGGCGGACTCCGGGATCTTCGCCAGGGTCTTGGGGCCGAGCGCCGGGATCTCCTTGACCTGAAGCTCCGCGGCCCTGCGCAGCTGCGGGCCGGCCGCGGGCGTCGCGGAGGCCGCGGCAGGCGCCGGCGGTCCGCCGTGACCGCTGTTGTCCTCGACCGCCCGGGCCGGAGCCGTCGTGTGTCCCGGGAACCCCGAACATCCGGAGAGCACCAACCCGCCGGTGACCAGTGCGGTCGCCAGGAGCGCACCTCTGGGAAGTCGGCGAAGAGACATGTACGAGCCTTTCAGTTCACGTCGGATCCCGTCGGATCACGTCGGGTGCACGCCGTTAACGACTGGTGTGTGCCGTAGGCGTCGATTCATTTCGAGGAACCCGCCAGGGTTCCCCCCGGGCCCGGCCCCTATGCGGAAGTCGGTGTGACGTTCGATGGCGGTTTCGACGTCGTTGTCGCACATGACGCCCCGTCCGGGGCCTGCCGTACGGCCGGGACAAGGGGCTGCCCCGAGCCTGGCGCGTCGCCGCGCACGCACAGACTCGCCGGAATCAGATTGCCCCCGCCCCCGGTCCTGATCTTGACCGGCACGCCGATCAGTCCGTCGTACTGGTTCATCCCGCGCAACTCCGTGAGACCACCGCCGCTCCGTGGAAGCGCCGCGGATGCCGGACCGGCCGACAGCACGGAAACAGCCCCCGGTCGGGCGGCCAGGGGCTGTTCTGCCGTTTCACGTGAAACGGGGAGCTGTTACTTCTCCTGCTTGTCCTTCGGCGGGGCCGCGGGCTTGCGCAGCTGGATGTTCAGCTCGCGCAGCCGGGTCTCGTCGAGCACCGTGGGGGCACCCATCATCAGGTCCTGCGCGTTGCCGTTGAGCGGGAAGGCGATCGTCTCGCGGATGTTCGGCTCGTCGGCGAGCAGCATCACGATGCGGTCCACGCCCGGGGCGATACCGCCGTGCGGCGGGGCGCCGAGGCGGAAGGCGCGGAGCATTCCGGCGAACTCGTGCTCCACGGTCTCCCGGTCGTAGCCGGCGATCTCGAACGCCTTGAGCATCAGGTCGGGCTCGTGGTTACGGATGGCGCCCGAGGAGAGCTCGATGCCGTTGCAGACGATGTCGTACTGGTACGCCAGGATGTCGAGCGGGTCCTTCTCCTCCAGGTCGGCATAGCCGCCCTGGGGCATCGAGAAGGGGTTGTGCGAGAAGTCGATCTTGCCGGTCTCCTCGTCCTTCTCGTACATCGGGAAGTCGACGATCCAGCAGAACCGGAACACGTCCTCCTCGAAGTGGCCGGCGCGCCTGGCCGCCTCGACGCGGACCGCGGACATGATCCGGGAGACCTCGTCGAACTCGCCCGCGCCGAAGAAGACCGCGTGACCGGGCTTGAGTTCCAGACGCTCGGTGAGCGCCGTGATGTCCACGTCCGTGAGGAACTTGGCGATCGGACCGGCGAGCGCGCCGTCGTCACCGACGCGCACCCAGGCCAGGCCCTTGGCGCCCTGCTCGACGGCGTACGCACCGAGTCCGTCGAAGAACTTGCGGGACTGGCCCGCGGTGTCGGGGACGGGCAGCGCACGGACGTGCTTGCCGGCGAACGCCTTGAAACCGGAGTCCGCGAAGACGTCCGAGACGTCGGCCAGTTCGAGCTGGGCGCGCAGATCGGGCTTGTCGTTGCCGTACTTGAGCATCGACTCGCGGAACGGGATCCGCGGGAACGGCGAGGTGACATGACGGCCGTTGCCGAACTCCTCGAAGAGCTCGGTCATCAGCTTCTCGATCGGGCGGAAGACGTCCTCCTGCTCGACGAAGCTCATCTCGACATCGAGCTGGTAGAACTCGCCGGGCGAGCGGTCCGCGCGGGCGTCCTCGTCGCGGAAGCAGGGCGCGATCTGGAAGTAGCGGTCGAAGCCCGAGATCATCAGCAGCTGCTTGAACTGCTGCGGCGCCTGCGGCAGCGCGTAGAACTTCCCCGGGTGCAGCCGCGAGGGGACCACGAAGTCGCGGGCGCCCTCGGGGGAGGTCGCGGTGAGGATCGGGGTCGCCATCTCGTTGAAGCCCAGCTCGGTCATCTTGTGGCGCATGGCGGAGATGACAGCCGTGCGCAGCATGATGTTGCGGTGCATGCGCTCGCGGCGCAGGTCGAGGAAGCGGTACTCCAGGCGCCGCTCCTCGTTGACGCCGTCCTCGGCGTTGATGGTGAAGGGGAGCGGGGCGGCCGCGCCGAGCACCTCGACCTCGCCGACCTCGATCTCGACCTCGCCGGTCGGCAGTTCCTCGTTGACGTTCTCGGTGCCGCGCGCGGAGACCTTGCCGTCGATCCGGACGACCGTCTCCTTGGTGACCTTGGAGAGCGCCTCGTTGGCGGGGGTGCCGGGGCGGGCGACGAGCTGCGTGATGCCGTGGTGGTCGCGCAGATCGATGAAGAGGATGCCGCCCAGGTCTCGGCGATTGTGCAGCCAGCCGCTCAGCCGGACGTCGGAGCCGACGTCAGAGGCGCGCAGTTCGCCGCACGTGTGGGACCTGTACCGATGCATCGTTCATCCAGTTCTTCGCGAGACAGGCGGGAAGGGTGTACTTCGCACCAGGGTACCGCCGGGCACACCGTGCCTTTACGCCTTTATGGGCCGGGCCCGGGGCCTCCGGGAGCGGCCGCATGGACGCACCCTGTGTGGCGGCGGCCGGTCCCACCTTCTTAAAGTGGGTCAATGCGCACCGAGGACGTCCTGGCCGCCATCGCGACCGGCCTGTGGCGATGGGACAACACCGCCGGGATCGTCACGCTCGACGCGGAAGCAGCCCGGCTCATCGGTATGCCCGCCGAACCCGCCAGCATCTCCGAGGCCGCCGCCCGTTCCCGCTTCCACCCCGTCGACTGGAACGAGATCAACGGGACGGTGAATCTCGCGGTGGCCGAGGGCACCCTCGCCGAGGCCCGGCTGCGCATCGTCGACGAGACGGGCCAGGTCCTGCGTACCGTACGCAGCCGCTCCAAGCCGCTGATCAGCGCGCACAGCTTCGTCCTGGTCGGCACGCTCCAGGAGGTCGCGGAGCCGCAGCCGGGCGACGCGGCCCACACCCCGATCACCGGTGACTGGCGCCGTTCCCGTGAGGCGTTCCTGCTGGACGCGGGGCGCGCGCTCGCCGAGGCCAGGTCCACCGAGGAGGTACTGCGGGTGGCCGCCTCGCTCTCCATGCCGGGGTTCGAGCCGGACGGTCTCGCGGTCTTCGGGATCACCGGGGACTGGCTGACGGTCATCGGGCACCACGGGCACAATCCCGCCGAGGACGGGCTGCTGGCCGAATTCCCGATGCGTACGGACGAGGTCTATCCCGCCGCCGAGGTGGCCAGGACCGGGCGGGCCATCTATCTGCCGACCCCTGCCTCGTACCGCGACCGCTATCCCCGGTACTGGCCGGCCGTGGAGCCCCTCAAGCGGCAGTCCTGGGCCTTCGTCCCGCTGGTCGACTCGGGGGTGACGATCGGCGCCTGGATGGCCGCCTTCGCCTATCCGGTCAGCTTCTCGCCGGACGAACGCTCGGTGCTGACGACGGTCGCCCGGATGCTGGCCCAGGCCCTCGCCCGCGCCGGGGTCGCCGACAACGAGCGTGAGCTGTCGCTCGGGCTGCAGCGCTCGATGCTGCCGATGCTGGGCCCCCGGATCCCGGGCATGACGGTCGCCGCACGGTATGTGCCGACCGGGGGCGGGCTCCAGGTCGGCGGCGACTGGTACGACGTGATCGCGCTGCCGGGGAGCACGGCGCAGGAGGACGGCAAGGGCGGCGGCCGGGTGGCTCTGGTGATCGGTGACGTCCAGGGGCACGACGTACGGGCCGCCGGGATGATGGGCCAGCTGCGGATCGCGCTGCGCGCGTACGCGGCCGAGGGCCATCCGCCGGACGCGGTGCTCTCGCGGGCCTCGCGCTTTCTCTACGGCATCACCGAGAGCAATGACCAGATCATCTCCGACGACCTGCCACCGCCGCGTTTCGCGACCTGTCTGTACATCGAGGTCGACCCGGCCACCGGCACCCTCGACGTGGCCCGCGCGGGCCATCCCGACCCGACGGTCCGCACGGTGGACGGCACGGTGCTGGTACGGCCCGTCGAGGGCGGGCTGCCGCTGGGCATCCACCCGGACACCGACTACCCGACGACCCGCCTGACGCTCCAGCCCGGCGAGACGCTGATGATGTGCACGGACGGGCTGATAGAGACCGGCGGCCACGATCTCGACACGGGCTGGGAGCGGATCCGCGGCACGCTGGAACGGCACGCCGGGGAGAATCTGGAGACCCTCGCCGACGCCCTGGTGCAGGCCGCGCACGGCCCGCCCGAGCACCACCACACCGGGCCGTTCTCCGACCGCCGTGAGGACGACATCGCCGTCCTGCTGATGTCCCGTGCGGGAGAGCCCGTACGGGCGGGCACGACCCGGCACATCTCGCTGACGATCGCCCAGGCCCAGCCCGAGCGCATCTCGGCGGCGCGCAGTCAGCTGCGGGAGCTGCTGCACGACTGGGCGGACAGCGAACAGGTCGACTCGGCCGCGCTGATGGTCTCCGAGATGGCGACGAACGTCCTCATCCACACGGACGGCGACGCGCGGATGACCGCGGACGTCACCGGAGGGCCCGGCAGCCGGCGGCTGCGGGTCGAGGTCTCGGACGACAGCGACGAACTGCCGCACAAGCGGCGCCCGGGCGAGATGGCCTCGTCGGGGCGCGGGCTGCTGCTGATGGAGATGCTCGCGGACATGTGGGGGGTGGATCCGCGCGGCTCCGGCAAGTCGATCTGGTTCGAGCTCTACGAGTCGCGGGGCGAGTCGAAGGACAGGCCGGCCGGTCCCGCCGGGCCCGGAGGCTCCGGCGAGGGCGAGGGCGAGGGCGAGGGCGAGGGCGACGAGCGGCCGACGTCCGATCTGCTGTCCGACTTCCTGGCCGACCTCGCACCCGACGAACTGCTGGAGCTGGAGACGGACGATCAGCGGGAGGACAGCCGGCAGGGGGACGACCGGCAGGGATCAGAGCCCGGATCGGCTCACGCGTCCCGGCCCGGTCCGGGCACAGGCCCCGCCCCGGGTTCCGGTTCCGGATCCGGTTCGGTCTCCGGCGGGTAGCGCTTCCGCAGTTCGCCGATCACCCCGAAGGCCGCCGCCGCCACCGGCACCGCCAGCAGCATCCCCAGGAGCCCCGCGATGCTCGCCCCGGCCGTCAGCGAGATCATGACCATCGCCGGGTGCATCTGGACCGTACGGCTCTGGATCACCGGCTGCAGTACGTGCCCCTCCAGCACCTGCACCAGCAGGACCACGCCGAGCGCCCAGAGCGCGATCACGAAGCCCCGGTCGGCGAGGGCCACCAGCACGGCGACCGCCCCGGAGATGAACGCGCCGAGATACGGGATGTACGCGCCGACGAACACCAGCGCACCGAGCCCGAGCGCCCCCGGCACACCCAGGATCAGCAGGCCGACCGTGATGCAGACGGCGTCGATGAGCGCGATCAGGGTGGTGCCGCGCATGAATCCCTCGACGGCCTCGAAGGCCCGGCGGGCCATGGCCTCGATGGTGGCTCCGTGGCCCGGGGCGATGGCGTACGCGAGTCCGCGGGCGTGGTCCGAATCGCGGAGGAAGAAGAAGGTGAGGAGCAGCGCCAGCACGCTGGTGGCGATGAGGGTGCCGATCAGGCTCAGCCCGTTGAGCAGCCCGCCGGCCGCGTTCGCGCCGAACTTGCCGAGCAGGTTCTTGGCGTTGTCGGCGATGTTGGTGATGCCGTCGCCCGTGGCCACCCCGAAGTGGTCGGCGATCCACTTCCCGGCGTCCTTGAGCGAGGCGACGATCTGGTCGCCGGTGTCGATCAGCGCGGTGACGACGATGTACGCGGCCCCGCCGACGACGGCGACCAGCGCGGCGCAGGTGAGCCCGGCCGCGAGCGACCTGTTCAGCCGCATCCGGACCAGCCACCGGTGGACGGGTCCGAGGAGCGCCGTACCGAGCAGGGCCAGCATCACCGGGGTCACGGCGGTCTTCAGCGTGACGCAGAGCCAGACCCCCACCGCGGCCACGCCCGTGACGAGCAGTGCGACGACACACCAGGCGGCCAGCCGGCGGGCGTGGACGGGGAGAAGCGGCTTCTGGGTATGCACGCCTCCAGCCGATCACGGGCCCGGGCCGACGGCTCGTTCACCGGGGCCGGGCGAGTGGCGGCGGGAGCTCCCGGCCCCGGCCCGCCACCCACGCGTACAGCACCCGCCTGCGTACGGCCGGCATCTGCGTCCGTACAGGGCCTACATCCCGTGCACGGCAGGCACCGTCCCCAGCCGGCCGCGCTGGAAGTCCTCGAACGCCTGCTTCAGCTCGGCCTCGCTGTTCATCACGAACGGCCCGTAGTGCGCCATCGGCTCCCGTATCGGGCGGCCGCCCAGCAGGACGACCTCCAGGTCCGGGCTCTTCGCGTCCTGGGCCTCGTCCGCGCGGACGGTCAGCGATGAGCCCGCGCCGAACACCGCGGTCTGCCCGGTGCGGACCGGGCGGCGGTCCGCACCGACGCTGCCGCGCCCGCCCATCACGTACGCCAGGCCGTTGAAGTCCTCGCGCCACGGCAGCGTGACCTCGGCGCCCGGCCGTACCGTCGCGTGGATCATCGTGATCGGGGTGTGGGTGATGCCGGGGCCGTCGTGGCCGTCCAGTTCGCCCGCGATGACCCGCAGCAGCGCACCGCCGTCGGCCGATGTGAGCAGCTGGACCTGGCCGCCGCCGATGTCCTGGTAGCGCGGGGCCATCATCTTGTCGCTCGCCGGCAGGTTCACCCAGAGCTGGAGCCCGTGGAAGAGCCCGCCGCTCACGACCAGCGACTCCGGCGGCGCCTCGATGTGCAGCAGGCCGGAGCCCGCCGTCATCCACTGGGTGTCGCCGTCGTTGATCGTGCCGCCGCCGCCGTTGGAGTCCTGGTGGACGAAGGTGCCGTCGATCAGATACGTGACGGTCTCGAAGCCGCGGTGCGGGTGCCAGGGCGTGCCCTTGGGCTCGCCGGGCGCGTACTCCACCTCACCCATCTGGTCCATCATGATGAACGGGTCGAGGTACTGGTAGTTGATCCCGGCGAACGCGCGGCGCACCGGGAATCCCTCGCCCTCGAAGCCCCCCGGCGCGGTGGACACCGCGAGCACGGGACGCGGCACGGCGCCTTCGGGCGCGTGGACACGCGGCAGGGTCAGCGGGTTTTCGACGGTCACGGCAGGCATGGCGGCCCTCCAGGCAGGATGCTCGGCATTCAAAGTAGTTGAATGGTGAACATCCAGCAAGCCATGACCATTCCCGGGGCCGTGCCGACCCCAAGTTCAAGCCAGAGGCGACTGGATCAGCCGTACATCCGCCGCATCGCGAAGTCGACCATCTGCTCCACGGCCTTCGCGTCGAAGACCATCCGGTGCTCGCCCTCCATGTCGAGGACGAAGCCGTACCCGGTCGGCAGCAGGTCGATCACCTCGGCGCCGGTGATCACGAAGTACTTGGACTCCTTGCCCGCGTACCTGCGCAGCTCCTTCAGCGAGGTGAACATCGGGATCACCGGCTGCTGGGTGTTGTGCAGGGCGAGGAATCCGGGGTTGTCGCCGCGCGGGCAGTAGACCTTCGACGTGGCGAAGATCTGCTGGAAGTCCTCGGCGGCCATCGAGCCGGTGGTGAAGGCCCGCACACCGTCGGCGAGCGAGGGCGGCGACGGCTCGGGGTACAGCGGCTGATCCCCGTAGCCGGGCTGCGGCGCGGCGTACTGCTGCTGGGCGCCCTGGTTCGGGTTCGAGTCGTAGCCGTACATGCGCGCAAGAGTACTGAGTAAAGGGGCCCCGCCGCAGGGGCGGTCTCGTCACACTTGCCCGATAGGGGTTGCATCTTATTACTGACGGGTAGCATCATCGTAGCTACTTGCTGGTATTCGTTACAGGTATGCGTTACGAGAGGGCTGTCGCCATGGGGCACTACAAGTCGAATCTCCGCGACATCGAGTTCAACCTCTTCGAGGTCCTCGGCCGCGACAAGCAGTACGGCGCCGGGCCGTTCGCAGAGATGGACGTCGACACCGCGAAGAGCATCCTCGACGAGGTGGCCAGGCTCGCCGAGAACGAGCTGGCCGAGTCCTATGCCGACGCCGACCGCAACCCGCCGGTCTTCGACCCGGAGACCAACACCGCCCCCGTGCCGGACACGTTCAAGAAGTCCTACCAGGCCTTCATGGAGTCCGAGTACTGGCGGCTCGGCCTGCCCGAGGAGATCGGCGGCACCACCGCACCGCGCTCCCTGATCTGGGCGTACGCGGAGCTGCTGCTCGGCGCGAACCCGGCGATCTGGATGTACTCGTCGGGTCCGGCCTTCGCCGGGATCCTCTTCGAGGAGGGCACCGAGGAGCAGAAGAAGATCGCGGAGATCGCGGTCGAGAAGCAGTGGGGCTCCACGATGGTCCTCACCGAGCCGGACGCCGGCTCGGACGTGGGCGCGGGCCGCACGAAGGCCGTGCAGCAGGACGACGGCTCCTGGCACATCGAGGGCGTGAAGCGCTTCATCACCTCGGGTGAGCACGACATGTCGGACAACATCATCCACTACGTGCTGGCCCGCCCCGAGGGCGCCGGCCCCGGCACCAAGGGCCTCTCGCTCTTCATGGTGCCGAAGTTCGAGTTCGACTGGACCACCGGCGAGCTGGGCGAGCGCAACGGCGTGTACGCGACGAACGTCGAGCACAAGATGGGCCTCAAGGCGTCCAACACCTGCGAGATGACGTTCGGCGACCGCCACCCGGCCAAGGGCTGGCTGATCGGTGACAAGCACGAGGGCATCCGCCAGATGTTCCGCATCATCGAGTTCGCCCGGATGATGGTCGGCACCAAGGCCATCGCGGCGCTCTCCACCGGGTACCTGAACGCCCTTGAGTACGCCAAGGAGCGCGTGCAGGGCCCCGACCTCGCGCAGTTCATGGACAAGACCGCGCCGAAGGTCACCATCACGCACCACCCCGACGTGCGCCGCTCGCTGATGACGCAGAAGGCGTACGCCGAGGGCATGCGCACCCTGGTCCTCTACACGGCTTCCGTCCAGGACGCGATCCAGGAGAAGGAGGCCGCGGGCGAGGACGCCAAGGCGCTGCACGGCCTCAACGACCTGCTGCTGCCGATCGTGAAGGGGTACGGCTCGGAGAAGTCGTACGAGCAGCTGGCCCAGTCGCTCCAGACCTTCGGCGGCTCCGGCTACCTCCAGGAGTACCCGGTCGAGCAGTACATCCGGGACGCCAAGATCGACACCCTCTACGAGGGCACAACCGCGATCCAGGGCCAGGACTTCTTCTTCCGGAAGATCGTCCGCGACCAGGGCGCCGCGCTGAACACCCTCTCCGAGGAGATCAAGAAGTTCCTCGCGGCCGGCACCGGCGGCGAGGAGCTGTCCGGCGCCCGTGACCAGCTGTCCAAGGCCGCGGTGGACCTGGAGGCGATCGTCGGCGCGATGATCACCGACCTGACCTCGACCGGCGAGGACGTCAAGAACATCTACAAGGTGGGGCTCAACACCACCCGCCTGCTGCTGGCCTCGGGCGATGTCGTCGTGGCGTATCTGCTGCTCAAGGGCGCGGCGGTGGCCGCCGAGAAGCTGCCGACCGCATCCGCCAAGGACGTCGCCTTCTACCAGGGCAAGATCGCGGCCGCGAAGTTCTTCGCCGCCAACGTCCTGCCCGGCGTCAGCGCGCAGCGCGCCCTCGCCGAGACCGTCGACACCTCGCTGATGGACCTGGACGAGGCTGCTTTCTAGTCCCGGACAGCAGCTGACGAGAAGCTCGGCCCGCTCACGGCGGCGTGGTCCCGGTCTCCGGGGCCGCGCCGCCGCTGTGCGTTCCGGCGGGCGCTCTCCCGGCGGGCGTTCCGGCGTATGTTCCGGCGTATGACCCGCTGGGTGTTCCGGCGGGCGTCTGCTCCTGGCGTGGGGGCCGCCGGGCGCGGGCAGCCGGGACGTCGAGCACATGGGCCAGGATCTCGCCCAGCAGCACGGGCTCCCTGGTGTCGGCACCGTATTCGACCATGCGCCGATAGTGGCACCCAGCACTGACAACGGACGCGATCCGTCCCACATGTCCCATGCGCCCACCGGCCCCGCGGCCCCGTTCCGTTCCCGCGGGCGGGGCCGCCGTCACGGTCGTTATGGTGGCTGCCATGAGCACCTCCGTCCGCTTCGACCGCGGCCACACCGACGACCTGATGAGCTTCCTCACGGCCAGCCCTTCGCCCTACCACGCCGTGGCGAACGCCGCCGGGCGGCTGGAGAAAGCGGGCTTCAGGCAGGTGTCGGAGACCGACGCCTGGGACGCGTCCGCGGGCGGCAAGTTCGTACTGCGGGGCGGCGCCATCATCGCCTGGTACGTGCCGGAGAACGCGTCGGCGCACACCCCGTTCCGGATCGTCGGCGCCCACACCGACTCCCCGAACCTGCGGGTGAAGCCCCTCCCGGACAGCGGCAGCGACGGCTGGCGCCAGGTGGCCGTCGAGGTCTACGGCGGCACCCTGCTCAACACCTGGCTCGACCGCGACCTGGGCCTCGCCGGACGGCTCACGCTGCGCGACGGCAGCCACCGGCTGGTCGATGTGGCCCGGGCGCTGCTGCGCGTACCGCAGCTCGCCATCCACCTGGACCGCTCGGTCCACGCCGAAGGGCTCAAGCTCGACAAGCAGCGCCACATGCAGCCGGTCTGGGGCCTCGGCGAGGTCCACGAGGGCGACCTGATCCGGTTCGTCGCCGAAGAGGCGGGGGTCGCGGCCGACGACATCACCGGCTGGGACCTCATGGTGAGCCCCGTCGAGGCGCCCTCGTACCTGGGCCGCGACCGTGAGCTGCTCGCGGGCCCCCGGATGGACAACCTGCTCTCCGTGCACGCCGCGACCGCCGCGCTGGCCGCCGTCGCCTCCTCGGGCGGGGAACTGACGCACATCCCGGTGATGGCCGCCTTCGACCACGAGGAGAACGGCTCCCAGTCCGACACCGGCGCCGACGGGCCGCTGCTCGGCACCGTCCTGGAGCGCTGCGTGCTGGCCCGCGGCGGCACGTACGAGGACCGGGCCCGCGCCCTCGCCGGATCGGTCTGTCTGTCGTCCGACACCGGGCACGCCGTGCACCCCAACTACAGCGAGCGCCACGACCCGACGCACCACCCGCGGGCCAACGGCGGGCCGATCCTCAAGGTCAACGTCAACATGCGGTACGCGACGGACGGCAGCGGGCGGGCCGTGTTCGCCGACGCGTGCGAGAAGGCAGGAGTGCCCATGCAGCACTTCGTGTCGAACAACTCCATGCCGTGCGGCACGACCATCGGCCCGATCACCGCGGCCCGGCACGGCATCAGCACGGTGGACATCGGCGTCGCGATCCTCTCCATGCACAGCGCCCGCGAGCTGTGCGGAGCCGACGACCCGTACCTGCTCGCCAACGCCCTGACGGCTTTCCTTGAGGGCTGATCTCCTGGAGGGTTGATCTCCTGGAGGGCTGCGTCGCTCGAAGAGCTGAGCCGACTGGAGAACTCGCCTGTGCCGAAGGCACGTTGATTGACCGTTCCGGTCCCGGGTACGCGCCCTGTACGGACCGGAACAGCCACAACGACTTCGGAGGCGAACACCGATGGGCCTAGGCGGCTGCATCCTTCTTCTCGTGGTGGGGGGCATCCTCACCTTCGCAACCGACTGGCATGTGAACGGCGTGAACCTGGACATGGTCGGCATCATCATGATGCTGGTCGGCGTGATCGGTATCGCGGTCTACACCAGCGTCCTGCGCCGTCGCCGCCCGACGATGCCCACCTCGACCACGGTCGTCGAGGACGACCACCACCACCTGGGCTGACGGCCGCCCCCCCCATAGCGGGCCGGTCAGCCGTCCATGCCCGCGAGCACCAGCGGCAGCCGGGCCGTCCCCTCGTCCGTCACACGGACCGGGACGCCCCAGTCCTGCTGGTGCACATGGCAGGCCGGATACTCTTCCCCGGTCTCCGACTCGGAGGTGCCCCCAGCGGGGACGTCGCAGGACGCGGCCATCGCCGACACATGGAGCACGCCCTCGGTGATCTCCGGGTTGAGCGCCACGTCCCGGAAGAGGTCGGTACCGGCCCCGTCCCCCTCCAGCAGCAGCTCGGGCGGGGTCGCGGAGACCAGCAGCCGGGTGGAGGGCCCGTACCGGACGTCCAGCTTCTGGCCGGCCGGCGCCTGGAAGACGACGTCCACCCGGAGCGTGCCCGGCGCGACATCGGTGGCGGCCCGCTGCGTGCGGTGGGCGACGCTCTCCACCCGTACCGCCTCGTCGGGCAGCCGCAGCCGGGTCAGCCGGTGCCGCGCGGACTCCACCACCACGATGTCGTCCCCGACGAGCACCGCGTCGCTCGGCTCCCGCAAGTCCGTTGCCAGCGTGGTCACTTCACCGGTGGCCGGGTCGTAGCGGCGCAGCGCGTGGTTGTACGTGTCGGACACCGCGACCGAACCGTCGGGCAGCGCCGTCACGCCCAACGGGTGCTGGAGCAGCGCCTGTCCGGCGTCGCCGTCCCGGTGGCCGAAGTCGAAGAGCCCGGTGCCGACGGCGGTGTGCACCACGGCGCCCGCCGCGGTGCCCCCGTCGGCGTCCTGCTCGATCCAGCGCAGCGCGGACGTCTCGGAGTCGGCGATCCACAGCCGGTCCCCGGCGGCCGAGAGGCCGGACGGCTGCGCGAACCACGCGTCGGCGGCCGGTCCGTCGACCAGCCCCTCATTGGTGGTGCCGGCCGCCACCTCGACGGTGCCGGTCTCCGGGTCGTACGTCCACAGCTGGTGGACACCCGCCATGGCGATCCACAGCCGCCCGCCGAACCAGGCGAGGTCCCAGGGCGAGGAGAGCGCCACACCGAGAGCGGGACCGCTGGTCGGCGACCCCTGCCACCACTGCTTCCCGGTCCCCGCGACCAGCTCGATCTCACCGCTCTCCGGGTCGTACGTGCGGATCGCGTGGTGGACGGTGTCGGCGACCGCGACCTTCCCGCCGGGCAGCAGCGCGAGCCCCTGCGGCTCGTTGAAGACGCCATCGCCGCCGATCCGCCGTACGACGGTCTCGCCGTCGGGCGCCAGCTCGACCAGCTGGTGGCGGGTGGTGTCGGACACCAGCAGATTGCCGCCCGGCAGGGCGATCGCCTTGCCCGGGAAGCGCAGATCGGTGGCGACCGGCTCCGGCGCGACATACGGCCCGTCGCCGCGCCGCAGCGTGCCCTTGGCCGCGTGCTCGGCCTCCAGCTCGGTGACCAGCGTCTCGATGGCGTGGGCGTGGCCCTCGCCGGCGTGCTGGGCGACGACGTACCCCTCGGGGTCGATCACCACGAGCGTCGGCCAGGCCCGGACGGCGTACTGCTTCCAGGTGGCCAGCTCGGGGTCGTCCAGGACGGGGTGGTGCACGCCGTACCGCTCGACGGCGTCGACAACGGCCTGGTGCTCGGCCTCGTGCACGAACTTCGGGGAGTGCACCCCGATGATCACGACGGTGTCGCTGTGCTGCTGCTCCAGCTCGCGCAGCTCGTCGAGGACGTGCAGGCAGTTGATACAGCAGAAGGTCCAGAAATCCAGAACGACAATGCGTCCCCGCAGGTCGGCAAGGGTGTACTGCTGTCCGCCTGTGTTCAGCCAGCCGCCCTTGCCGACGAGCTCGGGGGCGCGGACACGGGCGCGACGGGGTGCGGGAGTCACATCGTTCATGACGTCAAGGGTGCCACCTCGACCGGGGTGACCTGCGGCACAGCGCGGCTGTCACGGGCCGGCCTCAGGGGCCTGCTGCCCAACTGGCCCGGGCGGTAACGTCATCCGCATGAAATTCCTTGTGCGCGACCGAATTTTCGACATCGGCGACGACTACTGGATCGAGGACGAGAACGGCCACAAGGCGTATCTCGTCGACGGCAAGGTGATGCGCGTCCGCGACACCCTTGAGCTGAAGGACCTCGACGGGCAGGTGCTGATCACGCTCAAGGAGAAGCTGATCGCCATCAGCGACACGATGACCCTGAAGCGGGACGGCGAGGAGCTGGCCACCGTCAGGAAGAAGAAGCTGACCCTGCTGCACGACCACTACCGCGTGAAGCTGGTCGACGGCACCGAGCTGGAGGTCAGCGGGAACATCCTGGACCGCGAGTTCGCGGTCGAGTACGAGAACGAGCTGCTGGCCGACATCTCGAAGAAGTGGTTCAGCGTCCGTGACGCGTACGCGGTGAACGTGGTGCGTGAGGACTCCGACCCGGCGCTGATGATCGCCATCGCGGTCTCCGTGATCCACATGCACGAGAAGGAGCACGAGAAGGAGCACGAGGGCTGACGTGTGTTGACCGGGCAGCTCGCGTGTCCGGTGCCGCAGCCGCCGTCGTCGTCGCCGCAGCGCAAGGCCGGGGCCCGTTGAGCGGGGCCCCGGCCGGCGGTCGAAAATGCGGCGGTCGAAATTGCGGCGGCCGACCCTGGGCGGTCGGACCGTGCGGCGGTCGGACCGTGCGCTGCGGTCAGACCGTGCGGCGCTTCAGTGCCCAGAAGGCGATGCCGACCGCGAGCACGGTCAGGGCGATCAGGACGCCGCTCTCCAGGAGCTGGCGGGGCCAGAAGTCGTCGGACGGGAGATAGGTGCGGGTGAAGCCGGTCACGTCGTGCTTGGCGAGGCAGGCCACCTTGTCGTAACACTCCGGGTCGGTGATCCGGGCGCCGCTGGACGTGATCGCCCGGCTGTGCACGGAGAGATCGGGCACCTGGAACGCGCGCTGGAAGGGCCACAGGCCGCTGCGGACGGCCGTGACCACGTACTGCAGGACGGCGGCGACGGCCATCGCGGGCAGCGTGCGGCGCAGCAGCAGTCCGCAGAGCGCGCCCAGGGCGAGGGCGAGGAGCGGGGCCAGCACCGTGGCGGGGCCGATCGAGAAGTACAGGTGGCGGGGGTCGTACCCGGCCCGCAGCAGATCGCTGTGGGAGGACCACAGCAGCCGGTAGAGCAGGATCAGCAGACCGGTGCCCACGGTGGCGACGACAGCCGGGACGGCGAGCTTGGCGGCGAGCCAGCGGGCCGGGGAGACCGACTGGGACCAGGCGAGCCTGGTGGTGCCGCTCTCCAGCTCACGGGCGATCAGCGGTCCTGCCGCGAAGAGGGCCACGCAGAAGGTGGCGACGCCGATCAGCTTCGACGGGTCGTAGAAGAGGTCGTTGTACGTCGTGGAGAGGAAGACGTTGTGCACCGGCCCCTTCCAGGATTCCAGCTGCACTCCGGCGTAGCCGAACGTGTCGAACGCCTTCTGCGTGGTGTGCGCGCCCGGCCCGGTCAGCCAGAGCAGCAGCCCCGCGGAGATGACCACGAACGCCGTCCAGATCCACAGCGCTGCCCGGTGCAGGCGCAGTTCGGCCCGGAGCAGGTCGAGCGGCGAGGGGCGGAGTGGGGGCGTGGGGGCGGGTTTGTCCAGCGAAGCGGTGGCCATGAGACGTCCTTGTGAGCGGTGGCGGAACGGCGGTGGGGGGGGAGTTCGTCACGACAAGTCGTGGTGCGCGCGGCCGGGGTGGTCAGGCCGCCGGTGTGGTGTCCCCGCGCATGTCCGGGGTGAGGAACGCCGGGGACGACGGCGCACGGAGGTGGGCCAGCAGCAGCTCTTCCAGGGTGGGTGCCTGGGTCTGCCAGGTGTCGGCGAGCGGGCCCCGGGGCCGGATCAGGGCGGTGAGGCCGCGGCCGGTGGGGTGCGACTCGACGACCGTGTGCGGGGCCAGGTCGGCGCCCCGGCCGGTGACCACGGTGTGCGCGGCGAGCAGCTCTTCGACGGAGCCGGCGAGGCGCACCCGGCCGTCGTCGATGAGCAGCAAGTGGTCGCAGGAGTAGGAGAGTTCGGCGACGACGTGGGAGGAGAGCACGATGCTGGTGCCGTTCTCGGCGGCGTCGGCCAGCAGCAGCCCCATCAGCTGCTGACGCGCCAGCGGGTCGAGCTCGGCCATCGGCTCGTCCAGCAGCAGCAGGTCGGGCCGCTTGCCCAGGGTGAGGGCGAGCGCCACCCGGGTGCGCTGACCGCCGGAGAGACCACGGATCCGGCTGCGGGGGTCGAGGTCGCCCTGTTCGACGATCCGGGCCGCGTAACCGGCGTCCCAGTGGCCCGTGTTGAGGCGGGCGCCCAGGTCGAGGGTGTCGGCGACGGAGAGGTGCCCGTAGAGCGGCTGGCTCTGGTCCAGATAGCCGACCCGGTCGCGGTGGGTGCCGGACGCGGCGCCCAGGACGCTGACGGTGCCGCTGTCCGGCCGCAGCAGTCCGGCGGCGATCCGCAGGAAGGTGGACTTGCCCGCACCGTTGGGGCCCACCAGCGCGCAGACGCTGCCCGCCGGGACCCGGAAGGAGCAGTCCTCCAGGGCGAGGGCCGCGCGGCGGCCCCGGCCGTATCGCTGAGTCAGTCCGGATGCCTCGATCGCCGCCGGGGCACTGTCGGTGGTGCTCACTGATCCCCCTTCGGGAAGTGCTCGTCCAGGACCGAGGTCAGCAGCTCGGAGGCGCTCTCCCGGCCGATACCCGCGGCGCGGGCCCGCAGGGCCCAGCCGTCCAGCTCCGCCCGCAGCGGCGAGTCGGCACCCGCGCCGTCGAGCGCCTTGCGGATGAAGGTGCCGACCCCCCGCCGCGCCTCGACCAGTCCCGAGCGCTCCAGCTCGCGGTACGCCTTGAGCACGGTGTTCGGGTTGATGGCCGTGACCTCGACGACCTCACGTGCCGTGGGGAGCTTGTCCCCCGGTTCGAGAAGGCCCAGGCGCAGCGCCTGCTGGGTCTGCTGCACGATCTGCAGGTAGGCGGGGATGCCGCTGTGCCGGTCGATGCGGTATTCGACGTGGTGATCGGCCACCGGCGCACCCTCTTTCACTAATTGACTAGTGAAACTTCGCACGGCGTCGGGGGACACGTCAAGTCCGTGCTGTGCGAGGAGGAGCGACCGCGCGCGGAAGGGCGCGGAAGGGCGCGGAAGGGTGTCGCCGAGGCGGCCCGGCCGGCGGCGGCTCAGTGCCGCCTGGTCGCCTGGAGGTACGCCTGCGGCTGCTTCTCCTGCGGATCGGGTTCGCGCACCAGCTGGGCCCGTACGTCGAACCCGGCCCCGGCCAGCCACCCCGCGACCCGGTCCGGCGGCAGCCAGTGCACGTCGAGCGAGAGGTCGTGCCCGTAACCGTGGTCGAGATGGCGGACTTCGTCACCGGCCTTGAAGGCGAGCAGCAGCCGCCCGCCCGGCGCGAGCACCCGGTGGAACTCCGCGAACACCGAGGGCAGCAGCTCCGGCGGGAGATGGATGACCGAGTACCAGGCGACCAGGCCGGCGAGCGAGCCGTCCGCCAGGTCGAGGGCGGTCATCGAGCCCACGTCGAAGCAAAGCCCCGGATACGTCCGGCGGGCCACGTCGACCATCCCCGGCGAGAGATCGATGCCGAACGCGTCCGCGCCGAGCCCGTCCAGATGGGCCGTCACCCGGCCGGGCCCACAGCCGACGTCGGCCACCGGGCCGCCGCCGTCCGTCCGTATCTGGTCGGCGAACGCGGCCAGCATCGCCCGGTCGTAGGGGCTGTTCGCGAGGTGGTCGCGGACGATCTCCTCGTAGGCGACCGCGACGGTGTCGTAGGA
This sequence comes from Streptomyces sp. SID10853, assembly GCF_010548145.1. Classification (GTDB taxonomy): domain Bacteria; phylum Actinomycetota; class Actinomycetes; order Streptomycetales; family Streptomycetaceae; genus Streptomyces. The sequence continues at coordinate 21,446 of NZ_JAAGLN010000087.1, forward strand.
CGCGCGGATGGTGCTCAGACAGCCGGGTTCGGTCATAGCGGTGCTCCGTGCTCCGTACGTCGTCGTCGTGGCGGGTGGCGGTCGCCTCCGACCGGTGACCGGCGGCCGGTACTCCTCGGGCGGGGCGGACCTCAGCGGGGCGGGCCTCAGCAGGACGGGCCTCAGCGGGGCGGGCCCCAGCTGCGCAGACCTCAGCGGGGCGGACCTCAGCGGGACGGACCTCAGCGGGACGGGCCCCAGCTGCGCGGACCTCAGCGGGACGGACCTCAGCGGGGCGGGCCCCAGCTGCGCGGGCCTCAGCGGGGCGGGGCCAGTCCGAGCCGCCGGTCCTTCAGGGCGGGGAACTGCTCGCGGGTCGTGGCGACGAGCCCCGGGTCCAGCTCGACCGTCAGGACCTCCTCGCCCGCGCCCGCCTCGGCGAGCACCTCGCCCCAGGGGTCGACCACGATGCTGTGCCCCGCCTGCTCCACGTCCGCGTGCGTACCGGCGGACCCGCAGGCCAGGACGTACGCCTGGTTCTCCACCGCGCGCGCCTGCGCGAGCAGCGTCCAGTGCGAGCGGCGGCGCTCCGGCCAGCCCGCGGGGACGACGAGCAGGCGGGCGCCCGCGTCGGTCAGGCCGCGGAACAGTTCGGGGAAGCGGAGGTCGTAGCAGGTGGCCAGGCCGAGCGTGGTCTCCGGCAGGTCCACCGTCACCAGGGTGTCGCCCGCCCCCATCAGGACCGCCTCGCCCTTGTCGAAGCCGAAGCGGTGGATCTTGCGGTAGGCGGCGGCCCGTTCGCCGTCGGGCGTGAAGACCAGGGATGTGTTGTAGAGGGCGCCGTCGGGGTCCCGCTCCACGATCGAGCCCGCGTGCAGCCAGACGCCGGCGTCCTTGGCGGCCTGCGCCATCACCTCGTGCGTGGGGCCGTCCAGCGGTTCGGCCTCGGCCTCGAACGACTGGTACGCGAAGGCGCCGACAGGCCACAGTTCGGGCAGCACGACGAGATCCGCAGCCGACTGTTCACGTACGAGACCGGCCACGCGCAAGCGGCGCGAACCGGGCGATTCCGCAGGATTCACTGCGATCTGAAGAAGAGAGGCGCGCACAGTACCACCGTCCTGGCATTCGGGCCGTCAACGCGGGCCTACGATCGTCACACGAAAGCACTGCCGGGGTGCCACTGGGCAGCGTACTGTGCCTTCCGGGGGGATGCCCCCAGACCCCCAGCAGTGCCTCGAAAACCAGCAGGTCTACGCCCGCCGTACCGCAGAACACCGCTCCGAGGGGTCCCGTGACAGTCCATCCAAGCCTTCAGACCTATGCCGACGCCTGGACCCACTCAGCAGAAGCCATATCCGAGCTGGTGAAGCCGCTCGTCGAAGGCGAGTGGAACCGCGGGACGCCCTGCCCGAACTGGTCGGTGCGCGACATCATCTCCCACATCATCGGCATGGAGAACGAGCAGCTCGGGGACCCGCGGCCGATCCACACCCTGCCCCGCGACCTCTTCCATGTGCAGACGGACCACCAGCGGTACATGGAGATGCAGGTCGATGTGCGCCGCCACCACACCTCGCCCGAGATGACCGCGGACCTGGAGTACACGATCATCCGGCGCTCGCGGCAGCTGCGGAACGAGACGCGGCAGCCGGACACCCTGGTGCGCGCGCCGCTCGGCACGGAGCAGACGCTGGAACTGGCGCTGCAGATGCGCGCGTTCGACGTCTGGGTGCATGAGCAGGATCTGCGCACCACCCTGGGCAAGCCGGGCAACCTGGACTCGCCGGGCGCCTATGTGGCCCGCGACACCCTGGTGCAGGCGCTGCCGAAGGTCGTCGCCAAGGAGGCGGGCGCGCCGCCGAACACCGCGGTCGTCTTCGACATCACCGGCGCCGTCGAGTTCATGCGGACGGTCCGGGTGAACGCCGAGGGGCGCGGCACGGTCGACGGCTCGCCCTCGCTGGGTCCCGCCGTGACGATCGCGATGGACTGGGAGACGTACTTCAGGCTGGCCTGCGGTCGGGTGAGGCTGTCCGCGGTGTCGGACGAGATCAAGGCCGAGGGCGACCAGGAACTGGCCGCCGCGATCCTCCAGTCGTTCGCCGTGACGCCGTGAGCCCGGGCTCCTGGTCCAAGCCCGGGCCCCGGGTTCACGCCGGGACGTGCACGGCCTCCACCCGGCTGGTCACCAGCCGCTCGCTCTCCCGGCGCGCGCTGCGCCGGCGCAGCCGCAGGATCTGCGTGACGCCCAGCGCCTCCAGGACGAACACGGAGCAGAAGGCGATCCGGTAGTTGTCGTCCGTGGCGTCCAGCAGGACCCCGACCGCGAGCAGCGTCGTCATCGACGCGACGAACCCGCCCATGTTGACGATCCCGGACGCGGTGCCCTGGCGCTCCGGCGGGTTGGCGGGGCGCGCGAAGTCGAAGCCGATCATCGAGGCCGGGCCGCAGGCGCCGAGCACCGTGCAGAGCGTCACCAGCAGCCACATCGGCGCGTGGTCGCCCGGGTAGGCGAGCGTGGCGGCCCAGAGCAGCGCGGTGGCGCCGACCGTGGACAGTGCGATCGGGGCGCGGGCGCCCTGGTGCCGGGCGATGATCTGCCCGTAGATCAGGCCGACGGCCATGTTCGAGAGCACGATCAGCGTGAGCAGTTCGCCCGCCGTGGCCCGGGACAGGCCCTGCGCCTCGACGAGGAACGGCATCCCCCACAGCAGCAGGAAGAACATCGCGGGGAACTGCGTGGTGAAGTGCACCCACATCCCGAGCCGGGTGCCCGGCTCCCGCCAGGCCGCCGCGATCTGCCGGCGCACCGACGCGGCGCCCGGGTGCGGCGCGGGCGGCGGCTCGAACCCTTCGGGGTGGTCCTTCAGGAACAGCAGCATCACGACGAGCACCAGCACCCCGGCGAGCGAGCTGCCCGCGAAGGTGGTGGTCCAGCCGAGGCCGTGCAGCGTACGGGAGATGACGATGGTCGAGACGAGGTTCCCGGCCATTCCGACGAGCCCGGCGAGCTGGGCGACCATCGGGCCGCGCCGGGCCGGGAACCAGCGGGACCCGAGCCGCAGCACGCTGATGAAGGTCATGGCGTCACCGCAGCCGAGCAGCGCGCGCGAGGCGAGGGCCGTGCCGTACGTGGGGGAGAACGCGAAGCCGAGCTGCCCCAGCGTGAACAGCACCACCCCGAGCGTCAGCACCTTCTTGGTGCCGAGCCGGTCCACGAGCAGGCCGACGGGTATCTGCATCCCGGCGTAGACGAGCAGCTGGAGTATGGAGAAGGTGGACAGGGCGGAGGCGTTGACGTGGAAGCGGTCGGCGGCGTCCAGACCGGCCACGCCCAGGCTGGTACGGAAGACGATCGCCACGAAGTAGACGGCGACGCCGATCGACCACACCGTGACCGCACGCCGCCCTCCCGGCGGATCGCCGGGCAGCACAGCGCTCATCGGTCCTCTCCCCGGGCCAGGTTCCGGATGCGGGTGACATGGCGGCGGACGACCGCGACGGCGTCGTCGGCGTTCCCGCCGCGCAGCGCCTCCAGGATCTCGCCGTGCTCGGCGAGGGTGGTGTTGGTGCGGTCGGGGTGCGCGTGGAGCACGGCGACCCCCATCCGCAGCTGCCGGTCGCGCAGCTGGTCGTAGAGGCGGGAGAGGATCTCGTTCCCGGCGCTGCGGACGATCTCCGCGTGGAAGCAGCGGTCGCTGACGGCGGCCGCGGCCAGATCACCGGACTCCACCTGCGCGGTCTGCTCGGCCAGCAGCCCGGTCAGCCGCTCGATGAGCTGGGGCGCGGCGGGCACGGCCTTGCGCGCGGCGAACTCCTCGACCAGCAGCCGGGTCTCCACCACGTCGTGGATCTCCTGCGCGGAGACGGCGAGGACCAGGGCGCCCTTCTTCGGGTAGAGCTTGATGAGCCCCTCCACCTCCAGCTTGAGCAGCGCCTCCCGCACGGGCGTCCGCGAGACCCCCACGGCCTCGGCCAGCTCGCCCTCGGTGAGCAGCGTCCCGCCCTCGTAGCGGCGGTCGAGTACGGCCTGTTTGACGTGGGCGTAGACACGGTCGGCTGCGGGGGGCTGTTTCAGCGGGGCGACTGGCATGCGCACAGCATAGATACAACAGGGATGCGTCGGGAGAGCCGTCCGCATACCGGGACGCGACGCCCGCGCCCGCGCCCGGACACCGGCACCGCACCAGGCCGGGGCGGGGCGGGGCGGGCCGGGCCG
>NZ_JAAGLN010000088.1 GCF_010548145.1 Streptomyces sp. SID10853
GCCCAGGTGCTTGGAGCCCATCACGTCGTACGCGCCGCCGAACGCCTTGCGGGTGATCACCGTGATGAGCGGGACCGTGGCCTCGGCGTACGCGAAGATCAGCTTGGCGCCGCGCCGGATGATGCCGCCGTACTCCTGGTCCACACCCGGCAGGAAGCCGGGCACGTCCACGAAGGTGATGACCGGGACGTTGAACGCGTCGCAGGTGCGGACGAACCTGGCCGCCTTCTCCGAGGCGTCGATGTCGAGACAGCCCGCGAACTGCATCGGCTGGTTGGCCACGATGCCGACCGGGTGCCCCTCGACCCGGCCGAAACCGGTCAGGATGTTCGGCGCGAACAGGCTCTGGGTCTCCAGGAACTCGGCGTCGTCCAGGACGTGTTCGATGGCCGTGTGCATGTCGTACGGCTGGTTCGCCGAGTCCGGGATGAGCGTGTCGAGCTCCCGGTCGGTGTCCGAGGTCTCCAGGTCCGCCTCCTCGGGGAAGGCGGGCGCGTCGGAGAGGTTGTTCGAAGGGAGGTAGGAGAGCAGCGACTTGACGTACTCGATCGCGTCCTTCTCGTCGCCCGCCATGTGGTGCGCCACACCGGACGTGGTGTTGTGCGTCCGGGCGCCGCCCAGCTCCTCGAAGCCGACGTCCTCGCCGGTGACGGTCTTGATGACGTCGGGACCGGTGATGAACATGTGCGAGGTCTGGTCGACCATCACCGTGAAGTCGGTGATCGCGGGCGAGTACACGGCGCCGCCGGCGCACGGGCCGACGATCAGGCTGATCTGCGGGATCACACCCGACGCGTGGACGTTGCGGCGGAAGATCTCGGCGAACAGACCGAGCGCGGCCACCCCCTCCTGGATCCGGGCGCCGCCGCCGTCGTTGATCCCGATGATGGGACAGCCGGTCTTCATGGCGAAGTCCATGACCTTGACGATCTTCTCGCCGTAGACCTCGCCGAGCGAGCCGCCGAAGATGGTGAAGTCCTGCGAGTAGACACAGACCGGGCGGCCGTCGACCGTGCCGTAGCCGGTCACCACTCCGTCGCCGTACGGGCGGTTCTTCTCGATGCCGAAGTTGGTGGAGCGGTGCCGGGCGAACTCGTCCAGCTCCGTGAACGACCCCTCGTCGAGGAGCAGTTCCACCCGCTCACGGGCTGTCAGTTTGCCCTTGGCGTGCTGCTTCTCCACCGCACGCGCCGAACCGGCGTGTGTCGCCTCTTCGATGCGGTGCTGAAGATCCGCGAGCTTCCCCGCGGTGGTGTGCACGTTGATCTCTTCCGGCTCGGACATCGGGATGCGGCTCCCTGGGTGCTCAGGCGTATGACAGGGCGTTTCGGCTACTTGCACGTAGCGTATCGGCGCTGGTGCGCCTCGGCAGTGCGTCGTTTGCCACACCTACTGTGGGTTGCATGACGTCATCCGATGTACCTGACAACCGCTGGTCGGACCTGGAACGGCCGCCGCTCAACGCGACGGCCCTGCGCCGCGCGCTGGTTCGGCCGGGATCGCTGTGGACCTCACTCGACGTGGTCGCGTCCACCGGGTCCACCAACTCCGACCTCAGGGAGCGGGCCGCCGGTCTTGACGAGGGCGCGGTGCTGGTGGCCGAGGAGCAGAGCGCGGCCCGCGGACGGCTGGACCGCGTCTGGTCGGCGCCCGCGCGGTCCGGGCTCTTCCTCTCCGTACTCCTGCGGCCTTCCCCGCGGATCCCGGCCGAGCGCTGGGGGTGGCTGCCGCTGCTCACCGGGGTCGCGGTGGCCACCGGTCTCTCCCGGGCGGCCGGGATCGACACCGCGCTGAAATGGCCGAACGACCTGCTCGTCACGGTCCCCGAGGACTCCGGCCGGCGTCGTCCGGGGGAGGCCACGGTCGGCGCCGAGCGGAAGGCGGGCGGCATCCTCGCCGAACGCACCGCCGACGGCGCCGTCGTGATCGGTGTCGGCCTCAACGTCTCGCTCCGCGCGGACGAGCTGCCCGTCCCCACCGCGGGCTCGCTGGCACTCGCCGGGGCGGTCACCACCGACCGAGACCCGCTGCTGCGCGCCGTACTGCGCTCCCTGGAGCAGTGGTACGGGGAGTGGCGCGCAGCGGACGGCGACCCGGCGGCCTCACGGCTCCAGGAGGCGTACGCGGCGGGCTGCTCCACCCTGGGCCGCACGGTGCGGGCCGAGCTGCCCGGCGGCGCCTCGCTGACGGGGGAGGCCGTCGCCGTCGACGGTGACGGCCGGCTGGTGCTGGCCACCGAGGACGGGGTGCAGCCGGTCGGCGCGGGTGACATCGTGCACCTGCGGCCGGTCTGACACCGGTCTTTCCGCCTGGCACCGGTTTCCGTCCGGCACCGGCTTTCCTGCGGGGCGTGCACCGGTCGCGCGGCCGGTCGGAGCTGCGCCAGCACGTGAGCTACGGCACACCTGCCGTATGGTTGAGGCGATCCGCGGGCAGATCAGCACGGAGCGTCGGCCAGATCGGCAGGGCAGTGCGCAGGGAATGGGCAGGAGGCGGCAGGTGACCGTCGACAACATCTCGTCGGGCGCGGACGAGGAGCCCCCTTTCTCTCCGTACCGCACCCCCCACCATGAGGTCGATCACACCGCGGAGCCGACCAACGATCCGCTCGCGATCCGCCTCGAACAGCTGATCCTCGGCGCCGACCGCCGCTACACGCCCTTCCAGGCCGCCCGCACGGCCGGTGTCTCGATGGAGCTGGCCTCCCGCTTCTGGCGGGCCATGGGCTTCCCCGACATCGGCCAGGCCAAGGCGCTCACCGAGGCGGACGTGCTGGCGCTGCGCCGCCTCGCCGGACTCGTGGAGGCCGGGCTGCTGAGCGAGCCGATGGCCGTCCAGGTCGCGCGGTCGACCGGTCAGACCACCGCCCGCCTCGCCGAATGGCAGATCGACTCCTTCCTGGCCGGGCTCACCGAGCCCCCAGAGCCGGGGATGACCCGCACCGAGGTCACCTACCCGCTGGTCGAGCTGTTGCTGCCGGAGCTTGAGGAGTTCCTGCGCTATGTGTGGCGGCGCCAGCTGGCGGCCGCCACCGGGCGGGTCGTGCAGGCCGCGGACGACGAGGAGATGGTCGACCGCAGGCTCGCGGTGGGCTTCGCCGACCTCGTCGGCTTCACCCGGCTGACCCGGCGCCTGGAGGAGGAGGAGCTGGGCGAGCTGGTCGAGGCGTTCGAGACGACCTGCGCCGACCTGGTCGCCGCGCACGGCGGCCGGCTCATCAAGACCCTCGGCGACGAGGTGCTGTACGCGGCGGACGACGCCGGGACAGCCGCCGAGATCGCGCTGCGGCTCATCGAGACCATGAGCAACGACGAGACCATGCCGGAACTGCGGGTCGGTATCGCCTTCGGCACCGTCACGACCCGGATGGGTGATGTGTTCGGCACGACGGTCAACCTGGCGTCCAGGCTCACCTCGATAGCGCCCAAGGACACCGTCCTGGTGGACGGCGCGCTCGCCGAGGAACTGGGCCGCCACGGTGACGCCCCGGTCTCCGAGTCGGAAGCGGCGGCCGAGACCGAGCGCGCGGAGAAGGACGGCGAGGAGCCGCCCGTCTACCGCTTCGCGCTCCAGCCGATGTGGCAGCGGCCGGTACGCGGGCTCGGCGTGGTCGAGCCGTGGCTGCTCACCCGCCGTACGACGTGACATGACATGCCGGGACGCACGGGACCGGGCCGGGCCGGCCGGTACGGCGTGACGGGCTCCGGCGGCCGTACGGGCGTGACGTGCTCCGGGGTACGGGCGTGACGTGCTCCGGCGTGCGGGGGCCGGTCGCCGCCGGGGGCTGACGGCCGTACGGTCCGCGGCCTATCGTGCCCGGATGACCTCAGAAATCTCAGATACTGGAACGGGCGCCGCGGACGAGCGGCGGTTCGGTGACCACGTCGCCGTGCGCCGGCACGGCCATGTCGCCGAGCTGGTCCTGGACCGGCCCAAGGCGATGAACGCCGTGTCGACCGGGATGGCCCGGTCCATCGCGGCGGCCTGCGACGCGCTGGCCGCCGACCCGTCGGCGCGGACCGTGGTGCTGACCTCCACCCACGACCGGGCCTTCTGCGTGGGCGCCGACCTCAAGGAGCGCAACTCCCTCACGGACGCCGAGCTGGTGCGCCAGCGCCCCACGGCGCGCGCCGCGTACACCGGCGTACTGGAGCTGCCGATGCCCACCGTGGCCGCCGTGCACGGCTTCGCGCTGGGCGGCGGGTTCGAGCTGGCGCTCGCCTGCGATCTGATCGTCGCCGACGGGACCGCCGTGGTCGGTCTGCCCGAGGTGTCGGTCGGGGTGATCCCCGGCGGCGGTGGTACGCAGCTGCTGCCGCGCCGGGTCGGCGCCGCCCGCGCGGCCGAGCTGGTGTTCAGCGCCCGGCGGGTGGAGTCGGCCGAGGCGCGCGAGCTGGGCCTCGTCGACATCCTGGCCGACGACGCCCGCACCGGAGCCCTGGAGCTCGCGGACCGTATCGCCGCCAACTCGCCGGTCGGGCTGCGGGCGGCCAAGCGGGCGCTGCGGCTGGGGCACGGGCTCGATCTGCGCGCCGGTCTCGAGGTCGAGGACGCGGCCTGGCGGTCGGTGGCCTTCTCCGGTGACCGCGCCGAGGGTGTGGCGGCGTTCAACGAGAAGCGGAAGCCCCAGTGGCCCGGCGAGTGAGGGTCTCCGCAGGTCGTCGCGGGCACCGGCCCGTACGACCGTCTGTCACTGCCTGTAACGTATAACTACTCAAAAGCCGCACATCGTCCTTAAGCTGATGCAATGGGTGACGATGTGCGGCTGCGGGCCGTGGTGACGCTGGCACAGGCCATGGCGTCGGCGCAGACGCCGCGTGCGTCCTGGCGGGCGGCCACGCTCGGTGCGTGCGAGGCGCTGGGCGGCAGTTTCGCCGCGCTGTCGGTCTGGGAGCGGGAGCTGGGGCGGCTCAAGGTGCTCGCCAATGTGGGGGAGCGGGTCGAGGACGAAGCCGAGTTCCCCGACGCCGAGACCTATCCGGTGAACCACTTCCCGGAGATCGCCGAGTTCCTGCACGAGCGGTGGGCGAGCGGCGGCGAGCCCAACGCCTGGGTCGAGACGGCCGACGGGCCCGCCGAGTCCTCGGCCGGCTACTGCCACCAGCGGGTGGCCGCGCTGCGCAGGCGGGGACGGGGCAGCTGTGTGGTGGCGCCGATAGTGCTGAGCGGCCGCGCCTGGGGCGAGCTGTATGTGGCCAGGCCGGTGGGGACGCCGGTCTTTGACCGGGCGGACGCGGACTTCGCCACGGTGCTGGCCGCGGTGGTGGCGGCCGGGCTCGCGCAGACCGAGCGCCTGGAGGAGGCCAGGAAGCTGGCCTTCACCGACCCGCTGACGGGGCTCGCGAACCGGCGCGCGGTCGACATCGGGCTCGACGCCGCGGTGGACCGCTTCCTGGCCGACGGGACGGTCGTCAGCCTGGTGGTCTGTGACCTCAACGGCCTGAAGCGGGTCAACGACACCCATGGGCACGCCGTCGGCGACCGCCTCCTGGAGCGCTTCGGCTCGGTCCTCTCGGTCTGCGGTGCCATGCTGCCGGGCGCGCTGGCGGCGCGGCTCGGCGGCGACGAGTTCTGCCTGCTCTCCGTGGGGCCTTCGGCGGACGCGGTGATCGCGGTCGCGGACGAGCTCTGCGTACGGGCGGGCGAACTGGAGCTGGGGGACGGGGTGGCCTGCGGGGTCGCGTCCACGGGCGATCCGATCGGGCAGCTGAAATCCGCCCGCAGGCTGTTCCGGCTGGCGGACGCCGCGCAGTACCGGGCGAAGGCCGCCAGGTCGGTGAAGCCGGTCGTGGCGGGCCGGGACGGCGCGGTGATGCGGCTGGCCGACACGCCTCCGCCGTCCGGTGACCGGCGCCGGCTGCGGGGCAAGCGGCCCGCCGCGGACGCGTGACCGTCGGCCGTGTCAGCCGCTGTGGGCCCGGCGGCCGACATAGACGACCGAGGCCGCGCCGAGCCCCAGGAACAGCGAGCCGCCGACCACGTACCCGGTGGTGTCCGCTCTCCCGTCCGCGGCCGGGAGAGCGGTGGTGTGCCGCTGCCCCGGGTGTACGGGGGTGCCGGGCCGCCGGGCGTCGGTGGTGTGCGCCGACGGTACGAACCACAGGGCACAGAGCAGGGCCCCCGCCGATACGGCGGTCAACAGCGGCCGGCGAGCTGACACAGGATCGATCTCCCTTACTGCAAACCTGAATTGGCGCCCGTGCGCGCCGATGATAGTGCCGCGGCGACGGCGCCGGTGAAAGCAGCGGGTCGCAGGAAAGCCACAGACGCCGGGAGCCTTACGCTCCGTCGCATGACCATCGAAGAAAAATCCCGCTATGTACGTCTCAAGGTCGAATTGGTGATGGAGGTGCACGACGCCCCCGCGCTCTGCGAGGCCGCGCTCGAACGGATCGCGGACGACGCCGAGGGCGTCCAGCCCGGCATGCTCGGCGAGGACCGTACGCATGCCGAGGCCGCTGTCAGGGAAGACGCTGCAGAAGCGGTCGCCCACCTGGTCGACCCGCTCGATCTGCTCGGCGAGGTGCCGGGCGTCGAACTCGTCCAGGCCGGGTGGTCGAGCGAACAGATCGACTACGACCCCGATTCGCTTGAATGGGACCTGGACGAGGAAGATGAGCCCGGCGACGATGACGATGCGGACGTGACCGTGTAACTCCGTTGTGCGGCAAGACGTCCACGGGGAAGCGGGACGGGATCCCGGAGTGCGGTTCCGCACTCCGGGAGGCCGGGAGCTTCCAGAACCGCACGTGTTGTTTCACACATCTTCACCGGATGTGGAACCGACACATCAGTACAGATGTTCTTAAAGGGCAGTGCGGGCACACAGTCACGGCGCTCAAGGTGACCTGCTCGGGGATTTTCGGGGTATTCGGCAACGATGGAGAAGCGTGTGATGACGGAAAGTAGGCGGCGCAAGGGCCTGATGGCTGCGTCCGCTCTGCTCGGCGGCGTACTGGTGCTGTCGGCCTGCAGTGGTGGCGACAGCAAGGCCGACGGCTCGGACGGTGCGAAGAAGTCGTCGCAGAGTGCGGTCGACGCGGCCGCGGCGAAGGACACGTCCGACGCCCGAATAGCGATCACGCCCAAGAGCGGCGCCGACAACGCGGGCATCAACAAGGACGCCAAGGTCTCCGTCACCTCGGGCAAGCTGACCCAGGTGGCGATGACCAGCTCGACGGGCACGACCGTCAAGGGCACCATCTCGGCCGACGGCGCCAGCTGGAAGCCGGACGCCCCGCTGGAGCGCTCGACCACGTACAAGATCGCTGTCACGGCCAAGGACTCCCAGGGCCGTCAGGCGCACGAGAACTCGTCGTTCACGACGGTCTCGCCCGCCCACAGCTTCATCGGCAACTTCACGCCCGAGGACGGTTCGACCGTCGGCGTCGGTATGCCGGTCTCGATCAACTTCGACAAGCCGATCACCAACAAGAAGGCCGTCGAGGACGCCGTCAAGGTGACGTCGAGCAGCGGCCAGCAGGTCGTCGGCCACTGGTTCAGCTCCACCCGGCTCGACCTCCGCCCCGACCAGTACTGGAAGGAAGGGTCGACCGTCACCATGAAGCTGGCCCTGGACGGGGTCGAGGGCGCCAGCGGCGTCACCGGCGTCCAGGACAAGACCGTCAGCTTCAAGATCGGCCGCAACCAGGTCTCCATCGTGGACGCCGCGGCGCACACGATGAAGGTCACGCAGGACGGCAAGACGATCAAGACCATCCCGATCTCGGCCGGCTCCCCCGAGCACACCACGTACAACGGCCAGATGGTGATCTCGGAGAAGTACAAGCAGACCCGGATGGACGGCTCCACGGTCGGCTTCACCAACGCCGACGGCAAGGGCGAGTACGACATCAAGGACGTCCCGCACGCCATGCGGCTGTCCAGCTCCGGCACCTTCATCCACGGCAACTACTGGGGCGCCAAGTCGCTCTTCGGCTCGTCGAACACCAGCCACGGCTGTGTCGGTCTCTCCGACACCAAGGGCGCCAACGACCCGAACACCTCGGCCGCGTGGTTCTACAACCACTCGCTGATCGGTGACGTGGTCGTGGTGAAGAACTCGCACGACAAGACGATCCAGCCGGACAACGGCCTCAACGGCTGGAACCTGAACTGGTCGGCCTGGAAGGCCGGTTCGGCCGCCTGACAGGCCCTGGCCCACCCCGCCCCGCCTTGCACGAACGGCGGCCCGTCCCTCGCGGACGGGCCGCCGTTCGCGGTTCCGGCGCCGGTGCGTCCCGTAGGCGGCCGGTGCGGCGCGTATAAAGGCCAGCAGCTGACCTAGATCGCCTCTAGCGTGTTCCTCGCCCAGTGGGAAAAGGACCGAGAGAAGGCAGAGACCATGATCGTCAACGAGCCCGCGCCCCGCGATCCGGCTGGTTCCACGGACGTCACCGGATCCACGGATGGCACCGGATCCCCGGACGCCACCGGTTCGCCGGCCGTCACCGGCGAGCGCGCCGAGCTGCTGGAGACGCTGGCCAAGCAGCGGTACTTCCTGCGTTTCACCACCCGCGACCTCACCGACGAGCAGGCCGGGCTGCGGTCCACCGCCGGTGAGCTGTGTCTGGGCGGTCTGGTCAAGCACGTCACCGCGGTCGAGCGGAACTGGCTGGGCTTCATCCAGGAAGGCCCCTCGGCCATGCCGGACTTCGCCTCGATGACCGAGGAGGACTTCGCCCGCCGGGCCGACGAGTTCCGGCTGCTGCCCGGTGAGACGCTCGCGGGGGTGCTGGCCGACTACGCCGACGTGGCAGGCCGGACCGAAGAAGTGGTCGCCGCCCTGCCCGACCTGGACGCCTCCCACCCGCTGCCGAAGGCTCCCTGGTTCGAGCCCGGCGTACGGTGGTCGGCCCGCCGGGTGCTGCTGCACCTCATCGCGGAGACCTCCCAGCACGCCGGCCACGCCGACATCCTCCGCGAGTCGATCGACGGGGCCAAGAGCATGGGCTGACCGGCGGGTCACAACTGACGGTACAGAGCGCGGAGCCCTGTCCTCCGCGCTCTTCCGCGGGCCCCGCGCCGCTCAACACCGCGCCCAGGGCGGGCCCTTCTCATCCCGCTCTCACGCCGGCCTTATCCCGCCATCACAGGCGGGTCCTACTTTCACCCCATGTTCTTCACCTACCTCCGGCGCGAGCTGCGCCGCCGCAGAAAGGCGGCGCTCGTCGTCGCCTCGGGGCTCGCCCTCGGTATTGCGCTGGTCATCGTCGTCAGTTCGGTCTCCGCCGGGATGGGCCAGGCGCAGGACAAGGTCCTGCAGTCCCTGTACGGCCTCGGCACGGACATGACCGTCACCAAGGCCGAGGCTCCCGCCGGGACCACCGGGGGCAATACCCGGCCCAAGTTCCAGTTCGGTGCGAAGGGCAGCGGCGACGACTCGAAGCAGAGCAGCGACCGGGTGACGGTGCAGGGCTTCCAGACCCTGTCGTCGGCGACCGTCGGCAAGGTCGGCGAGCAGAGCGGTGTCTCCAGTGCCGTCGGCGGACTGAGCCTGAACGTGCTCAAGGTCGACGGCCAGTTCAAGCGCGGTGAGTTCAAGCAGCGGTCGGGCGGCGGCTCCGCCACCGGCCGCCCGGGTGCCGGCGGCGGGGCCCCGCAGGGCGAGGTCCAGGGCGGCGGCGCCAACTTCGACGTCGACTCGTACACCGTGTACGGCACGGACGTCGCCCACCTCGGCATCGGCCCGCTGACCTCGTCGAAGATCACCTCCGGCCGTACCTTCACCAGCGCCGAGAGCAATGCCAAGGTCGCCGTCGTCGACGCCTCGTACGCCAAGAAGAAGAAGCTCAAGACCGGCTCCACGGTGACCGTCAAGTCGGTGAAGTACAAGATCGTGGGCGTCGCCACCCCCGACAGCGGGGACGCGGCCGCCAACCTCTATCTGCCGCTGAAGCAGGCGCAGACGCTCGCCGGGGCCAAGGACAAGGTCACCACGGTGTACGTGAAGGCGACCGGCTCCCAGCAGATCTCCGGGGTGAAGGCGGCCATCCAGAAGAACGTGCCCGGCACCACGGTCACCACATCAGCCGACCTCGCGGACACCGTGTCCGGTTCCCTCTCGACCGCGTCCAACCTCGCCACCAACGTCGGCACGTGGCTGTCGGTCGCGGTCCTCATCGCCGCCTTCCTGGTCGCCGGACTGCTCACCTCGTCGGCCGTCAGCCGCCGGGTGCGGGAGTTCGGCACGCTGAAGGCGCTCGGCTGGAAGAGCGGCCGCGTCACCCGCCAGGTCGTCGGTGAGGCGCTGGTCAACGGACTGCTCGGCGGTGTCATCGGCATCGCGCTCGGGCTGGCGGGCGCGTACATCGTGACCGCCATCAGCCCGACCCTCTCCGCGTCGGTCGGCTCCACCGGCGGCGGAGCACAGGGCGGCCTCGGCGGCGGTGGCTTCGGTGGCGGCATGCGGGCCGGGTTCGGCGGCGGCAAGCAGGCCGCGTCGAAGGCACTCGACATCGCGCTCACCGCGCCCGTCTCGGTCTCCACCATCGGTATCGCGGTCGCACTCGCGGTGGCCGGCGGGCTCATCGCGGGCGGTTTCGGCGGCTGGCGCGCCGCACGGCTGCGCCCCGCGGACGCCCTGCGCCGTGTCGAGTAGCGCGGCCCCGGCCGCGCCGTCCGGCCGCACCCCTTTCCGCACCCCTTTCCCCTTTCCGTACAGCAGGAGTTGAGACCCGTCCCATGTACGAACTCAGCGGAGTCAGCAAGCGCTACCAGCGCGGTAAGAAGACCATCGACGCACTCGCCGGAGTCGACCTGACCATCGAGGACGGCGGCCGGCTGGTCATCCAGGGCCCCACCGGCGGCGGCAAGTCCACCCTCCTCCAGATGCTCGGCGGCCTCGACCGGCCGACCGAGGGCAGCGTCGTGCTCGACGGGGTGGATCTCGGGAAGCTCAGCGAGGCCAAGCTCACCAAGGTGCGCGCGGAGAACATCGGCTTCGTCTTCCAGTCCTTCAACCTGATACCGACGCTCACGGCACAGGAGAACGTCGAGACGGCGCTGGTCCCGCTCGGCCTCAAGCCGTCCGTACGGCGGGGCCGGGCCGCCGACGCCCTGGAATCCGTCGGCCTCGCCGAGCGCTTCGGCCACCTCCCGTCCGAGATGTCCGGCGGCCAGCAGCAGCGCGTCGCCATCGCCCGCGCGCTGGTCAAGAACCCCAAGGTGCTGCTCGCCGACGAACCGACGGGCAACCTCGACGAGGGCATGCGCGACGAGATCATGGAGGTGCTCGAAGTGCTCTGGAAGGAGCACGGGCTGACCTTCATCATGGTCACCCACGACACGGCGCTCGCCCGCAGGGCGCCCCGGCTCGCGACCATCCGCAAGGGCAAGGTCACCATCACCGAGAACGCGGCCGCGTAGGGGCTGTACGGCGGGAACGGCGCGGCCGCACAGGGGGCGGCCGCACCGGAGCCCGGCCGCCCCGTGCCCGCTGTGGTCCCGGCTGTCCGGCTACCGGCTGAGGTGCGGCGCCTCGTCCACGCCCCAGGACGCCAGCAGCCGCAAGGTCTCCACCGCGTCGGACCCCGGTTCGGCGTGGTAGGTGATCAGGCTCTGGTCCGGGTCGCCGGGGAGGTTCAGCGCCTCGGCCGCCAGCGTCAGCTCACCCACCAGCGGATGGTGCAGCCGCTTGACGCAGTGCCCCTTGTCCCGCACGGTGTGCGCCGCCCACAGCACCCGGAACTCGTCGCTCTTCACCGACAGCTCGCCCACCAGCGCGGACAGCTGCGGATCGTCGGGGAAACAGCCCGCGAACAGCCGGAGCGAACTCACCATCTCGGCGGCCACACACTCCCACTCGGTGTACAGATCACGGGAGTTGGGGTCGAGGAAGACGATCCGCGCCATATTGCGCTCCTCGGGCGGCAGCGCCGTGAAGTCGCCGAACAGCGCCCGCGCCAGCCGGTTCGAGCCGAGGATGTCCATCCGCCGCCCCAGGGCGTACGCCGGTACCCCCTCCATGGCGTCCATCAGATGCTGGATCTCGGGCCGCATCCGCTGGGGCCTGGCCGCCGCCGCCCGCTTCTTCCGCGGCTTCGGCCCCGCCAGATGCGTCAGATGCGCACTCTCCGCGTCCGAAAGACGCAGCGCCCGCGCCACCGAGTCCAGCACGTCGCTGGAGACATTCGAGCCGTGGCCCTGTTCGAGCCGGGTGTAGTACGCCACGGACACCCCGGCGAGCTGCGCCAGCTCCTCGCGCCGCAGCCCCGGCACCCTGCGGTGCCTGCCCAGGTCGGGCAGACCCACGTCCTGCGGCTGGAGGCGGGCCCGGCGGGAACGGAGGAATTCGCTGAGTTCGGCACGCTGGTCCATGCATCCAGTATCCGTGGTCGTACGCCGGACATCCTGACCCTGCCAGTAGTACGCACAGTGAGCGTAGGCACAGCAGGGAGACGGCCGGCTATGTGTGAAACCCGGACCATCAGGCAGGGTGGAAGAACCACCCCATTTCTGAGGAGAACCGTTCCGGATGACCGTCACCACCGTCGCCGCGTACGCCGCCCCCACCCCGAAGGCCCCGCTGGAGCGCACCACCGTGCCGCGCCGGCCGGTCGGCGAGCACGACGTACTGATCGACATCAAGTTCGCCGGCATCTGCCACTCCGACATCCACCAGGCGCGCGAGGGCTGGGGCAAGGGCATCTTCCCGATGGTCCCCGGCCACGAGATAGCCGGAATCGTCGCCGAGGTCGGCCCCGGGGTCACCAGGTTCGCCGTCGGCGACCGGGTGGGCGTCGGCTGCATGGTCGACTCCTGCCGGGAGTGCGACAACTGCAAGGCCGGCCTTGAGCAGTACTGCGCCAACGGCAACACAGGCACGTACAACGCCCTCGACAAGCAGGGCGAGCCCACCTACGGCGGCTACTCCACGCACATCGTCGTGGACGAGAACTACACCCTGCGCATCCCCGAGGGCATCGGGCTCGATGAGGCGGCGCCGCTGCTCTGCGCCGGCATCACCACCTACTCGCCGCTCGCCCACTGGAACGCGGGCCCCGGCAAGAAGGTCGCCATCGTCGGCCTGGGCGGTCTCGGCCACATGGGCGTCAAGATCGCGCACGCGATGGGCGCCGACGTGACCGTGCTGAGCCAGTCGCTGCGCAAGCAGGAGGACGGGCTGAAGCTGGGCGCCGACCACTACTACGCCACCAGCGACCCGAAGACCTTCGACGAGCTCCGGGGCACCCTGGACCTGATCGTCTCCACGGTCTCGGCGCCGCTCCCGCTCGACTCGTATCTGAGCCTGCTCAAGACGGACGGCGCGATGATCAACGTGGGCGCCCCCGAGGAGCCCGTCTCGCTCAACCTGTTCTCCGTGATCGGCGGCCGCAAGACCCTCGCGGGCTCCGGCATCGGCGGTATCCGCGAGACCCAGGAGATGCTCGACTTCTGCGCCCGGCACGGCCTCGGCGCGGAGATCGAGGTGATCCCGGCCGACCGGATCAACGAGGCGTACGAGCGTGTGGTCAGCAGCGATGTGCGCTACCGCTTCGTGATCGACACCGCGACCATCTGAGGTGTTACCGGCTCGCTCCGGACAGCCGCCCCGCCCCGCTCAGCCGAGCAGCGCGCGGTATCCGGAGCCGAGCCGGTAGTCGCCCGGGTGCCGCACGGTCAGCCCGGTCCACTCCCCGCGCCGGTGCACCGACCCGCCGTCGCTCGCCCGCAGCCAGGGCGAGTACGCGATCCTCACGGTCACCGTCCCCGGCCGCGGCACATGCACCACCAGCCGGGCGTCCCCGCCGCTGACCACGCTCGCGGGCGCCTCCACCAGCGGTGTGGCCCCGCTCACCCGGAAGATCCGCCAGTGGGCGTCGTGCCAGACCGGCGTCAGCCAGTGCGGCTGTGACCGTACGAGGGCGGCCTCGCTCTCCGCCGGGCCGTCGGGGCGCCCGTCGTGCAGGACGACGTACCCGACGGCGAACCGGTCGAGCCAGGCCCGGTAGGTGTCCGCGGTCAGCGAACCGTCGTAGAAGAGCCGCCCGCGCTCCACGTCGAGCTGGCGGTTCCAGCCGCGGGCCATGTTCACGTGCGGGGCGAGCAGCGTGGCCTCGCGGTGGTCGCGGGCGGGCACCACCTCCACCCGGGTGCGGTCGGCGCGCAGCCCGTCCAGAGCGGCGACGACCCCCTTCGTGTCGGCGGCCCAGGAGGGCACCGTGGTGGAGACCCGCAGGTCATCGGCTGTCTTGTCGGCCAGCCAGTAGCAGTTGACGCAGAGCGCGGCGACCAGCACGGTGCGCCGCACCCGGGTGTGCTCGGCGAGTACCGCGACCAGCAGCACGACCGGCCCCACCAGACCGACGAGCCGCTCCACGTTCGTCCCGATGGGAGAGGGGATCAGATACGTCAGCACGACGCCTGCCCCGTACACCAGCGCGCTGTACCGGGTGACCCGGTGGCGCGCGGCGAACCCCAGCGCCGCGCACGCGGCCAGCGGCATCCAGAGCTTCCCCGCGGCCATCGGCATCTCGCCCTGGAACGGGAAGACCAGCGTGGTCGCACCGACCACCACGAACGGCGGCAGCGCGAGACCGAGCGCCCTGCGCCACTGCCGGTCGAGCAGCAGCGCACCCGCGAGCACCACCAGGAAAAGCCCGGCGACCGGACTGGCCATGGTCGCGAGCGCGGCACACACCGGCGCCGCGACCCTGCGGTCCAGCCACAGCACGGCGAGCAGCCCGACGGCCACCCCCACCGCGAACGTGGTCCGCCCGGAAGCGACGTTGCACCAGAGCGCGAGCGCCCCGAGCACCGCGGGGGCGAGCGGCCACCGCACGCCGGTCCGTACGACGAGGCAGCCCAGCACCCAGGTCCCGCCGAGCCCCGCCAGCACCGAGACGGTCCTGGCACCGAGCCCGGCCATCAGATACGGCGTCAGCAGGCTGTAGTTGGCGGTATGGATCCCGCCGTACCAGAACAGGTTGTACGCCGACGCCGGATGCCGTGCGGCGAAACCGGCCCAGGCGAACTGGGCGGCCAGGTCCCCGCCCCCGGTGGCCAGCAGCGCGGCCCACACCGCGTACAGCGGCAGGACGCAGCCGGTGGCCACCAGTGGCACCGACCACCACCGGGCGGTGGGCCGGCCGGACGATGCTGTTTCTCCGGCGCGCAGCCGAACGCTCTCTGTTATCCCCACAGGGAAACCCTAGCGTTGTGTGCCGAGGCGCAGTTGAAGCCAGCAGGACAGCCGGTCATCGGGGTGGTCAAGGTCGAGTCCGAACAGCTCCCGCACCCGTCTGAGCCGGTACTTGAGGGTGTTGGGGTGGCAGCCCAGGCCGTCCGCCGCCCGGCCGGTGTTGCCGACCGCGTCCAGCCAGGCCAGCACGGTGGCCGCGTACGAGGTGTGCTGCTCCCGGTCGTGTTCGAGCATCGCGGTGATGGCGGGATGCCGGAGCCGGGGTTCGCGCGCCAGGGTGTCACCGAAGTGCGCGAGGAGCACACGGGCGTGGGTGTCCTCAAGGGTGGCGACGGGCGGAGCGGCGGGGTCGGTCGTGGTCACCCGGAGGATGTCGTCCACTTCCGAGCGCAGCGCGGGGAGCTTCTCGGGGGCGATCTCGCTGCTGCTGATCGCCCCGCGCAGAGGGGTGTCCCGCGGCCGGGACAGGGCGGTGGCGGCCTGTTCGGCCAGCCGCCGGACCGCGGCCGCCGACAGTTCCGGCAGCAGTACGTACACCGTCCGGCCCAGGGTGGTGACCGCCGCTTCGGTGTCCACGGCGGCGAAGTGCCGGACGGCGGAAAGGCCGAGCCGGACCACGGGCAGTGACTGCCTGCCCGCCACCCGCAGAGGCGCGAGTCCGATGAGGGTGAACCGCGGCCGGTCGGACAGACCCAGGCGGAACCGGGCCTCGGCGGCGGAGCCGCTTCCGTTCAGGGCGCCCCGCAGGGCCTCCTGCCGGGCGTGCAGGTCCAGTTCGGCTGCGCTGCGGCGGCGCAGCATGTGCAGGGCGGCCAGGCGTGCCCCGTCCAGCAACGCCTGTTCGCCGGCGGAGTCGAGCCCCTGCGGGCCGTCGATCGCCCAGATGGAGCCGAGCGGCAGATCGCCGGCCCGGATCGCGACCGCGACCCTGGGCAGTTCACCTTCGGCCAGCGGCGGCAGCCGCACCACTCCCCGCGCTTCGAGCACGGAGCGGTACTGGCGCAGCTGTCTGGGCTCGTCGGGGACCTGGCGGTTCAGGATGCCCTCGCGCCGCAGGTCGTCGATCAGCTGATCCGGCAGCGTCGAATAGGCCAGGACCCGGCGGTCCAGATCCTCGACGGCGACCGATCCGCCGACCACGGCGGCGATGGCGGTGGCCAGGGCGAACAGCTCCTCGCTCGTCCCTTCCCCCATTGGCGATTCCAAGCGCGTCATGCCCGAACCTTAGGCGGATTCGCCAAAGACCGGCCGAGGCGTCCGGCTCAGCATGGTGTGCACCGCTGAAGAGCGGAGAAGCACGCCACCGCGTCCGGAAGGCACCCCGTGAACGACCCGCTCAGCCTCTTCCCGCCCGGAACCGGCCGCACCCCGGACGGCCGGATCATGATCGGGGGGTGCCCGGTCGAAGAGCTGGCCGCCACCTACGGAACACCGGCCCTGCTGGTGGACGAGAACGCGCTGCGGCAGCGCGCCCGCCGCTACACCGGGGGACTTGCCGCACGCTGGCCCAACTCCCGGGTCACCTTCGCCTCCAAGGCGTTCCCGTGCACCGCCGTCTACCGGCTGCTGTCGGACGAGGGCCTGGGCATGGACGTGGCGAGCGGAGGCGAACTGACCCTCGCGCTGGCGGCCGGAGCCGACCCGGCGGGCCTGGTGGTGCACGGCAACGCCAAGACGGACGAGGAACTACGGCTGGCCGTCGCCGCCGGCGCCGGGCTGATCGTCATCGACAACTTCGACGACATCGACCGCCTCGAACGCATCGTGCCCGCCGGCGGCGCACAGGGCGTGCTGGTCCGCGTCACCCCCGACATCCGGCCCGACACCCACGCGGCGGTCTCCACCGGGCAGGCCGGAAGCAAATTCGGCCTGCCCGTACCCCAGGCCCGCCGGGCCGTCGCACGGCTCGGCGGGAGCGACCGGCTGCGCCTGGACGGCGTGCATGTGCACATCGGCTCGCAGATCATGGACACCAAGCCCTTCGAACAGGCCGTGGAGGCCATCGCCGGCCTCGGCGAGTTCGCCGTCTACGACCTCGGCGGCGGGCTCGGGGCCCGCTACACCTACAGCGACGACCCGCCGAGCATCGAGGGCTACCTGGACGCCCTGGTGGACACCGCGCGGGAACTGCTGCCCCCGGCCGCCCGGCTCCTGATCGAGCCCGGCCGCTCCCTCGTCGCCGAAGCCGGCGTCTCCCTCTACCGGGCGGTCACCGTCAAGCCCGGCGAGACGACCTTCGTCGCGGTGGACGGCGGTATGGGCGACAACCTGGAGGTCTCGCTGTACGGCCAGCGCTTCGAGGCCACCGTCGCCACCCGGGCCGGTGAGGGACAGCCCTGCACGCTGGTCGGACGCCACTGCGAGTCGGGCGACACCCTCAGCGCCGGCGTCCCCCTCCCTGACCCGCGTCCCGGCGATCTGATCGCCGTCCCCGCGACCGGCGCCTACACGTACTCCCTCAGCAACAACTACAACGGCGCCCGGCGCCCACCCGTCGTCTTCTGCCGCGACGGCCACTCCCGGGCGGTGGTCCGCCGGGAGACCTACGACGACCTGATGCGCCGCGACCTGCCCTGACCCTGCCCGGCTGATCCCCGCATCCGAGAGGTGCTCCGCCCATGCCACCTGCCTCGCCCATCCGCAGCCAGCTCCTCAGGCGCAAACCTCTGGCCTCTTTCCAGGAGGACGCCGAAAACGGTCAACTGCGGCGCACCGTGGGCCCGTTCCAGCTGACCATGATCGGTATCGGCGCGACGATCGGCACCGGCATCTTCTTCGTGCTGAACTCCGCCGTTCCCGAAGCCGGACCGGCCGTCATCGTCTCCTTCGTCATCGGCGCGATCACCGCGGCACTCACGGCCCTCTGCTACGCCGAACTCGCCTCCGCCGTCCCCGTGTCGGGATCCTCCTACTCCTACGCCTACGCCACGCTGGGCGAGTTCGCGGCCTACGCGGTCGGCTGGTGTCTCCTGCTGGAGTACGCGGTCTCCGGCGCGGCGATCGCGGTCAGCTGGGGCCAGTACCTCAACGACTTCACCGACCGCCTGTTCGGCTTCCGGATCCCGTCCGCGATAGCCGCCCCGCCCGGAGCCGGCGGCTACGTCAACCTGCCGGGCGCCGTCCTGATCCTGCTCTGCTGTCTCCTGCTGGTCCGCGGTGCGAAGGAGTCGGCCCTCGTCAACACCGTGATGGTGCTGGTGAAACTCGCCGTGCTCGCGCTGTTCGTGGCCCTCGCCGTGACCGGCTTCCACTCCTCGAATCTGCACCCCTTCGCCCCCATGGGCATGGCGGGCATCGGCGCCGCGGCCTCCACCGTCTTCTTCTCCTTCATCGGCCTCGACGCCGTGTCCACCGCGGGGGAGGAGGTCAGGAACCCGCGCCGCACCCTGCCGCTGGCCATCATCTGCTCGCTGGCGGTGATCACCACGGTGTACGTACTCGTGGCGCTGGCCGGTGTCGGCGCGCAGCCCTGGCGCGCGTTCCGCGGCCAGGAAGCCGGTCTCTCGGCGATCCTGACCCAGGTCACAGGGGACAGCTGGCCTGGCGCACTGCTGTCGGCCGGCGCGGTCCTGTCCATCGTCAGCGTGGTGCTGGTCGTGCTGTACGGCCAGAGCCGCATCCTGTACACGATGGGCCGCGACGGCATGCTGCCCGCCCTGTTCCACCGCGTACGCCCGAGTTCGGGCACCCCGGTGGCCGGCACCGTCACGGTCGGCGTGCTGGTCGCCGCCCTGGCGGCGGCCGTCCCCCTGGACGAGCTCGCCGACCTCACCAGCATGGGCACCTTGGTGGCCTTCACCGTGGTGGCGGCCGGCGTGCTGATTCTCCGCCGCACCGCGCCCGGCCTGCCGCGCGGCTTCAAGGTGCCCGGCTACCCCGTCGTCCCCGTGCTCTCCGCCGTCTTCTGCCTCTACCTCATCTGCAGACTCCCCACCCACACCTACCTGTTGTTCGCCGGATGGATGGTCGCGGCGACGGCTGTGTACCTGCTCTACAGCCGTCACCACTCCCGCCTCCAGCCGAGCGAGACGGAACCCGAACCCACCACCTACCAGGCTTGAGGGCTGACATGCAGGCGAAAATCTTGCGCGCATCCGCAGCAGTGATCACCATCGCGGTACTCGGCGTCGCCGGTGCCGCGGCGGGCCCGCCGGCCTCGGCGGCACGGCCGTCGCCGCACCCCGGGGCGGTCGAGCGGACCGGGACCCTGAGCAGAGCACTCGACGCGGCGCTCACCAAGGCCACCGCCGACTCACCCGGCCAGGGCGTGCAGGCGGTGCTGCTCCGGCACGGCCGCCTCGTCTGGTCCGCGGACCGGGGCACGGCCGTCAACAACATTCACCCAGCGGTGCCGGTGGACGACAGCACGCTCTTCAACTACGGCAGCTTCGGCAAGCTGCTCCTGGGAGTGTTCGCCCTTCACCAGGTCGAGGAGGGCAGACTGCATCTCGATACGCCGATCTCGACGTACGTCGGGGACACCGTCGCCGGATCGCGCCGCATCACCCTGCGCATGCTGCTGTCCCAGACCACCGGCTACGACAACGTCTACGCTGACCCCCAGGTCATTCCGCTGTTCCCGCCCGGCACCGAAGGCGCGCCGCCCGGCACCGGCCCCAACCGCTACCGGCCGGACAGGCCCTTCACCTTCGCCCAGTTGAACGCCGGCATCCACCGGCCCGCCGAGCCGGGCGCACGCTACGAGTACCAGGACACCAACTTCATCGTGCTCCTGCAGGTGCTGGTGAAGAGGCTCGGCGGCCGGGCCGCCGTCCAGCAGCAGATCGCCCGGTTCTTCAGCGGGGCCGGATCCGTGGCGCCGGAGAACGGCAAGCAGATCACACAGGACCGGTACGCGCGCACCACACTCCGCCACTTCGCCCACGGATACCATCCGCTGGCGGACGGGCTCGGCCTGCAGGACTACAACACCGCCTACGGCGCCACCGGTGTGCCCACCGACGCCTTCGGATTCCCCTTCGGAGACGGCTCGTTCGCCGGCACCGCGCTCGGCGCCGCCCAGGTCCTGGACGCCCTCTTCACGCGCGGCAAGCTCCTGGAGCGCGCCACGGTCGACGAGATGACCCAGCCCACGAAGCAGGCGCGCGCCGCCGGCTCGACGTACGGTCTCGCCACCGAGAGGACCGTCGTCGACGGGGTGACGTGGCAGGGCCACCCGGGCACCTTCGGCGGCTTCACCTCCAGCTCGTACACCGACATCGGGCACGGGGCCACCCTGGTGGTCCTCACCAACCGCGACGATCCTTCCCCGACCGTCTCGGACAGGATCTGGACCTCGCTCGCCAAGGCTTACGCCTCGAATCGCCAGTAGGGCCGGGTGCCCGGACGCTGCCGGGTGCCCGGACACGGAGCGGGAACCACCGGGCCCGCCCGCCCCGGCGCCGCCAGCGCGGGCGGCGCCGGGGCGGGGCGTCACTTCAGCGCACTGCCGGCCGTCCACTTGTCCCAGGGGAGGTTCCAGCCGTTGATGCCGTTGTCGGGGGCGACCTGGCCGCCGCCCGCGGAGTTCTTCACGATGACCACGTCACCGATCAGCGAGTTGCTGTAGAACCAGCCGGCCGGCGTTGAGGTGTCCGTACCGCCCTGGGCGTCCCGCATCCCGACGCACCCATGGCTGGTGGCCTGCGAGCCGAACGTACTCGGCGCGGCCCAGTAGTTGCCGTGGATGAAGGTCCCCGAACGGGTCAGCCGCTGCGCGTGCGGCACATCCGGGATGTTGTACTCGCTGCCCAGGCCGACCGTCGTGCTGTCCATCTTGGTCTGCTGGTACTTCTCCGAGATCACCATCGTGCCGTTGTACGTGCCGTGCGAGGGGGAGCCGCTGGAGACCGGGATGGTCTTGAGCGGACTGCCGTCGCGCACCACGGTCATCGACTGCTTCGCCGCGTCCACCGTGGAGATCTGCGACCGCCCGACGGTGAACGAGAACGTCTTGTCCTGCACGCCGTACACACCGGGGGAGACCTTGACCCCGGCCAGCTTCAGCCGCACCTTCACGACCGACCCCGGCGTCCAGTACTCCTTCGGCCGGAAGTCCAGCCGCTGGGGGTTGAACCAGTGGCCGACGGCGTGCTCACCGCCGCTCGACGTGATGGTGACGGCCGACTCGACGGCCTTCTCGTTCTTCACCGGCTTGTCGAGGTTGAAGGAGACCTCCATGCCGACACCGACCTTGGTGTCGGGCTCGGGGGTGAAGAAGGCGATCACCGAGTTGCCCTCGGAGACAGTGGTGAAGTGGGCGATCTTCGCCAGGGTCTTGCCGCCCGGGTCCTTGGCCTTCGCGGTGAGCACATACGGCGTGCCGCGCTCCAGGCCCTTCTCCGGCCGCCAGGACACCTTGGACGCGGCCATCGCACCTGCGACGGCCTTGCCGGTGTTCTGGTTCGTCAGGGTGACCGATGTCAGGGTGCCGTTCTGCACGGCGGCCCGGATGTCACCGGTGTTGATGCCGACGTTCTTGGCCCCGTCCCCGGGCGTGGTCGTGAGCCTGGCCCGGGGCGTGCTCGTGCTGGTGGGCTGCGGGGTTTTCGTACCGCCGCTGCCGCCGCCGGATCCGGTGGAGCAGGCGGCGAGCGCCAGCGCCCCGACGGTGAGCAGGGCCAGGAGGACGGCCCAACGGATCCGAGGACGGCTGTTCGGTATCAAGGCTCCCGCCTCCACTGCGACGAGGGAGGGCCGGGTGGATTGCCCGGCCTTGCTGCGAACTGTCAGCTTTCGCTGACTCTCTGTCTGCAGTCTGCGGCAGTGAACGCGGAGTGACACCTCTGATTGCGCTTACCGGGGGGTGCGGCCCCGGTGCGGCCGGCTCAGGCGTCGGCCGACGGGGCCTTGGCCACACCGATCGGGCAGCTCACGCCTGTGCCGCCGATGCCGCAGTAGCCCGCCGGGTTCTTGTCCAGGTACTGCTGGTGATAAGGCTCCGCAGGAAAGAAGTCGCGGCCCTCCGCCGGCTGGATCTCGGTGCTGATCGTGCCGTATCCCGAGCCCGTCAGGACCTGCTGGTACGCGTCGCGGGACGCGGTGGCCGCGGCTGCCTGGGCCGGGGAGTGGGTGTAGACCGCCGACCGGTACTGGGTGCCCACGTCGTTGCCCTGGCGGAAGCCCTGGGTCGGGTTGTGGGACTCCCAGAAGATCTTGAGCAGCTTCGTGTACGGGACGACCTCGGGGTCGAAGACCACCCTGACCGCCTCCGTGTGGCCGGTGAGGCCCGAGCAGACCTCCTCGTACGCCGGGTTGGGCGTGGAGCCGCCCTGGTAGCCGACGAGCGTCGTCCAGACGCCCTCCGTCTGCCAGAAGATGCGCTCGGCGCCCCAGAAGCACCCGAGGGCGAAGTCGGCGGTCTCCAGCTGGGCCGGGTACGGGCCCGACAGGGGGTTGCCCAGGACCGTGTGGCGGGCGGGCAGCTCGAACTCCGGGGTGGCGCGGCCCTTCAGGGCCTGGTCCGGGGTGGGGAGCTGGGGGGTGCGGTTCAGGAACATCGGCTGCGGCTCCTCGGGGAGTATGGGTGCACCCCGTGCAACGCACGGGCCCCGGTCAGGATTCCTGCCGGTCATCGGGGGACGTCCTGCGCTCCAGCCATGCCGCCGTCTTCCGCCTGGAGCGGAGCCAGAAGTAGGCGCCGAAGCCGATCATGACCAGCGGTATGAGGCGTGTCATCGGGCTCGCTCGTTCCTGTTCGGGTTCCCGCCCGCGGGGGTGCGGTGCGGGGGTGCCGTGCGGTGCCGCCGTCAGCCTACTCAGCGGGGGAGGCCGGCCGGACTGCCGCCGTTCGCCTCGTACCCCGCGACCGCCAGTGCCCGGTACACCGCGTAGACCGCCGCCGGGTCCTCGTCGAGCGTCCACGGCAGCGCCCCCACGTGGCCGTCGATGCGCACCAGCTGGTGCATCGCCTCCTGCCAGCGCTCGGACCTGACCAGGAACAGCACCAGCAGATGCCGGACGTGCGCCAGCATCGGGTCGTCGGCGCGGGCCGTGTGCACCGCGTGCATCGCCCCCTCCACCGCCCTGGTGACGACCGCGCTCTGGTAGAAGCTGTGCACCAGCATGACCTCGGGCAGGTGCTCGTACACCGCGAAGAGCGGCAGCGCGGCCAGCAGCGAACCGCGGGGTGCGCGGGACGCCGCCGCGTGCGCGAACTCGTCCGCCCGGTCACGGGAGCCGTGCCACTTCTCGCACCAGTAGTGCAGCGCGGCCAGATGCGCCCCCATGTGCTCCGGGGCGCGGTCGATCACCTTGGCCCACACCTCATCGAACTGCGGCTCCGGGTAGGCGAGTCCACGGCCGACGGCCAGCTCCACGATGTACGGAATGGGATCGCCTGGGGCGAGCAGCGCCGCTTCGCCGCAGACCGTGCGCGCCTCCTCCAGGATGATCCGGAAGTCGTCCGTCCGGGTGTCCGCGGGCGACTTCGAGCGCCACGCCTGCTGCACCAGGAACTCGGCGTGCACCTGGGCCGCTCCCGCGTCCTTCGGGGCCTCGGAGCGCCAGTTGCGCAGCCAGGCCCCGCCCACGCCCGGCCGCTGCGCCAGCTCCAGGGACGCCGCCCCGGCGAACGCCTGCACCCGCTGCCAGCGCAGCTCGCCCGATTTTCCGGTGCCGGCGAGCAACTGGGCGGCGGGCCGCCAGCTCTGGGTGTGCTGCACGACCTCCAGCACGTCGAGCAGATCCTGGTCGGGTCCCGGCAGCCGTATGTCCAGCTCCTCCTGGCGCAGGAACCCGTACGCGTCGGGGTCCGCGGCGTCCGGGGAGCCGGGCAGCACCTGGCGGATGCCGCCGCGCCGGCGCAGCAGGTACGGGCCGAGCACTGCCGCGAGCATGCACATCGCGAGCAGGAACCAGAGAATCTCCATGGGTCAAGCGAACCAGACACGACCGACATCTGACCACCGCGCTCGGTACGCTCGGTGCCCATGAGCGACGATCACAGCGTGCACCAGAGTTTTGAGACTCTCGCCATTCACGCCGGCAACACCGCCGACCCCCTGACGGGCGCGGTGGTTCCCCCGATCTACCAGGTCTCCACGTTCAAGCAGGACGGCGTGGGCGGGCTGCGCGGCGGCTACGAGTACAGCCGCAGCGGCAATCCGACCCGTACCGCCCTGGAGGAGAATCTGGCGGCCCTGGAGGGCGGCCGGCGCGGGCTCGCCTTCGCCTCGGGGCTCGCAGCCGAGGACTGCCTGCTGCGTACGCTGCTGGCCCCCGGCGACCATGTGGTCATCCCGGACGACGCGTACGGCGGCACCTTCCGGCTCTTCGCGAAGGTGGTGTCCCGGTGGGGCGTCGAGTGGTCGGTCGCCGACACCACGGACCCTGCGTCGGTGCGGGCCGCGCTCACTCCGCGTACCAAGGTGATCTGGGTGGAGACGCCCTCCAACCCGCTGCTGGGGATCACGGACATCGCGGCGGTCGCCGACGTGGCGCGTACGGCGGGTGTGAAGCTCGTCGTCGACAACACCTTCGCCAGCCCGTATCTGCAGCAGCCGCTGGCGCTCGGCGCGGATGTCGTCGTGCACTCGATGACGAAGTACATGGGCGGCCACTCGGACGTGGTCGGCGGTGCGCTGGTCGTCAACTCGGACGACATCGGCGATGAGTTGGCGTACCACCAGAACGCGATGGGCGCGGTCTGCGGGCCGTTCGACGCCTGGCTGGTGCTGCGCGGGATCAAGACGCTCGCGGTACGGATGGACCGGCACAGCGAGAACGCCACCAGGATCGCGGAGATGCTGACCCGGCACCCGAAGGTCAGCGGTGTCCTCTACCCGGGGCTGCCCGGCCACCCCGGCCACGAGATCGCCGCCAAGCAGATGCGGTCGTTCGGCGGGATGGTGTCGTTCCGGGTCAGTGCGGGCGAGGAGGCCGCGGTCGCGGTCTGCGACCGGGCGAAGCTGTTCACGCTGGGGGAGTCGCTCGGCGGGGTGGAGTCGCTGATCGAGCACCCGGGGCGGATGACGCACGCGTCGGTGGCCGGTTCGGCGCTGGAGGTGCCGGGGGATCTGGTGCGGCTGTCGGTGGGTATCGAGTCGGCCGACGACCTGCTCGCCGATCTGCAGCAGGCGCTGGGCTGAGAGGCGTCACCGGCCCGGACCCCGCTCCGTACCTCAGTACCCCTCCACCGGCGGGGCCGTCCGGGCCGGGGGCGGGGCCCAGGGCTGGGTCAGTGCCGCCCACACCACGAATCCGGTGAGCGCCGTCGCCAGCAGCAGCCACGCCAGTCTCCGGCCGGCTGTGCGGCGGCGCCGTATCCGGGCGCCGCGTCCGGCCGCGCGGAGCGCCAGGTCGGCGGGGACCGGAGGG
>NZ_JAAGLN010000089.1 GCF_010548145.1 Streptomyces sp. SID10853
CACGGCCCGCCCGGCCGGGCCGAGCCCCGCTGCCGTCGCACCGGGGCTGGGGCGGATGCTCGGGTCGGTGCGGGCCACCGCCGCTGCGAACCGGACCGTCGCGGCCAGCGGGATCAGGCACCACAGCAGCCGCAGCCCGGAGCCCGTCCGCTGTCCCGGGTGCCCCACCGCGTGACCGAGCACCCCGAGCAGCAGGAGTCCGGCCCCGGCCGAGGCCGCTGTGACCAGCAGCCTCCGCAGCAGGACGAAGGGGCCGGAACCGCGGGCTAGACGGAGAGCGAGCACGCGGCGCGCCCCTTGTCGCCGACCGTATCCGGGCCGGTGGGTGAAGAGATGCGGCGGCCGTCCCTGAGCAGGACCGTACGGTCGGCGCAGGCGGCGACGTCCGGGTCATGGGTGGCGAGCACCACGGTGATCCCGTGCGAGCGGGCCGCTGCGAGGAGGGTGCGCAGCAGCTGGATGCCTTCCGCGCCGTGCAGGGCGGCGGTGGGCTCGTCGGCGAAGAGCACCGTGGGGGCGGCGGCCAGCGCACGGGCGACGGCCACCCGCTGGCGCTGGGCCTGCAACAGGGTGTGCGGGCGCTTCCCGGCGTACGCCCCCAGGTCGAGCCGCTCAAGCCACTGGAGGGCCGTGTGCTTGGCCTCGCGGTGCGAGGCACCGTCCAGCAGCAGGGGCAGGGCCGTGTTCTCACGGACCGTCAGTTCGGGTACGAGCAGGGGCTCAGGGTCGATCCAGCTGAACCGGGACAGCCGCAGCCGCTCGCGGGCCACCCGGCCGAGGGTGTGCACGGGGCTGCTGTTGAACCACACCTCGCCCTGCTGCGGCACGAGCTGGCCCGACAGACAGCGCAGCAGTGTGGTCTTGCCGCTGCCGCGCGGGCCGAGTACGGCGAGGATCTCCGCTTCGCGCACGCCGAGCGAGACACCGGTGAGCGCGGGTGAGCCGCTGTGGGAGTAGTGCGCGGAGCGCGCCCAGAGCACGTCGTTGTCCGGTGGGGCCACCATGGGGAGCACACCTCGGTTCGGGTCCGATGGGTCACTGGGCACCGTAGGGACTCAGGGCCGGGGTGGGCGGACAGCACGCGGCCCGGCCGCACCCGTATCCACTCGTACGGGTGCGGCCGGGCCGGGACGGCGGGCGGCGGGGGCGCGATCAGATCTTCGCCCATGCCTCCGTGAGGACCACGCGCAGGATCGACTCGATCTCGTCGAACGTCGACTGGTCGGAGATCAGCGGCGGCGCGAGCTGGACGACCGGGTCGCCGCGGTCGTCGGCCCGGCAGTAGAGACCGGCCTCGAACAGGCCCTTGGAGACCGCGTTGTAGAGGATGCGCTCGGTCTCGTCCTCGTTGAAGGTCTCCTTGGTCGCCTTGTCCTTGACCAGCTCGATGCCGTAGAAGAAGCCGTTGCCGCGGACGTCGCCGACGATCGGCAGGTCGCTGAGCTTCTGCAGTGTCGAGTAGAAGGCGCCCTCGTTGTCGAGGACGTGCTGGTTGAGGCCCTCGCGCTCGAAGATGTCGAGGTTGGCGATGCCGACGGCGGCCGAGACCGGGTGGCCGCCGAAGGTGTAGCCGTGCAGGAAGGTGTTGCCGTCGCGGTAGAACGGCTCGGCCAGCCGGTCGGAGATGATGCAGGCGCCTATCGGGGAGTAGCCCGACGTCATGCCCTTGGCGCAGGTGATCATGTCCGGCACGTAGTCGAACTTGTCGCACGCGAACATCGTGCCGAGGCGGCCGAAGGCGCAGATGACCTCGTCCGAGACGAGCAGCACGTTGTACTTGTCGCAGATCTCGCGCACGCGCTGGAAGTATCCGGGCGGCGGCGGGAAGCAGCCGCCGGCGTTCTGCACCGGCTCAAGGAAGACGGCGGCGACCGTCTCGGGGCCCTCGAAGAGGATCTCCTGCTCGATCTGGTCGGCGGCCCAGCGGCCGTAGGCCACCGGGTCGTCGCCGTGGATCGGGGCGCGGTAGATGTTGGTGTTGGGGACCTTGTGCGCGCCGGGGACCAGCGGCTCGAAGGGGGCCTTGAGCGCGGGCAGCCCGGTGATGGACAGGGCGCCCGCCGGGGTGCCGTGGTAGGCCACCGCGCGGGAGATGACCTTGTACTTCTGGTGGTTGCCGGTGAGCTTGTGGTACTGCTTCGCCAGCTTCCAGGCGGTCTCGACGGCCTCGCCGCCGCCCGTGGTGAAGAAGACCTTGTTGAGGTCGCCCGGCGCGTAGTTCGCGAGGCGCTCGGCCAGCTCGACGGCCTTCGGGTGGGCGTACGACCAGATCGGGAAGAAGGCCAGCTCCTGGGCCTGCTTGTAGGCGGTCTCCGCCAGCTCGTGGCGGCCGTGGCCCGCGTTGACCACGAACAGGCCGGAGAGGCCGTCCAGGTAGCGCTTGCCCTTGTCGTCGTAGATGTAGGTGCCCTCGCCACGCACGATGGTGGGAACGGGCGCGTTCTCGTACGACGACATGTCCGTGAAGTGCATCCACAGGTGGTCGTACGCGGTCTGGCTCAGGTCCTTGCTCATGACTATCGGGTGCCCCACTGGTAGGTCTGTTTTTTCAGCTTGAGGTAGACGAAGCTCTCGGTCGCCCGCACACCAGGCAGCGCGCGGATCCGCTTGTTGATGAGGTCGAGCAGGTGGTCGTCGTCCTCGCAGACGACCTCCACCATGAGGTCGAAGGAGCCCGCGGTCATCACCACGTAGTCGACCTCGTTCATGGTGGCCAGTGCGTCGGCCACCGGATCGAGGTCGCCCTCGACCGTGATGCCGACCATCGCCTGGCGCCGGAACCCCACGGTCAGCGGGTCGGTGACGGCCACGATCTGCATGACGCCCTGGTCCTGGAGTTTCTGTACTCGCTGGCGGACGGCCGCCTCGGAGAGGCCGACGGCCTTCCCGATCGCGGCGTACGGCCGCCTGCCGTCCTGCTGGAGCTGTTCGATGATCGCCAGGGAGACGGCGTCGATCGGGGGGTTGCCGTTCCCGTTTCTGGAATCTGCGCTGCGACTGGCCACGCCCACACTGTGCATGAGGTCTCGCCCGTCATGCAAGCCCAGAGCGATGTAATTCGTTGCCGAAAGCCATTTTGGGAACTGAATCCGAAGTTCCGGGTGGCTGGGTATGTCGAAAGCGTCACCCTTGCGATTAGGGTGGTGTCTCACCCATCGGGACATCCACCGGACATCGACCGGGCACCATCCGTCGGGATATATCCATCGGGCATCGGAGAGGGAGAGAACACTGTGACCACCGAGCTGCGCCGGCTGCGTAACTACATCAACGGGGAGTTCCGGGACGCCGCGGACGGCCGGACCATCGACGTGGTCAACCCGGCCACCGGCGAGGCGTACGCGACCTCCCCGCTGTCCGGGCAGGCCGACGTCGACGCCGCCATGGAGGCGGCGGCCGCGGCGTTCCCCGCGTGGCGCGACGCCACGCCGTCCGAGCGCCAGCGGGTGCTGCTGAAGATCGCCGACGCCTTCGAGGAGCGGGCCGAGGACCTGATCGCGGCCGAGAGCGAGAACACCGGCAAGCCGGTCGGGCTGACCCGCACCGAGGAAATCCCGCCGATGGTGGACCAGATCCGCTTCTTCGCGGGCGCCGCACGGATGCTCGAAGGCCGCTCGGCCGGCGAGTACATGGAGGGTCTGACCTCCATCGTCCGGCGTGAGCCGGTCGGTGTCTGCGCCCAGGTCGCGCCGTGGAACTACCCGATGATGATGGGCGTGTGGAAGTTCGCACCGGCCCTCGCGGCGGGCAACACCGTCGTCCTGAAGCCCTCCGACACCACACCCGCCTCCACGGTCCTGATGGCCGAGATCATCGGGGCGATCGCGCCCAAGGGCGTCTTCAACGTCGTCTGCGGCGACCGGGACACCGGCCGCACGATGGTCGAGCACAAGATCCCCGCGATGGCCTCCATCACCGGGTCGGTACGGGCCGGGGTGCAGGTCGCCGAGTCCGCGGCCAAGGACGTCAAGCGGGTCCATCTGGAGCTCGGCGGCAAGGCGCCGGTCGTCGTCTTCGAGGACGCCGACATCGCGAAGGCCGTCGAGGACATCTCCGTCGCGGGGTACTTCAACGCCGGGCAGGACTGTACGGCGGCCACCCGGGTGCTGGTCCACGCCTCGGTCCACGACGAGTTCGTCACCGCGCTCGCCAAGGCGGCCGCCGACACGAAGACCGGACAGCCGGACGACGAGGACGTGCTGTACGGCCCGCTCAACAACGCCAACCAGCTGGCCCAGGTCAGCGGCTTCATCGACCGGCTGCCCGCACACGCCAAGGTCGAGGCCGGCGGCCACCGGGTGGGCGACCGGGGGTACTTCTACGCCCCGACCGTCGTGTCCGGCCTGAAGCAGGACGACGAGATCATCCAGCACGAGGTCTTCGGCCCCGTCATCACCGTCCAGTCGTTCCAGGACGAGGCGGAGGCCCTCGCGAACGCCAACGGTGTGGAGTACGCGCTGGCCTCGTCGGTGTGGACCAAGGACCACGCCCGCGCCATGCGGATGTCCAAGAGCCTCGACTTCGGCTGTGTGTGGATCAACACCCACATCCCGCTCGTCGCCGAGATGCCGCACGGCGGATTCAAGAAGTCCGGCTACGGCAAGGACCTCTCGGCCTACGGCTTCGACGACTACACCCGGATCAAGCACGTGATGACCTCGCTGGACGGCTGAACACCCCGGCGCCCGCCGCCTGTTCAGTCACTTGTCCGCCGCCCCCGTACGGTCGTCCGTGCGGGGGCGGCGCGCGTCCTGGTGCGCCGCGGGCGCCGGGCCCCGACAAGGTGTCGTGGCCGGGGCCGGTGCTCCGTACGCAGCGTCCATTGCCCGCCGCCGCTGGTGGAGGTGAAGGTGGGCGCATGGCAGATCTTGGTGTTTCCCGGCGTTCCCTCCTCCGTGGTTCCGGCGCGGTGGGCGCGCTGGCCGCGCTCACCGGATGCGGGGTCCCCGCGGCGTATGTGAAGCCGGGGGAGCGGGCCGGACGCGACAGATCCGCGCAGGACCGGAGCCTGGTCTTCGCCAACTGGCCGCTCTACATCGACACCGACGACCACAACCCGTCGAAGCGGCCCACCCTCGACACCTTCGAGAAGCGGTCCGGGATCACGGTCAAGTACACCGAGGAGATCAACGACAACGACGAGTTCTTCGGGAAGATCAGCCCGGCGCTGATGAACCACCAGGAGACCGGCCGGGACCTGATCGTCATCAGCGACTGGATGGCAGCCCGGTTCGTCCGGCTCGGCTGGGTCGAGGAGATGGACCGGGCCAGGCAGCCGAACGTCGCCCGGTACCTCGACCCGCAGCTCCGCTCGCCCGCCTTCGACAAGGGACGCAAGCAGAGCGTGCCCTGGCAGTCCGGGATCACCGGCATCGCGTACAACCGGCGCAAGGTCGGCCACGAGATCAAGCACCTGAGCGACCTCTGGGCTCCCGACCTGCGCGGTAAGGTCACCCTGCTCTCCGGTCTCGACGAGGCGTTCGCCTTGCTCATGCAGGGCAACGGCGCCGACATCACCCGCTGGACCGCCAAGGACTTCGACACCATGTGCGACCAGGTCGAGAAGCTCGTACGGACGAAGCAGATCCGGCGCTTCACCGGCAACGACTACATCAAGGACCTGTCCACCGGCGATGTCCTCGCCTGCCAGGCGTACTCCGGCGATGTGATCCAGCTCCAGGCCGACAGCCCGGACATCGAGTTCGTGGTGCCCGAGGAGGGCGGCGAGCTGTGGGCGGAGTCGATGATGATCCCCAACCTCGCCCGCCACAAGACCAATGCCGAGAAACTGATCGACTACTACTACGAGCCGGCGGTGGCGGCGAAGCTGGCGGCCTGGGTCAACTACGTGTGCCCGGTGCCCGCCGCACGGGAGGTGCTGGCCTCTTCGAAGGACAAGGAGCTGGCGGACCTCGCCGATGACCCGCTGATCTTCCCCGACGACACGATGCGCAAGCGTCTCGCGATCGCACGGGACATCACATCGGCCGAGCGGGTCGAGTACGCGAAGCGCTGGAACCGGATCGTGGGACTGTAGGCGGGGCCGCGGCCGGTTGCCGGCCGGCGGGCTTGACCGCACTGACGGGGGCCACCCACAATGCGTGCATGACCCTGTACTCGCTGACCACCGTCGCCCCGCGGATGGCGGAGCCTCGCGGCGAGTGCGCTCCGCGGTCCACCACCTGTCTGTGCCGCCGCGGCCGTATCGGCTCGCCGCCCGGACGGGACGGCGTTCACTCGCGCTGAGCGATCGTCAACCACTCGGCCGCTTACCGGAGTAAGCCGGGACGGAAACGTCGGTGTTGTCTCTCTCCGGCCTCTCACGATCAGTGGACGACCCACCTTGCCCCGCACCTGCCCGGCAGGCACTCGGCGCGGACGAGCACGACGCACCTCATCACTCGCCGCCCTACCGCACCGCCAGAAGCCTCGGCCGTTGTCGCGGGCCCCGCCGTCCTCCGGATACCGGGGACCGCTCACCGGAGCCCACGGCGGTTCGCTCTCCCGCAAGGAGGAACCGTATGACCACCACCGCCACCCCACCTGTCCTGCGTGAGGCACGCATCCCGCAGGACGGCCTGTACGAGGGTGACCGCGTCCTGGAACGGTTGCCGGCCGACGTGACGCCGCGCCCGTACACCCTCTTCGACGTCGTCCCGCAGGCCCGCACGATCGGTGCCGAGATCCACGGAGCGGACCTCTCACGGCCGCTGGAGCCCGCGCTGCGCGAAGAGCTGAACCGTGCCCTGCTGGAGTGGAAGGTGCTCTTCTTCCGGGGCCAGAACCTCACGTCGGCCGCCCAGCGCGATTTCGCACGCAACTGGGGTGAGCTGGAGGTCAACCCGTTGCTGGCCACGGGAGACAGCGACGACGTCGTGCGCTTCGACAAGGCGGCGGGCGCACCGAGAACGTTCGAGAACGTATGGCACACGGATGTCACCTTCCGCGAACGCCCGGCTCTCGGTGCCGTCCTGCAACTGCGCGAGGTGCCCCCGCTGGGGGGAGACACCATGTGGGCCGACATGGCTGCCGCGTACGACAACCTGCCGCAGGAGGTGAAGGACCGCGTCGACGGGGCGAGCGCCGTGCACGACTTCATCCCCGGCTTCGCACGCTTCTACCGGCCCGAGCAGCTCGCCCCGCACCAGGAAGCGTTCCCGCCGGTCGAGCACCCGGTCGTGCGCACGCACCCGGAGTCGGGGCGGCGGATGCTGTTCGTCAACACCTCATTCACGACCCGGATCGTCGGCGTCGACAGGGCGGAGAGCGACCGGCTGCTGCGATTCCTGTTCCAGCAGGCGCACGTACCCGAGTACCAGGTGCGTTTCCGCTGGCAGCCGGGCGACATAGCCTTCTGGGACAACCGGGCGACCCAGCACTACGCCGTGAACGACTACGCCCCGCACCGGCGGGTCGCCGAGCGGGTCGCCATCGCGGGGGACCGCCCGTTCTGAGCTGACGGTGGCTGCCGGGGGCGGGCGCGGCACGGCGCCCGCCCCCCCGGGGTGGTCGGCCACCTCCGGGGGTGCAACGACCCGGTGACATGCCCCGGTTCGTCACCGCAGGCTCCGGGTCAGGAGGACAGCGGCGCCATCTTGTCGACTATGCCCGGATTCTTGGCGATCCACTTCTCCACGGCCTTCTCCTCGTGGCCGGTGCCCTCGTCCTGGATGGTCGCCTCCAGGTCCGCGAGTTGCTTGTCCGACATATGCATGTTCTTGAGCCAGCCGTAGAACTCGGGGAACTTCTTCGGGAACGACTTGTGGCCGAGTGAGCGGATCTGGTTCACATCGCCCCACAGCTTCTTCGGGTCCTTGAGCTTGGTCAACTTGTACTTGCTGTAGGCCCAGTGCGGCGACCACAGCACGACCGCCACCGGTTCGTGCTTCTTCAACGCCCTCTGCAGTTCCAGGATCATGCTGGGGGAGCTGCCGTCGGTGACCTTGTACTCCTTGTCGAGCCCGTATCCGGGGAGCACCTTGCTCTTGAGCATGTTCATCTGACCGGTCCCGGGCTCGATGCCGATGATCCTGCCGCCGAACTCCTTCGACCTTCCCTTGAGGTCTGCCATCGTGTGGATGCCCTTGACGTAACTGGGCACCGTCACTTCCAACGTGGTCTTGTCGTACCACGGGCCGATGTCGACCAGGTCGTTCTTGTACTTGTCCCAGTACTGCTTCTGAGCGTTCGGAAGCCAGGCGTCGAACTCCACATCGACCTGGCCGCCGGCCATCGCGGTGAACATCGACCCGACGTCGTACTGGTGGATGCTGGGCTTGTAGCCGCGCCGTTCCAGGATGTTCTTCCACAGGTACGTCATGGCCACGTCCTCGTCCCAGGGGAAGAAGCCGATGTCGGGAGCCGCACCGGCGTCCTTCCCCAGGTCCTTCTCCTTCACCCCTGGGTGGCCGTCGTCCGAGCCGGAGAACTGCAGCCCGCCGGCGACGAGCGCGAGGACCAGCACACCGATGCCGGCGAATGTCGTGCTGGGCCTCCACCGCAGGGCGTTGCCCGACCTGAGGGAGGCCGCCTTCGCCAGCGCACGGCGGCCGAGAGGCGAGACGCGCTGGTTGAGCGCACCGGTCATGCGGTCGAGGTACATGGCGAGGATCACCACCGCGAGGCCCGCCTCGAAGCCGAGGCCGATGTCCACCGAGCTGATCGCCTGGAAGACGACGGTGCCCAGACCGTCGGCGCCGACCATGCCCGCGATGACCACCATGGACAGGGCGAGCATGATGATCTGGTTGATGCCGGCCATGATGGTCGGCAGGGCCAGCGGCAGCTGTACGCGCAGCAGAATGGAGCGCGGGTTGGCCCCGAACGCTTCCGCGGCCTCCACCAGTTCCTCGTCCACCTGCCGGATACCGAGTTCGGTCATCCGTACACCCGGCGGCATCGCGAAGATGACCGTGGCGACGATGCCGGGCACCACGCCCACCCCGAAGAAGGT
The DNA here is from genome assembly GCF_010548145.1 of Streptomyces sp. SID10853. Classification (GTDB taxonomy): domain Bacteria; phylum Actinomycetota; class Actinomycetes; order Streptomycetales; family Streptomycetaceae; genus Streptomyces. The sequence continues at coordinate 8,954 of NZ_JAAGLN010000089.1, forward strand.
GATACCGGGAACCAGGTAGACGAAGGCCGGCATCGTCTGCATGAAGTCGAGAACCGGCCGCAGGGCCGCACTCACCGACTTGTTACGGGCCGCCCAGATACCGAGGGGGACAGCTATCACCATGGTGATGGTGACCGCCACGATGAGAAGCGACAGCGTCTGCATCGCCTGTTCCCACAACTCGATCGAGTCGACCAGGAAGAACGCCGCGAAAGTGAGCACGGCCGCCGCCGTGCCCCGCAGCCACCAGGCAATCAGCGCGAGGATCGCCGCCATCATCAGCGCGTCGGGGCCCGAGAGGACGAAGTACACGCCGTTGTACATGCCTTGGCCGACGGAGTGCAGGAAGTCGAAGAGCCAGGGCAGCCGGTCTTCCAGAAAGTTGACGGCGCTGTTGACGCCGGCCCCTATGGGGAGTCTGATCACAGCTCTCCGCCTTCGTCGCACCGGTGGCTGCCCGGACCGGTCGGTTCCAGCAGATACTGCGCTCCGACAGCGCCGGGCTCGCCTGAACTTCGCTCGGCCCTCCCGCCGGCGCCGTCCCTGCGTGGGTGTTCTGTTGTCAGGCTGGTCACGTGTACCTTTCGCGTTGACCTGAGGCCTGGCGAAAGAGACATAGCGCCGCCGGGCCCCTTGGTGGTGTGCGACGTATGGGCGCGCGGCACATGGCCATGGCAGCGCCCCAGTCGGGCGGATGTGCGTCTTGGCAGCGGGTCTCGACATGCTGCCGTGCCATCCGCGCGGCTGCCCGGAGGGCGTCCGCGCCCGGACAAGGTGTTTCGGGCTGCGGCTACCCAGCGCCCAGGAAGGTAAACGGCGGATTTCAGGTGCGCTCGGTGACCAGGAAGCGCACCAGCGCCGCCCCCAGCCGCTCAGCCGGACCGAGCGGATACGCCCGGCCGGGGCCGGGCGTACCTCACGACGGGCGGCCGGGGCCCGGCGTACCTCACGACGGGCGGCCGCCGGTCTCCGCGTCGGATCAGCGCCCGGGGCGCGTCCGGCGGCGCACCCTGCCGAGGGCGTCCAGGCGGTTCGTGGTGATCGAGTCCACGCCGATGCCGATCAGCCGGCGCATCGAGCGCTTGGTGTCCGGGGTCCACGCGGAGACCAGCAGGCCGTCCCGGTGGACGCGGGCGCAGAGCTCCGGACTCAGCAGCCCGAAGCGGTAGTTGAGCCAGCGGGGCTTCACCGCGTCGAGCAGGGCGGGGCGCGGGGGTGTGAGCGTCGTCCAGGTCATGGCGATCTCGGCGGCCGGGTCGGCCTCGCGCACGGCGAGCATCGTGGTCGGCCCCGCGCAGTAGTACGTACGGTCGCCCGCGCCGCACTCATGGACCACGCCGACCACCGCGCGCACCGCTTCCCGGGTGGCGCCCGGCAGATCGACCATGACGCGGTGGCCGCCGACCGCCATCAGCGCTTCCCGGAGCGTCGGCACCCCTGCGTTCGTCAGCCCGCGCAGTTCGTCGGCCGTGACCCGCTCCAGCGGCCGGTCGTGGCCCCACAGGCGCTCCAGGGTCGCGTCGTGCAGCAGTACGGGCACACCGTCCCGGGTCAGCCGGACGTCGATCTCCACCGCGTCGGCGCCCCGTTCCAGCGCGGAGCGCACGGAGGGCAGGGTGTTCTCACGGAAGAGGTAGGGATCGCCGCGATGGCCCACGGCTGTGACGGTACGCATGGGGCCATCCTTGCCGACCGCCGCGCCGGTCGGCTACCGGGCGAGCCACTGGGCGGTGTACGCGTCGATCTCGGCCGTCAGCTTCGCCTTGCCCGGTGCGTCGAGGAAGGACGCCGTCACCGCGTTCTTCGCCAGCTCGGCGGTGCCCTTCTCGTCCAGCCCCAGCAGCCGGGCCGCGACCAGGTACTCGTTGTTGAGGTCGGTGCCGAACATCGGCGGGTCGTCGCTGTTGATGGTCACCGGCACACCGGCGTCCACCATCTCCTTCAGCGGGTGCTCCTCCAGGGTGCGGACGGCCCGGGTCGCGATGTTGGAGGTCGGGCAGACCTCCAGCGCGATGCCCTGTTCCGCGAGATGGCCGAGGAGCTTCGGGTCCCGGACCGAGCTGGTGCCGTGGCCGATCCGCTCGGCGCCCAGGTGGTGCAGCGCGTCCCAGATGGTCTCCGGGCCCGTCGTCTCACCGGCGTGCGGCACCGAGTGCAGTCCGGCCGCGCGGGCCCGGTCGAAGTAGGGCTTGAACTGCGGGCGGTCCACGCCGATCTCGGGGCCGCCGAGCCCGAAGGAGACCAGACCCTCGGGGCGCAGGTCGAGCGCGAGCCGGGTCGTCTCGGCCGCCGATTCGAGTCCGGCCTCGCCGGGGATGTCGAAGCACCAGCGCAGTACGGTGCCCAGCTCGGCCTCGGCCGCCTTGCGGGCGTCCTCGATCGCCTCCATGAAGCCCTCTTCGGGGATGCCCCTGCGGGTGGAGGAGAAGGGCGTGATGGTGAGCTCCGCGTACCGGATGTTCTGGCGGGCCATGTCGCGTGCGACCTCGAAGGTCAGCAGGCGTACGTCCTCGGGGGTGCGGATCAGGTCCACCACGGAGAGGTACACCTGGATGAAGTGCCCGAAGTCCGTGAAGGTGAAGTAGTCGGCGAGCGCCTCGGGGTCCGTCGGGACGGCCGAGTCCGGGTGGTGCGCGGCGAGTTCGGCCACGATGCGCGGCGATGCGGACCCGACATGGTGCACATGCAGTTCCGCCTTGGGCAGCCCCGCGACAAACGGGTGCAGGTCGGTCATCGGGTCCTCCGGGTACGGCGAGTTCTGCTGGTCGGAGAACATCGTATGCGGGGGCCTGAGCCTCGCACACAGGCTCTAGCATGACGAGCTGAGGATGGGGGAGGCCCAATGTCAGACAACGCACCACGCCCTTCGGGGGACCCCGAGCCGCCGAGGGATTCCGAGCCGTCGAAGGACCCCTGGGCGCCGCCCGAGCGCAAGGTACCGCTGGACAAGCAGCCGGACCTGCCGCGGACGCCGGGCAGCCCCGTGCACGACCAGCAGACGGTCACCGCCCTGCCGGCCACGGACCCCGCCCAGGGCGCCGCGCCCGCCCCGGCGGCTCCCGGACAGCAGACACCGGCCGCTCCGCACATCCCGGGTCAGGGCGCGGGTCACCAGGGCCCCGGTCAGCAGGGTTCCGTGCCCCCCGGGTTCGCGCCTCCCGGGTTCGCGCCCCCCGGCTATCCGCCCCCGGGGTCCGTACCGCCCCCGCCGGTCGGGCCGAACGGTCCGGGGCTCAGCACTCCGGTGCCCGGCGCCCCCGGTCCGTACGGCTACCCGTCCTATCCGGGCGCGGCCCCCGGCCCGCAGGGGCCCGCCGCCTACGGGTACCCCGGGTACCCGGGGTACGGCGGCCAGGGCGGCTGGAACACCATGCAGCCGGGCCCCGCCAACGGCTTCGGCGTGGCCGCGCTCGTACTCGGCATCCTCAGCGTGGTCATCTTCTGCGCCTGGGGCCTGGGCATCGTCCTGGGGACGCTCGCCCTGATCTTCGGCATCCTCGGCCGCAAACGCGCGAGCCGCGGCCAGGCGAACAACGGGGGGATGGCGCTCGCCGGGATCATCCTGGGGCCCATCGGCATCGTCGTCAGCGCCGCTTTCCTCAGCGTGGTGATCTGGGGCATCTCGCACTCCGAGCACTCCACCCCCGACTACGGCAGCGACGGCAGCACCTACCCGAGCTCGCTGACCGTGGGAGCCGGCCGCTGAGCCACGAACAACTGACATCTTCTGCCCGGGCGGCCCCACTGGCGCCCGGGCAGCGCCGTATCGGCACTCGTCCGGCGCCCGTACCGGACCCCCGCGGGCAGCCGCCCATGCACGGGACTCCGGCAGCCGCCACGGACACTCCGTCGTGGATTTTCCGGCCCACGCGACACATGGTCGACCGATTCCGTTGCGTAACCAAAAGGAAACAACGGAATCACTTGTTGATGAACTATCGCTCTGCCAGGATCGGCACTCAATTCGAGCTTGAGCTACGGAGAGAGCACGATGGTCAACAGCTTCCAGGTGCAGGACCGCTTCGCGGCCGGCGCACAGTACATCGGCGGGCAGCTGCGCCCCGGTATCTCAGGGCGGACCCAGGACGTCGTGAACCCCGCCACCGGTGAGGTGGTCCTCAGCTACGACCTCGCCGGCACCGCCGATGTCGACGCCGCCGTCGCGGCGGCCCGCGCGGCCTTCCCCGGCTGGTCGGGGGCCACCCCGGGGGAGCGCTCCGACGCGCTGAACCGCTTCGCGGCCGTGCTCGCCGAGCGCGCCGAGGAGTTCGCGTACGCGGAGTCCCTCCAGTGCGGCAAGCCGATCAAGCTGAGCCGCGAGTTCGATGTGCCGGGCACCGTCGACAACGCCGCCTTCTTCGCGGGCGCCGCCCGCCGGCTCCAGGGCCAGTCGGCCGGTGAGTACAGCGGCGACCACACCTCGTACGTCCGCCGTGAGGCCATCGGCGTGGTCGGCTCCATCGCGCCCTGGAACTACCCGCTCCAGATGGCCGCCTGGAAGGTGCTCCCGGCCATCGCGGCGGGCAACACCATCGTGCTGAAGCCCGCCGAGATCACCCCGCTCACCTCGCTGATGTTCGCGCAGGCCGCGACCGAGGCGGGCATCCCCGACGGGGTCGTCAACATCGTCAACGGCCTCGGACAGGTGGCGGGCGAGCATCTGGTGGGCCACCCGGACGTCGTCATGACCTCGTTCACCGGCTCGACCCCGGTCGGCAAGCGCGTCGCGGAGATCGCCACCGCGACCGTCAAGCGGATCCACCTCGAACTCGGCGGCAAGGCACCCTTCCTGGTCTTCGACGACGCCGACCTGGAAGCCGCCGTGCACGGCGCGGTCGCCGGTTCGCTCATCAACACCGGCCAGGACTGCACCGCCGCCACCCGGGCCTATGTCCAGCGCCCGCTGTACGACGCCTTCGTGCAGGGCGTCGCCGGACTGATGGACACCCTCCGCATCGGCGACCCCTTCGACGAGTCGACCGACATCGGCCCACTGATCAGCTACGCCCAGCGCGACCGGGTGGCGGCCTTCGTGGACCGCGCCAGGGACACCGCCCGTGTGGTCACCGGCGGGGCCGCCCCCGAGAACGACGGCGCCTACTACCTCCCGACGCTGATCGCCGACGCGGCCCAGGACAGCGAGATCGTCCAGGCCGAGATCTTCGGCCCGGTCCTGGTCGTGCTGCCCTTCGACTCCGACGACGAAGGCATCGCCCTCGCCAACGACACCCCCTACGGGCTGGCCTCGTCGGCCTGGACCCGCGACGTCTTCCGGGCGAACCGGGCGACCCGGGAGATCCAGGCCGGCTGTGTCTGGGTCAACGACCACATTCCGATCATCAGCGAGATGCCGCACGGCGGTTACAAGGCAAGCGGCTTCGGCAAGGACATGTCGGCGTACTCGTTCGAGGAGTACACCCAGGTCAAGCACGTCATGTACGACAACACCGCGGTGGCCCGCAAGGACTGGCACCGCACGATCTTCGGGGACCGATAAAGAAAGGGCACCGAGCCCATGGAGCACTTCGAGCCCGACCGTCTCTCCCCGGCCCAGCTGGCCGCCGCGCACCGCAGTCTGGCCCGTGGCAGGGGAGCCCTCACCCGGCGGTCGCTGCTGCGCGCCACCGGCGCCGGCGCTCTGACGCTCGGCGGCCTCGCCGCCCTCACCGGCTGCGGAATCCCCGCGGCCAAACGCGACGGCGGGGCCCCGGCCTCCACCGACCACTCGGCCGCGGAGAAGGTGATCGACTTCTCCAACTGGACCGAGTACGTGGACGTCAGCGACGACGGGAAGCACCGGCCCACCCTGGAGGCGTTCACCAAGCGCACCGGGATCAAGGTCAAGTACACCGAGGACATCAACGACAACGTCGAGTTCTTCGGCAAGATCAAGCCGCAGCTCGCGGCCGGCCAGGACACCGGACGTGACCTCATCATCCTGACCGACTGGCTGGCCGCCCGGCTGATCCGGTTCGGCTGGGTGGAGCGGCTCGACGCGTCACTGCTCCCGCACGCGTACGCCAACCTCTCCGATCAGTTCCGCACCCCCGACTGGGACCCGGGCCGCGCCTACTCGTACCCCTGGGCCGGTGTCCCCACCGTCATCGCCTACAACACGAAGGCGACCGGCGGCCGCAAGGTCGACTCCGTCACCCAGCTTCTCGACGACCCCAAGCTCAAGGGGCGGGTGGGGTTCCTGTCGGAGATGCGGGACTCCGTCGGGATGACGCTGCTCGACATGGGCAAGGACCCCGCGAAGGTCACCCGGGCCGACTTCGACGCCGCGATCGGCCGCCTCCAGAAGGGCGTCGACAGCAAGCAGATACGCCGCTTCACCGGCAACGACTACATCAGCGACCTGGACAAGGGCGACATCGCCGCCTGCGTCGCCTGGGGCGGCGACATCACCCAGCTCCAGAACGACAACCCGCACGTCAAGTACGCGATCCCGGCCGCCGGTTACATGACGTCCAGCGACAACATGATGATCCCGGCCAAGGCCCGCCACCCCTCCAACGCCGAGCGGCTGATGGACTACTACTACGAGCCCGCCGTGGCCGCGAAGCTCACCGCGTACACCAACTACCTCTCCCCGGTGGACGGCATCCGCACCGAGCTCGCGAAGATCGACCCCAAGCTGGCGGCCAACCAGCTGATCCTCCCCGACAAGTCGATGGCCGCCAGGTCGCACTCGTTCCGCTCGCTCTCCAGCAAGGAAGAGACGGCGTACGAGGCGGCGTTCGCCCGGCTCATCGGGGCCTGACCCCACCGCGCGGCCGTTCCCGCTCCCAGCCCCTCCCCGTTCTCCCCTCAGCTCTCCCTCTGTTTCCACGACTTCCCACGAACCCCCGGGACCGTACCCATGACACAGACGAATGAAGGCGGCGACGTCCGTCTCGCCGGGATCAGCAAGACCTACGGGTCCTTCACCGCGGTGCACCCGCTGGACCTCACCGTCCCGCAGGGCTCCTTCTTCGCGCTCCTCGGCGCCTCCGGCTGCGGGAAGACCACCACCCTGCGGATGATCGCCGGCCTGGAGGACCCGACGACCGGCACCGTCCGGCTCGGCGACCGTGACGTCACCGACCTGCCCCCGTACAAACGCCCCGTCAACACGGTCTTCCAGTCGTACGCGCTCTTCCCGCACCTCGACGTGACCGAGAACATCGCCTTCGGGCTGCGCAGGCGCGGCATCAAGTCCGTCAAGAAGCAGGTCGGCGACATGCTCGACCTCGTCCAGCTCGGCGACTTCGCGCACCGCAAACCGCACCAGCTCTCCGGCGGCCAGCAGCAGCGCGTCGCCGTCGCCAGGGCGCTCATCAACCACCCGCAGGTCCTGCTGCTCGACGAGCCGCTCGGCGCCCTCGACCTCAAACTGCGCCGCCAGATGCAGCTGGAGCTCAAGCGCATCCAGACCGAGGTCGGCATCACCTTCGTCCATGTCACCCACGACCAGGAGGAGGCCATGACCATGGCCGACACGGTCGCGGTGATGAACGGCGGCCGGGTCGAGCAACTGGGCGCCCCCGCGGAGCTGTACGAGAACCCGGACACCACCTTCGTCGCGAACTTCCTCGGCACGTCGAACCTCATCGAGGCCGAGGTCGTCGAGGCGGGAGCCGACCTCACCGTCCTGGCCTCGGGCGCCAAGCTCCGGCTGCCCGCCGACCGGTGTACGGCCGCCACCAGCACCGGTGGCAAGCTGCTCGTCGGGGTGCGGCCCGAGAAGATCGCCCTGGTGCACGCGGACGACGCGGCGGAGATAGCCGAGGGACGCAACCGCGTCACCGGCCGCATAGCCGACTCCAGCTTCATCGGGGTCTCCACGCAGTACGTCATCGACAGCCCGGTCTGCCCCGGCCTCGAGGTCTACGTACAGAACGTCGAGCGCGACTCCCGGCTGGCCCCGGGCGCCGATGTGGTCCTGCACTGGAACCCCGGGCACTCGTTCGGCCTCGACGCCGGCCAGGCGGTCGACGCGGGCAAGGCGGACGCGAGCGCCGAGGAGGCCGCGTGAGCGTCACCGAGGCCCCGCCCGCCCAGGCACCCGCCGCAGAGCCCGGCGTACTGCGCAAGTCCCCGGTCCGCAAGCGGCTCGTACCGTACTGGCTGCTGCTGCCCGGCATCATCTGGCTGCTGGTCTTCTTCGCCCTGCCGATGATCTACCAGGCGTCGACGTCCGTGCAGACCGGTTCGCTGGAGGACGGCTTCCAGGTCACCTGGCACTTCCAGACGTACTGGGACGCGCTGCACGAGTACTACCCGCAGTTCATCCGCTCCCTGCTGTACGCGGGCACGGCGACGGTCCTGTGTCTGCTGCTCGGCTACCCGCTCTCGTACCTCATCGCCTTCAAGGCGGGCCGCTGGCGCAATCTGGTGCTGATCCTGGTCATCGCGCCGTTCTTCACCAGCTTCCTGATCCGCACCCTCGCCTGGAAGACGATCCTCGCCGACGGCGGCCCGGTCGTCGGGGCCCTGAACACCCTGCACATTCTCGATGTGACCAGCTGGCTCGGCTGGACCGACGGCAGCCGGGTGCTCGCCACCCCGATGGCGGTGGTCTGCGGACTCACCTACAACTTCCTGCCGTTCATGATCCTGCCGCTCTACACCTCACTGGAGCGGATCGACGGACGGCTGCACGAAGCGGCGGGCGACCTCTACGCCACCCCCGCCACCACCTTCCGCAAGGTGACCTTCCCGCTCTCCATGCCGGGTGTCGTCTCCGGCACGCTGCTCACCTTCATCCCTGCGGCCGGTGACTACGTCAACTCCGAACTGCTCGGCTCCACCGACACCAAGATGGTCGGCAGCGTCATCCAGTCGCAGTTCCTGCGGGTGCTCGACTATCCGACGGCGGCCGCGCTCTCCTTCATCCTCATGGCGATCGTGCTGATCATGGTCACCGTCTACATCCGCCGAGCCGGCACGGAGGACCTGGTCTGATGCTGAGGAATTCCACGCGCCGGCTCCGCCGCCACCTCGTGACCATCGCGGGCCTGCTCACACTCGCCTATCTGATCCTGCCCAACGTCGTCGTGATGGTCTTCTCCTTCAACAAGCCCAACGGACGCTTCAACATCAGCTGGCAGCGGTTCTCGCTGGACGCCTGGAAGGACCCCTGCGGCGTCGCCGACATGTGCGGCTCGCTGAACCTCTCCCTGGAGATCGCCGTCTGGGCGACCATCGGCTCCACCGTGCTCGGCACGATGATCGCCTTCGCGCTGGTCCGCTACCGGTTCCGGGCGCGCGGCGCGATCAACTCGCTGATCTTCCTGCCGATGGCGATGCCCGAGGTCGTGATGGCCGCCTCGCTGCTCACCCTGTTCCTCAACATGGGCGCGCAGCTGGGCTTCTGGACGATCCTCATCGCGCACATCATGTTCTGTCTGAGCTTCGTCGTCACCGCGGTGAAGGCCCGGGTGATGTCCATGGACCCCCGGCTCGAAGAAGCCGCGCGGGATCTCTACGCGAGCCCGGTGCAGACCTTCCTGCGGGTCACGCTGCCGATCGCGTCGCCCGGGATCGCGGCGGGCGCACTGCTCGCCTTCGCGCTCTCCTTCGACGACTTCATCATCACCAACTTCAACGCGGGGTCCACCGTGACCTTCCCCATGTACGTCTGGGGATCGGCGCAGCGCGGTACCCCTGTACAGATCAACGTCATCGGCACGGCGATGTTCGTCATCGCGGTGCTGGTGGTACTGGGCGGCCAGCTCATCAGCAACCGCCGGAAGAACAGCACACCGCACTGAGCAGCACAGCACAGCGCACCGAGCAGTCCCCGAAGGAGTGGAACCCATGGCCCCAGCTGCCATGACCCGTGCCCTTGCCGCATCGCTCGCCGACGCCGAACCGGTGTCGTTCTGGCTGGAGGACCCCGGCAAGCCCGCCGCCCTGCCCGCCCTGACCCGGGACGTCAGCTGTGATCTGCTCGTCGTCGGCGGCGGTTACAGCGGACTGTGGACCGCGCTGCTCGCCAAGGAGCGCGACCCGGGCCTCGACGTCGTCCTCATCGAGGGCCATGAGGTGGGCTGGGCCGCTTCGGGACGCAACGGCGGCTTCTGCGCGGCCTCGCTGACCCACGGCCTCGCCAACGGGCTCGAACGCTGGCCGGGCGAGATCAGGCAGCTGGAGCAGCTGGGTGCGCGCAACCTCGACGCCATCGAGGACACCGTCGCCAGGTACGGGATCGACTGCGAATTCGAGCGCACCGGCGAGATCGATGTCGCCACCCGCCCGCACCAGGCCGAAGAGCTGCGCGACTGGCACCGGGAGACCACCGAACTCGGCTTCGAAGGGCTGGAGTTCCTCGACGAGGACGCCCTGCGGGCCGAGGTGGACTCACCCACCTTCCTCGCCGGACTCTGGGACCGGCGCGGGGTCGCGATGCTGCACCCGGCCAAGCTGGCCTGGGGACTCAAGCGGGCCTGTCTGGACCTCGGGGTGCGGATGTACGAGCGCACCCGCGGCCTCGGCCTGGCGCGCTCGGGTGCGGGAATGGCGGTCCGCACCCCGTACGGCCGGGTCTTCGCCCGGCAGGTGTCCCTGGGCACCAACATCTTCCCCTCGCTGGTCAAGCGGGTGCGCCCGTACACCGTCCCGGTCTACGACTACGCGCTGATGACCGAGCCGCTCTCCGGTGAGCAGCTGGCGTCGATCGGCTGGCGGGGCCGTCAGGGGCTCGGCGACAGCGCCAACCAGTTCCACTACTTCCGGCTGACCGCCGACCACCGCATCCTGTGGGGCGGCTACGACGCGATCTATCCGTACGGCGGCAGGCTGAGCGCCGGACTCGACCAGCGCCCTGCCACCTTTCTGACCCTCGCCGAGCACTTCTTCACCTGCTTCCCGCAGCTGGCAGGGGTCCGCTTCAGCCACGCCTGGGGCGGTGCGATCGACACCTGCTCGCGGTTCTCGGCCTTCTTCGGTACGGCGCACGGCGGCCGGGTCGCCTATGCGGCGGGCTTCACCGGACTCGGCGTCGGGGCCACCCGCTTCGGCGGTGAGGTGATGCTCGACCTCCTCTCGGGCGCCGAGACGGAGCGCACCCGCCTGGAGATGGTGCGGAGCAAACCGCTGCCGTTCCCGCCCGAGCCGTTCGCCTGGGCGGGCATCGGGCTGACCAAGTGGTCGCTGGCGAGGGCCGACGAGAACGGCGGCCGGCGCAACCTCTGGCTGAAGTCGATGGACCGGCTGGGGCTCGGCTTCGACTCCTGAGCCGGGCAGCCGTACGCATCGGTGGGGACTGTGACCCAGTTCACTGTCATTGAGTGTCCGAACCCGCGTCATGAAGTGCTCCGCCCCCGCTCTCTCCCGTGCACGCAGGAACCGCGCGTACACGAATGGAGGCCGGGGCGATGGCTGACCCGGGGGCAAGGACCGCAGTGGAGTGGCTGGCTTCGGTGGCACCGGATCCCGGCGCGTGCCGGCGGGCATGGGAGCGCGACCCGCACGGGGTGGTGCTCCTGCCCGCCGGGGTGCGCTGGGATGTGCTGATGGTGCCGGCGGAGCTGGGCTACCCGACGCTGGACGTGCTGTCCCGGCTCATCGACCGGCCGGGGCCGGTGCTGGCGGACTTCGGTGAGGCCAGGATGGGCTTCTTCGTGCCGCCGGGAACGGCCGCGCGCTGGATCGGCACGGGCGTACGGGGTGCGGGCCGCGGCACCTGGATCGTGGTGCCGCGGCCGGGCCGGGCGGTCGGCGGGGTGCGCTGGCTGGTCCCGCCGGATGCGGAGGGGACCCTCACGGACCCGGCGCTGCTGGAGCTGGCGATGCACGAGGCCGCCGCGCTCCGGGCGGGCGACATTGGTGACGGACTGGTCTGAACCACCGCCGGGGATGTGTGAAGCCTTGACAGCCCAATTGGTCTGGACCATGTTGGGCGCGCTTCACTCCCGCAATCCCCCCATGTCCGGAGGCAGTTGTGAAACGCCCAAGACTCCTGGCCCTGCTCGCCACGACCGCACTCGCCGCGAGCGCGCTCCTCGCCACCGCGCAGACAGCCACCGCTCAGACGGCCACCGCGCAGAGGGCCACCGCGCAGACGGCCACCGCCCGGGCCGCCACCGCTCGGACAGCCGCTGCCGGGACAGGCGGCGCGCGGACCGGCCGGACCGCCCCGTCCGAAGCGGGCGCGGCCCTCCCCGCGCACGCCCTGGTCGGCTATCTGCACTCCAGCTTCGCGAACGGCTCCGGCTACACGAAACTGGCCGACGTCCCCGACTCCTGGGACGTGATCGACCTGGCCTTCGGTGAGCCGACCTCCCCCACGTCCGGCGACATCCGCTTCGACCTCTGCCCCGCCAGTGAGTGTCCCGGTGTCGAATCGGCCGACGCGTTCAAGGCCGGGATCAAGGCCAAGCAGGCGGCGGGCAAGAAGGTACTGATCTCCATCGGCGGCGAGAACGGCCAGGTGCAGCTCACCACCACGGCCGCCCGCGACACCTTCGTCGCCTCCGTCTCGAAGATCATCGACGAGTACGGACTCGACGGCCTGGACATCGACTTCGAGGGCCACTCGCTCTCCCTGGACACCGGCGACACGGACTTCCAGCACCCCACCACCCCGGTCGTCGTCAATCTGATCTCCGCGCTGAAGACCCTCAAGGCCAAGTACGGCGACGCGTTCGTCCTGACGATGGCGCCCGAGACCTTCTTCGTGCAGCTCGGGTACCAGTTCTACGGATCGGGCCCGTTCGGCGGCCAGGACCCGCGCGCCGGTGCCTATCTGCCGGTGATCAACGCCCTGCGCGACGACCTGACGCTGCTGCACGTCCAGGACTACAACTCGGGCCCGATCATGGGCCTCGACAACCAGTACCACTCCATGGGCGGCGCCGACTTCCACATCGCCATGACCGACATGCTGCTCACCGGCTTCCCGGTCGCGGGCGACACCACGAAGATGTTCGCCCCGCTCCGCCCCGACCAGGTGGCCATCGGCCTGCCGGCCTCGGTGAACGCGGGCAACGGTTTCACCTCGACCGCCGACGTGGACGCGGCGCTGAACTGCCTGACCAGGAAGACCGACTGCGGCTCCTACGCCACCCACGGCACCTGGCCCGGCCTGCGCGGGCTGATGGCCTGGTCGGTCAACTGGGACCTGTTCAGCAATCAGGAGTTCGCGAAGAACTTCGACGCATACAGCTGGCAGTGACCAGCAGCAGCGCCGTGCACAACAGCCAGGCGGCCAGCACGTCGAGAGGCCAGTGGTAGCCGTGCAGGAGAAGACCGGTGCCCGTCGCCACCGTCAGGATTACGGCGACGGGCACCGGCCAGTTCCGCCGGACGTACGGCATGAGGAGCAGCGCGGCCCCGCCGTACGCCACCATCGCGGTGGCCGAGTGCCCCGAGGGGAAGTATCCGGTGGACGGGTCGAGCGGCCCCGGCCGCGCCGTCCAGAGCTTCAGCGGCACCACCAGGGCCGGCACCGCGGCCATCGCCAGGGCGGCGGCCAGGACGTCCCGCCGGCTGCCGCGCCACAGGGCGTACACCATCGCCACCAGCAGGACCGGCAGGGCGACCTCGGTGTTGCCCAGGTCGGAGAGCGCGCCGCTCAGCCGTCCAGGGCCGGTGCCCACGATGTGGCGGTCGACGCGCACATCGAGCCGCAGCAGCGGTCCGTGGACCATGACCTGCCAGGTGATCAGCGCGAAAAGAAGAACGCAGCCGAGGGCGGACGGCAGCACGCGCCGCAGCTGGGGGAGAGAAGCCGGCCGCCCGGGAACAGGGGGGGTAGTTCCGGGGCGGCCGCCTGGACCGGGCTGCCGCGCGCCCCGGGGGGTGTGGGGCGGGCGGCCATCCGATCGGTGAGGAGATCCGGAGCCCGAAGGTCCGGTGGTGTGCGCGAAGGCACGACCAGGCGCGAGCTGGGGAGGCCCTTGCCTGGGGTCGCTCACAGTCATCCGTGAGCGGGGTGTTTCTCTCATCTGTCAGAACCGTACGGCAGCGGATAGGGGGCCGACAGCGGGAATCGCATCCCGCCATCGGCCCCCCACACGTTCTTCACATGCCCCGACCGTTACTGGAGGTCACACGCCCGCGAAAGCCTGCTCCAGCAGGTCCAGGCCCTCGTTCAGCAGGTCCTCGCCGATGACCAGCGGGGGCAGGAAGCGCAGCACATTGCCGTAGGTGCCACAGGTCAGGACCAGCAGCCCCACCGCGTGGCAAGCCTTGGCCAGAGCCGCGGTCGCCTCCGGGTTGGGGTCCTTGCCGCCCGGCTTGACCAGCTCGACCGCGATCATGGCGCCCCGGCCCCGGACGTCGCCGACGATGTCGTACTTCTCCTGGATGGCCGTCAGCCGTGCCTTCATGATCTCCTCGATGCGCCGGGCCTTCGCGTTGAGGTCCAGCTCCTTCATCGTCTCGATCGAGCCGAGTGCGCCGGCGCAGGCCACCGGGTTGCCGCCGTACGTACCGCCGAGGCCGCCGGAGTGCGCGGCGTCCATGATCTCGGCGCGGCCGGTCACCGCGGAGAGCGGCAGCCCGCCCGCGATGCCCTTGGCGGTGGTGATCAGGTCGGGCACGATGCCCTCGTCCTCGCACGCGAACCACTGGCCGGTACGGCAGAAACCGGACTGGATCTCGTCGGCGACGAAGACGATGCCGTTGTCCTTCGCGAACTGCGCGACGGCGGGCAGGAAGCCCTTGGCCGGCTCGATGAAGCCGCCCTCGCCGAGGACCGGCTCGATGATGATCGCGGCGACGTTGTCCGCGCCGATCTGCTTGTTGATCATGTCGATGGCCTGGGCGGACGCCTCGGCACCCGCGTTCTCCGGGCCGCTGGGCCAGCGGTAGCCGTACGCCACGGGCACCCGGTAGACCTCGGGCGCGAACGGGCCGAAGCCGTTCTTGTACGGCATGTTCTTCGACGTCAGCGCCATCGTGAGGTTGGTGCGGCCGTGGTAGCCGTGGTCGAAGACCACGACGGCCTGGCGCTTGGTGTAGGCGCGGGCGATCTTCACGGCGTTCTCGACGGCCTCGGCGCCGGAGTTGAAGAGCGCGGACTTCTTGGCGTGGTCGCCCGGGGTCAGCTCGGCGAGCGCCTCACAGACCTCGACGTACCCCTCGTACGGGGTCACCATGAAACAGCTGTGGGTGAACTCGGCGAGCTGCGCGGACGCCCGCCGTACGACGGCCTCGGCGGAGGCGCCCACGGAGGTCACGGCGATGCCGGAACCGAAGTCGATGAGCCGGTTGCCGTCGACGTCCTCGATGATGCCGCCGCCCGCACGGGTCGTGAAGACCGGCAGCACGGAGCCGACACCGGCGGCGACCGTCGCATTGCGACGGGCCTGCAGCTCCTGCGACTTAGGGCCGGGAATGGCGGTGACGACGCGGCGCTCCTGCGGAACAGCGGTCATGGGGGACTCCTGTGGGACGAAATCGGACGCTTCCTCTCACAGCAGGCTAGGGGCGCGTCCGGAACGTGGGCATGCTCCGTTCGGTAGTGGTCCGGGTGTGTCGTTGTCCGCGACGGACATAGGAGGGTGATGACACCCGGTAGCGGGCACGTGGCACTAGATTGAGCGCGAGATCGAGGCGCGGCACCGAGGCGCATCGCACAGGGCAGACCTGGCTGGTCAGGGGGCAGGGGTCATGAACACCGAAGGCACGCACGACGCACGCGGCACCCGGGGGGCCGGTCCCGTGCCGCGCCCGGCAGGACCCCCGGCCGTCCCGCCCCCGCCCAGCTACGCGCCCACGACCGGGCCGGTACTCACCGACTGGCTGGCGGCCCCGCGCCACCGGGCCGGGCCCGGCGTCTGGGCGTACGGCCATGTGGAGCGCCCCCCGGAGTCCGAGCACGTGCCAGGCCGCACCGTGCTCAGCGGAGCGGTCATCTCGCTGCTGGCCTGCGTCCTGGTCTGGTCGCTCTGGAACAACGGCTACATCCCCTACTGGCGCGTCCCGCTGGAGCTCTTCACACCGGGGGACTGGTGGAGCCGCCAGCGGATGGGCGAACCGGCGCCGCAGGGCGCGGAGAACGCCCTGGAGGTCTACCGCTTCCTGATCGCGTGCGCGCTGCTCTACGGCTTCGGCCGGCTCGGGAACTGGCGCGGCGCCTTCGAGCACGCGGTCGACGGCCGCGGTCCGCGCGCCCGTGCGACGGCCGCCGCCGCTCTCGCCCTCCTCGTCTGGATCTTCGTCTGGACGGACACCCTGCCGGGGCTCGGCATGGTCTTCATGCTGATCCCGCAGTCCTGGCTGACCGGCGGCGGCGACCGCGTCGCGGCCGCGGCCGTCGCCTACACCGTGTACGCGCTGATCACGCTCGCTGTGGTCTGGCCGTTCGCCCGGCTGGGCCGCTGGCGCACCCTGCTGCGCCCTGGGCAACTGCCGCAGCAGCGCGCCCCGCAGGAGCGGCCGCACGCACCCGCCCAGGCCGGGGCG
>NZ_JAAGLN010000008.1 GCF_010548145.1 Streptomyces sp. SID10853
CCGGCCGGTGCATCAGGATTTCGCCGCCCCGGGCGCGGACCGCGTCGGCCACGGCGGGCGGCAGGCTGCCGATGCCGCCGTCGAGCCCCATGAAGACCGGGCCGGACGCGGGGGTGGCACGCTCCTGGAGCGAGCGCACGGCGGCACCGAGCGTGGGGTTGCTGCGGGCGGCCTCGTAGAGGGCGGGGACCGCGGCGCGCATCGAGGTGCGGTAGACGTCTCCCGCGTAGACCCCGCCGAGCAGCGGCTCGACGAGCCGGTCGACGACCTCGCGGCCCATCCGGCCGGCCACGTACTCGCCCAGTGCGATGTCCTCGCCGATCTCGGCGGGCGGCAGTTCGGCGTCCAGGCCGATCCGGCGCAGCCCCTCGTCGGAGAGCACGCCGCCGAGCCCGTCGGGGCCCGCCGGTACGCCCATGACATGGCCGGTGGGCATGGGGGTCAGCGTGCCCCTGTTCCAGAGGGCGGCGCCGCTGGTGGCGGGCGGCTGGAGCGCGTCCGCCAGACCGGCCTCGCGTGCGAGGGCCACGGCTTCGGGGCGCCGGGCGAGCATCGACTCGGCGCCGAGGTCGACCCGTACGCCCTCGATCTCGCCCGTGTGCAGCTTTCCGCCGACCCGGCCGGCGCCCTCCAGGACCGTCACCCGGGCCCCGGTGCCGGCCAGCCGGTGTGCTGCCGCGAGACCCGAGATCCCGCCTCCGATGACGACGACATGGGCCGCACGCGTGTCCGCATTCATGCCCCCACTCTCTCAAACCCGTTCCGGGGGCCGGACGTGACGGTTCGGAATCAGTGGCGTGGGGCGGTGTTCCGCCTCCCGCGCACGTACCGTCCAGGAGGAGTCCGGAGCGGGAAGTCCCGCCCCGGAGCGGCGACAGTCCCGGAGGGAAGCGCAATGGCAGCGGAGCGACTGGTGGTCATCGGCGGGGACGCGGCGGGCATGTCCGCCGCGTCCAGGGCCCGCAGGCTCAAGGGCCCGGATGAGCTGGAGATCACCGCCTTCGAGCGCGGCCGCTTCACCTCGTTCTCCGCGTGCGGCATCCCCTACTGGGTGGGCGGCGAGGTCGGTGAGCGCGACGACCTCGTGGCACGCACCCCCGAGGACCACCGTGCGCGCTCGATCGATCTGCGGATGCGGACCGAGGTGACGGAGATCGACGTCGGCGGGCAGCGGGTGCACGCCCGCGACCTGGAGTCGGGCGCGGCCGGCTGGACCCCGTACGACAAGCTCGTCATCGCGACGGGGGCGCGCCCGGTGCGCCCTCCGCTGCCCGGTATCGAAGCGCCGGGCGTGCACGGCGTACAGACACTGGGCGACGGCCAGGCCCTGATCGACGCGCTGCGCGCGGCGTCCGGCAGCCGGGCCGTCATCGTCGGGGCCGGGTACATCGGCGTCGAGATGGCGGAGGCGCTCCTGCACCGCGGGTACGAGGTGACGGTCCTGACCCGCGCCGCCCAGCCGATGTCCACACTCGACCCGGACATGGGCAGGCTGGTCCACGACGCGATGGACGGCATGGGCATCACCACGGTGACCGGCGCCGAGGTCACCGCGATCCGTACCGACGAGCGGGGCCGGGCCCGCGCGGTCGCCACCGGGGACACCGAATACCCGGCGGACATCGTGGTCCTGGGGATCGGTGTGGAGCCGCAGACCGACCTGGCGGCCGCCGCCGGGCTGCCGCTGGGCGAGTACGGCGGGCTGCTGACGGATCCGTCGATGCGGGTGCGCGGCCACGAGAACATCTGGGCGGGCGGCGACTGCGTCGAGGTGCTCGACCTGGTCTCCGGCCGCACCCGGCACATCGCGCTCGGCACGCACGCGAACAAGCACGGCCAGATCATCGGCGCCAACGCGGGCGGTGACTACGGCACCTTTCCCGGTGTCGTGGGCACCGCGGTGAGCAAGGTGTGCGATCTGGAGATCGCCAGGACCGGGCTGCGCGAGAAGGACGCGGACGCGGCCGGGCTGCGGTACGTCACGGCGACCATCGAGTCGACGAACAGCGCGGGCTACTACCCGGGCGCGGCCCTGATGACGGTGAAGATGCTCGCCGAGCTGCGGACCGGGCGGCTGCTCGGCACCCAGATCGTGGGGCGGCAGGGCGCGGCGAAGCGGGTGGACATCGCGGCCGTCGCGCTGACCGCGGGGATGACGGTGGAGCAGATGGTCGCGCTCGACCTGGGGTACGCGCCGCCGTTCTCACCGGTGTGGGACCCGGTGCTGGTCGCGGCGCGGAAGGCGGTCACCGAGGTGCGCGGGGCGGGCGCGTAGGGCCCGGCGGTCACGCTCGGGCGCAGGCCCTTGGCCCGGCGATCACGTTCCCGGTGCGGTGGACGGTACGTGCCGCCCGCCGCACCGGGAGCGTACGGAGCTTCAGCGGGCCGTACGGGTGTGGACGTGCTCCACCAGCCGGGTCAGCGCGTCGGGGTCGGTCGTCGGCAGGACGCCGTGACCGAGGTTGAAGACATGCCCTTCGAGCCCCTCGGCCGCGGCCAGCACCTCGTCCGCCTTGGCCGCGACGGCCTGCGGGGTGGAGAAGAGGACAGCCGGGTCGAGGTTGCCCTGGAGCGCCTTGCCGGGGCCGACCCGGCGGGCGGCCTCGTCCAGCGGCACCCGCCAGTCGACGCCGACGACATCCGCGCCGGCCTCGCCCATCAGCCCGAGCAGCTCGCCGGTGCCGACACCGAAGTGGATGCGCGGCACACCGTACGGAGCCACCGCGTCGAAGACCTTCGCCGAAGCGGGCAGCACCGAGCGCCGGTAGTCGGCCGGGGCGAGCGCCCCCACCCAGGAGTCGAAGAGCTGGACGGCGCTCGCGCCCGCCTCGATCTGGATACGGAGGAAGGCGGAGGTGATGTCGGCGAGCCGGTCGAGCAGGTCGGCCCAGAGCTCCGGGTCGCCGTACATCATCGCCTTGGTGTTCTCGTGGTTGCGGGACGGGCCGCCCTCCACGAGGTAGCTGGCGAGCGTGAAGGGCGCACCGGCGAAGCCGATGAGCGGTGTCCCGCCCAGCTCGGCCGTGAGCATGCCCATCGCCTCGGTGACGTACCAGACGTCGGCGGGCTCCAGGTCGCGCAGCTGCGCGAGGTCGGCGCGGGTGCGGACCGGCCGGGCGATCACCGGGCCCACCCCGGGCTTGATGTCGAGGTCGATCCCGATGGCCTTGAGCGGTACGACGATGTCGCTGAAGTAGACCGCGGCGTCCACCTTGTGGCGGCGGACCGGCTGGAGGGTGATCTCGGTGACCATGTCGGGCCGCGCGCACGAGTCGAGCATGGCCGTCCCCTCCCGCACCTTCAGGTACTCGGGGAGTGAGCGCCCGGCCTGCCGCATGAACCAGACAGGGGTGTAGGGCACCGGCTCACGCCTGCACGCCTTGAGGAAGACCGAGTCGGCCGGGGGGTTCTGGGCGCCCATGGGGCGGTCGTTGGCACTCACGCCGAGAAGTTTCGCATGAGCGGGGGAAGCGGTTGCCCCCGGCAGGGTGTCCTTCCCCCCGCAACTGCCTCGTTCCGCCTAGTCTTCCCGGCATGGCTGCGGCTCAAGGACGATTTTCAGATGGCGCTGACGAAATGAACAGCACGGAGACGGACACCGTCCCGCCCGCCTTCAGGCAGGCGGTCGACGCCCTGCAGTCGGCGCGCCTGCGTCCGGAGATGGAGATCGACCCGACCAAGCCGCCGCGCAAGCTCGCGCCGTACGCGTACGCGCTGGAGGCCGCGGTCGTCGAGAACGACAACGACCTGGCCGACGGCAGGCTCGTCCTGCTGCACGACCCGGCCGGGCACGACGCCTGGCAGGGCTCCTTCCGGCTGGTGACCCTCGTCCGGGCGGAGCTGGAACCCGAGATGGCCGCCGACCCGCTGCTGCCCGAGGTCTGCTGGTCGTGGCTGACCGGGGCGCTGCAGGGGCGAGGACTGTCGTACGGGGAGGCCAGCGGCACCGTCACCCGCGCCGGGTCGCACTATTTCGGCGGTCTCGCGGAGCGCAAGCCGGCCACCCAGATCGAGATCCGGGCGTCCTGGACCCCGCGCGAGGGCCTGGGCGGGGTGCCGGACGCCGGGGCGCATCTGGCCGCCTGGTGCGATCTGCTGTGCCAGATCGCCGGACTGCCGCCGGTCGGGCCCCCGGACGCCGGAGTGGTCTCGCTGCCGCAGCGGCGCGGACCGCGCACGCACTGACCCGCACCCGCACGTCCTGACACCCACCCACACACGCCCGCACCCTGGCGTACGCGCTGACACGCACTGATACATGCACCGGCACACACGGGCACAGGCGGACGGGTGGTCGCGCGGTGGCGCACGGACCGTCGCTCCGGCAACCACTCCCCCGCGTACGCCCGCGCACTACCCGAGGCCCCGGTCCGCGCGCCGCGTGACGCGCCGATCGACGCAACCCCCGCACGAACAGCGACTTCGCGGACGCGGGCATCTTTCGAATGATCGGTCAGGCATCCGATTTGCCCGAATTGTTACTCACTAATTCGTGATCATTCTCTAAAGGCAAGCGGGTTTGCTGCCGAAGAAGTCTGTGACCCTTCAAGCACGGTTCGCCCCCGGCTCTTCCCCCGGCCGGCACTCGTTCCGCACCTTCCCAGGAGGCCTGGTGTCCGTTCTCCTTGAGCAGCCCGCAAGCCTGGTCGCCTACCGCCCGAACAAGCCGACGGCCATGGTCGTCGTGGCCGACCCACGCGTCCGCTCCACCGTCACCCGCCATCTGTGGGCCCTTGGAGTACGTGACGTCATCGAGGCATCGTCCATCGCGGAGGCCCGTCCCCGCGTCGGCAAACCACGTGACATCTGCGTGGCCGACGTCCACCTGCCCGACGGTTCCGGGCTGACCCTGCTGTCCGAGACCCGGGCCGCAGGCTGGCCCAACGGTCTGGCACTGTCCGCCGCCGACGACATCGGCGCCGTGCGCAACGCCCTCGCGGGCGGCGTCAAGGGCTATGTCGTCACCGGCACCCGCAACAACATCGGCCATCCCACCCGGCCCGGTGCCGCCCCCATCGGCGCCGCCCGGATGCAGCGCCGCCCCCCGGGTACCCCGAGCCACCCGGGCGGCTACCGCGAGCTCTCCGGCCGTGAGGTCGAGGTGCTGCGCCTGGTCGCCGAAGGCCAGTCCAACAAGGCCATCGGCGTCTCCATGGGGCTCTCGGCCCTCACCGTCAAGAGCCACCTCGCCCGCATCGCGCGCAAGCTCGGCACGGGCGACAGGGCCGGGATGGTCGCGGTGGCACTCCGTACCGGAATCATCCACTGACCCGGTCCGCCCGGCAGGGCGGCCCGTGACACGGCACTGACTGGTTTCAGCCCCCTCGGCACCCGTCGACGCAGCGTTACGTCGGCGGGTGCTGTGTGTTCACCGATACCCTTGACGGGTGACCGACGCTCAAGAGACCGCAGCAGAGACAGCACTGCGAACCACCGGGGGCGCTCCCCCGGCCGACGTCGAACAGGCGCCGATCCCCTTGCTGGAGCCCCGCGAGGGCATTCCGCCGGTGGTTGCCACCGATGAGGCACTGGCCGATGTCGTCGCGGCGTTCGCCGCGGGGACCGGGCCTGTCGCCGTCGACGCCGAGCGCGCGTCCGGCTACCGGTACGGCCAGCGCGCCTATCTGGTGCAGCTGCGCCGCGAGGGCGCGGGCAGCGCGCTCGTCGACCCGGTCGGCTGCCCCGACCTCTCCGCCCTCGGCGCGGCCATCGCCGACGCCGAGTGGGTGCTGCACGCCGCCACGCAGGACCTCCCCTGCCTGCGGGAAATAGGCATGATTCCCAGCCGGATCTTCGACACCGAGCTGGCCGGGCGCCTGGCGGGCTTCCCGCGGGTCGGCCTCGGCGCGATGGTCGAGAGCGTGCTCGGCTTCACACTGGAGAAGGGCCACTCGGCGGTCGACTGGTCGACCCGGCCGCTGCCCGAGCCCTGGCTGCGCTATGCCGCGCTCGACGTGGAGCTGCTGGTGGACCTCCGGGACGCCCTGGAGGAGGAGCTGGACCGGCAGGGGAAGCTGGGCTGGGCGATGGAGGAGTTCGACGCCATCGCGTCGGCGCCGCCCGCCCCGCCGCGCAAGGACCCCTGGCGCCGCACGTCGGGGATGCACAAGGTCCGCAGGCGCCGTCAGATGGCGGTCGTACGGGAGCTGTGGACCACCCGGGACGCGGTGGCGCAGCGGCGCGACGTCTCCCCCGGGAAGGTCCTCGGCGACGGTGCCATCGTCGAGGCGGCCCTCGGCCTCCCGGTGAATCTCCAGGAGCTCACCGCGCTGCCCGGTTTCGGCCACCGTATGGGCAAGCGCCAGCTGGAACAGTGGCAGGCCGCCGTCGACCGGGCCAAGGCGCTCCCGGACGCCGCGCTTCCGCAGCCGGGCCGGCAGGTGGCGGGACCGCCGCCGCCGCGCGCCTGGGCCGACAAGGACCCGGCGGCCGCGGCCCGGCTCTCCGCGGCGCGGGCGGCCGTGTCGGCCCTCGCCGATGAACTGAACATGCCGCAGGAGAATCTGATGACCCCGGACACGGTGCGCCGGGTGTGCTGGGAGCCGCCGCGCGAGCGGACGGTGGAGAAGGTCTCGGCGGTCCTCGCCGGGCTCGGCGCGCGGAACTGGCAGATCGAGCAGGTCGCCCCACTGCTGACCGCCGCGGTCCAGGACCCGCCCGCCCAGAGCTGACGCCCCGGGTCTGCGGCGAGGCCGCCGCGGACCCGGACATCACCACCCCCTGCGTCCGGTACGTCCGGCAGCCGGTGGACCACGCGCACGCCGAAGGGCCGGACATCGGCGGACACGACCCGTGCCCGCGGGGCTTCGACTGCCCAACTCCGGACAAGTAGAGCGGACTGCCCGATCTCTCCGGCTCGGAGAAGACCGGGTAACCGCTATTTCTGGCCGAATTCCAGAACACCCAGGTCCTGGACCTGGCCGTCGGCGACGCCGGGGGCTCCTTCACTGCTCCGTCCGGCGTGTGACCTTCGACGCTCCCGCCCCAAGGACTGGGCAGCATGGTTACCCGTGGGTAGCATGGCCTTGTGCAGCGCGCCCCGGCGTGCCCGCAGCAGCAGTGCCATCCCGCACCCTGGAGGAGAGCCATCGTGCCTCGTACCATCCGGGACGTCGTCTTCGTCGACGGCGTCCGCACCCCGTTCGGCAAAGCGGGCCCGAAGGGCATCTACCACGAGACCCGCGCCGACGATCTCGTCGTGAAGGCGATCCGGGAGCTGCTGCGCCGCAACCCGGATCTCGACCCCGCGAAGATCGACGAGGTGGCCATCGCGGCCACCACGCAGATCGGCGACCAGGGGCTGACCCTCGGGCGCACCGCGGGCATCCTGGCCGGGCTGCCGCAGTCCGTGCCCGGCTTCTCCGTCGACCGCATGTGCGCGGGCGCCATGACCGCCGTGACCGCGACCGCAGGATCGATCGCCTTCGGCGCGTACGACATCGTCCTCGCGGGCGGCGTCGAGCACATGGGACGCCACCCGATGGGCGAGGGCGTCGACCCGAACCCGCGGTTCGTCTCCGAGAAGCTGGTCGACGAGTCCGCCCTCTTCATGGGCATGACCGCGGAGAACCTGCACGACCGCTACCCGACCATCACCAAGCAGCGCACCGACGAGTACGCGGTGCGCTCGCAGGAGAAGGCCGCCAAGGCGTACGCCAACGGCAAGATCCAGCAGGACCTGGTGCCCGTGTCGGTGCGCCGTACCAACCCCGAGGCCGGCGAGACCGGCTGGGGCCTGGCCACCGCCGACGAGCCGATGCGTCCGGGCACCAGCCTGGAGTCGCTCGCCGGTCTCAAGACGCCGTTCCGTGCGCACGGCCGGGTCACCGCCGGCAACGCCGCGGGGCTCAACGACGGCGCCACCGCCTCGCTGCTCGCGTCCGAGGAGACCGCGCGCGAGCTCGGGCTGCCGGTCAGGATGCGTCTGGTGTCGTACGCGTACGCGGGTGTCGAGCCCGAGGTCATGGGGTACGGCCCGATCCCGTCGACCGAGAAGGCCCTCGCCAAGGCCGGCCTCTCCATCGACGACATCGGCCTCTTCGAGATCAATGAGGCGTTCGCCGTCCAGGTGCTCGCCTTCCTGGAGCACTACGGCATCGCCGACGACGACGCGCGGGTCAACCAGTACGGCGGCGCCATCGCCTTCGGTCACCCCCTCGCCTCGTCCGGTGTGCGGCTGATGACGCAGCTGGCGCGGCAGTTCGAGGAGCAGCCCGAGGTCCGCTACGGCCTGACCACCATGTGTGTCGGCTTCGGTATGGGCGCATCGGTCATCTGGGAGAACCCCCACTTCGACACCACCGCCGGAGGCACCAAGTGAGCACCACCACCTCCGATCTCCTGAAGGGCGCGGCCGAGCTGTTCCCCGGCGAGGTCGTCACCCAGGCACACGTACGCCACCTCGAACTGCCGGGCGGCGCGGGCAGGTTCGCGCTCATCACGCTCGACAACGGCCTGGACCACACCAAGCCGACCACCTTCGGCCCGCAGTCGCTGGCGAACCTCGACGCCGCCATCGACCAGGTCGAGAAAGAGGCCGCCGACGGTGCGATCGTCGGTATCGGCATCACGGGCAAGCCGTTCATCTTCGCGGTCGGCGCCGACCTCAAGGGTGTCGAGCTGCTGAAGAACCACTCGGACGCGCTCGCCATCGGCAAGGGCGGCCACGACGTCTTCAAGCGGCTGTCCACGCTGGCCGTCCCCACCTTCGCGTACTACAACGGCGCGGCGATGGGCGGTGGCGTCGAGGTCGGTCTGCACTGCGCCTACCGCACGGTGACCAAGTCGCTGCCCGCCTTCTCGCTCCCCGAGGTCTTCCTCGGTCTGGTACCCGGCTGGGGCGGCTGTGCGCTGCTGCCCAATCTGATCGGCGCGGACCGCGCGGTCTCGGTCATCATCGAGAACTCGCTGAACCAGAACCGGCAGTTGAAGGGCAAGCAGGTCCACGAGCTGGGGATCGCCGACGCGATCTTCGAGGGCGCCGACTTCCTGGAGCAGTCGCTGATCTGGACCTCCGCGGTCCTGCGCGGCGAGATCGAGGTCGTACGCCCGGAGATCGACCGCGGCGACGCCTGGGACCAGGCCGTCGAGCGCGGCAGGGCCATCGCCGACTCCAAGGTGCACGGCGCGGCCCCGGCCGCCTACCGCGCCCTTGACATCATCGCCGCCGCCAAGGACGGCGACCTGGACCGGGGCTTCGCCTCGGAGGACCAGGCCCTCGCCGACCTGATCATGGGCGGCGAACTGCGCAGCGGCATCTACGCGTTCAACCTGGTCCAGAAGCGCGCCAAGCGCCCGGCCGGCGCCCCGGACAAGAACCTGGCTCGCCCGGTCACCAAGGTCGGCGTCGTCGGCGCCGGCCTGATGGCCTCGCAGCTGGCGCTGCTCTTCCTGCGCCGCCTCGAAGTGCCGGTGGTGCTCACCGACATCGACCAGGAGCGTGTCGACAAGGGTGTGGGCTATGTGCACGCCGAGATCGACAAGCTGCTGCTGAAGTCCCGTATCAACCAGGACAAGGCCAACCGCCTCAAGGCCCTGGTGAGCGGTGTGCTCGACAAGGCCGAGGGCTTCGCGGACGCCGACTTCATCATCGAGGCGGTCTTCGAGGAGATCGGCGTCAAGCAGCAGGTGTTCGCGGAGGTCGAGGCGGTCGCCCCGGCGCACGCGATCCTCGCCACCAACACCTCCTCGCTCTCGGTCTCCGAGATGGCGTCGAAGCTGAAGCACCCCGAGCGGGTCGTCGGCTTCCACTTCTTCAACCCGGTCGCGATCCTGCCGCTCCTGGAGATCGTCCGCGGCGAGCAGACCGACGACGCCTCGCTGGCCACCGCGTTCGGTGTGGCGCGGAAGCTGAAGAAGACCGCGGTCCTGGTGAAGGACGCCCCGGCGTTCGTCGTCAACCGCATCCTCACCCGCTTCATGGGCGAGATCCAGAACGTCATCGACGAGGGCACCCCGGTCGAGGTCGCCGAGAGGGCCGTCGAGCCGCTCGGCCTTCCGATGTCGCCGCTGGTGCTGCTCGAACTGGTCGGCCCCGCCATCGGTCTGCACGTCTCGGAGACCCTGCACCGCGCCTTCCCCGAGCGCTTCACCGTCTCGGAGAACCTGGCCGCCGTCGTCAAGGCGGGCAAGCGCGGCTTCTACGTCTACGAGTCGGGCAAGCCCGAGCTGGACCCGGAGGTCGCCGCACTCCTCAAGCAGGGCACGTCGGTGCTCTCCGAGGAGCAGACCCGCGACCGTGTCCTGGACGCGGTGGCGCAGGAGATCGGTCTGATGCTGGAGGAGGGTGTCGTGGCCGAGGCCCAGGACATCGACCTCTGCCTGATCACCGGCGCCGGCTGGCCCTTCCACCTGGGCGGCATCACGCCGTACCTGGACCGTGAGGGCGTGTCGACGCGGGTGAACGGCAAGCCGTTCCTCGCCCGCGGTGTCGCGAGCATCCCTGCCTGACCCGGGCCGCTCCGGACCACCGGAGCCCCTCGCGCGTGTGCCCGTCCCGGTGATCCCGGGGCGGGCACTCGCCGTTGAGGAGGGGGAATGGTGGTGGGACACGATGGTCTTTCCCCGGGTTCGTGGGAGTGGGGAGCCGACGGCCTGCCGGAGGGCGGCCAGGCCGGTGGGTATCTCGCCGCGGGGCGGCCCGTAGCACGGCATGGTGGTCGGTCGGTCAGAGTTCGCTCCCGACCAGTGAGGTCCGACGTGCTCACACCAGGCGGCCGCCCGTCACTCGGGTGGCGGCCTGCTTGAGCCTGCTGAGCAACGGGACGATCTCGACATGGGCCACTCCGGGGAGGCTGCCCAACTGCTCAGTGACATAGCTGAAGAGTTCGGTGCTGTCGCGGCAGGTCACCGCGGCCACGATGTTCGCGGCGCCCGTGACCGCGGCGACCCAACTGGTCTGTCGATCAGCGGAGAGCGTTTCGCAGACCGCGACGATCCGGTCCGGTGAGACATGGAGGAGCAGCGTGGCCGAGGTGTGGTAGCCGAACGCTTCCAGCATCACGTCCACGTCCACTGTGACCGCGCCACTGTCCAGTAGCGCCTGGAGACGGCCTCTGACGCGCGAGAGCGGCCAGTCGAGGGTGCGGGCCAGTGCTGACGCGGTGGCTCTGCCGTCCTTGCTCAGTTCCTCCAACAGCGGGCGGTCTCCGGGGAGGACCGGACTGTACGTCGCCTTCCGTCGGCGTGGATCGCAGCCCTGAAGAAGATCTCGTTTCGCGTCCTCCCCCAGCGGTTCCTCGAAGCCCGACCATTCGGCAGGGCCGCCGGAGTACGAGTGCAGCACCAGGTGGGTGGTGAACGAGAGCACTTCTGATGTATGCGAGATCCGGGGCAGCACTCCCGTGCCTCCCGCAGTATCGGCGGGCAGGCTCGTGGTGCACATCAGCTCCGCGCCGCCGGAGTGCAGAGCGACCCAAAAGACATCGTTGCGTGCGGCCAGCGCATTGCCGAGGCGTGCGGCGGCAGCGGGGCGGCACTGCAACCGCAGCAGCCAGAGCGGATGTCTGGCGGAGGCGGCCGCCTCGCTGACCAGGACGCGGAGCACACCTGCCTCGCGCATGGTGCGGTAGCGGCGGGTCACGGTCTGCTCCGATACCCCCACCACCTCGGCGATTCGTCTCATCGGGGCTCGCCCGTCGAGCATGAGGCATTGGAGGATCTGCTGATCTACAACATCCATCACAGAAGTTTCGTTCATCTGGGCGGATCACATGGGAGTTATTGGCAAGTTCCAGTCGCCTTCCTGGAGCTTTCTCCGTTGCGTGGCGAACACTCGGTGCATGAGCGTTTTGAACCACCAGATCGTCCGGTCCCGCGACGCAGGGGCCTCCGCCCGTTTTCTGGCCGACATGATGGGCTTCGGGCTTCCGGTGCAGCTGGGCCACTTCGTGATGGTGCGCGTGAGCCCTGACGTCACCTTCGATTTCATGAGCACCGACCGCGACATCACGGCGCAGCACTACGCCTTCCTGGTCAGCGAGGCGGAGTTCGATGTGATCTTCGCCCGGGTTCAGGAGCGGGGCCTGGAGTACTGGGCTGACCCCCGGCATCAGGACGCGGGGCACATCAACCGCCTCGACGACGGCCGCGGCGTCTACTTCAACGACCCCAGCGGTCATGAGCTGGAGATCGTCACACGCCCCTACGGCAGTGGCGGGCTCGATGCCGAGCACGT
Organism: Streptomyces sp. SID10853; assembly: GCF_010548145.1. GTDB lineage: Bacteria > Actinomycetota > Actinomycetes > Streptomycetales > Streptomycetaceae > Streptomyces. The sequence continues at coordinate 12,176 of NZ_JAAGLN010000008.1, forward strand.
CAACCCGCTGTTGGTCGAGGAGATCACGGTGAACGGGAAGTTGCCGGATCTGTCAGCACCGAGCCGTTGACCGACCCTCCCCTCGTCCAGGTCCCGATCGCCGGCACCCGGCCGAACCGTGCGGGCAGGCCCACGGCTCGGTGGGTCGTCGAACAGGCCGCCGGGAGCGGCGTCCTCGGCATCGAGGCCGTCGGCCTGCCGAGACCGACCTGGGTCACAGACCGCGCGGCAGCCTGCATCGCGGCCTGAACCGAGCGCCGGATCACCCCGCCAGTCTCCGAAAGAGAGCCATCATGCCGAAATTCCACGAGTTGGACGCCCGCGTTGCCCTCGCTGACCAGCTCAACGAGGAGGGCGGACCGGTCATCCTCGTCAACGTCCTGTCCGTCGCCCCCGAAGATGTCGACCAGCTGCTGCTGGCCTGGTCCACCGACGCGGCCGCTCTGAAGAACCAACCGGGCTTCATCTTCACCCAGTTGTACCGCGGTATCGCAGGCAGCAGCACGTTCCTCAATCACGCCGTCTGGGAGTCGACGGACCACTACCGTGCGGCCCGGCTCGACGACAGCGTGCGCGCGGCCGCTCGCGAGCTCTACCCGGCCAGCCTCGTCGCCACCCCGCACCTGTTCCGAGCGCAGGCCGTGCCGGGGATTTGCGTCGCCTGACGCATTGGCGCGCACCGCACGGCAAGGGCAGTAAACGCCGCACAACAGCCCCTGCAGTCCTCAGCCCGCGTCTGCGTCGGGCACGCCAACGCCGGCCCACGGCAGTGGGCCCCGATGCGCCGGTGCACCGGACGCCGCGACGCCTTCGCCCGGACCGGCGAGCGATCAGCGGACTGATCTCCGACCGGGCCGTGGAACGGCCCACCCGCGAGCACAGCACCGGACCGATGGTGCGGGGTCAGCGCAGCGGCAGGCTTTCGAGGGTGAAGACCGGGCTGGTCAGCGGATCGCCGTAAAGGAAGGTGTCCATCTGGGAGTTGGTCACCAGCAGCTGGTCCTGGCGCACGGCGACGCCGGTGGTGGTGTCGGCCCCGGGGAAGGTGCGGGCGGAGAGGACGTCGGCCCGGGTGGCGTCGCCGGACAGCCGCACGACGTCGACCTCGTTGTTCACGGAACGGGCGACGTACAAGGTGTTCCCTTGCCGTGTTATCCCGTCGGCGCCGGCCAGGGCTGGTGCGGCGATCTTGTGGATCTCGCCGGTGGCGAGGGTGAGCCGGTAGAGCGCGCCGCTGTACCAGTAGCCGATGATCAACGACTTGCCGTCGGGGGTGGTGACGATGCCGTTGCCGTTGGACTGGCCGGCCACGTAGTCCGGCAGGCGGTAGGCCACCTCCAGGGCCCGATGGGCGCCGGTGGCGGGGGCGTTCACCTCGGCGGCCGGGATCCGGTAGACGACGGCGCGGAAGGAGTCGGTGATGTAGACGTCCCCGTCGGGGGTGACAGTCGCGTCGTTGACGAGGGTCGGCTCGCCCGTGTCGGCGACGGTGTAGGAGGAGACGAGTTTCCCGGTGTTCGTGTAGACGAAGAAACGCCCGGTGAAGGCACCGGCGACCAGCAGGCGGTTGCCGGTCGTCTTGATCCCGGTGGCCTGGGTACGGCCGTCCTGGCCGCCCGGCAGAAAGGGGTTGAGCGTCTTCGCCCCGGGGCGCCCACGATAGACGGTGCCGTCGGCGATGCTGGCGGTGTAGACGTAGTGGCGGTCGGCCGCGACGCTCTCCGGGAAGGCCCGGCTGCCGTTGACCGTGATCGTGCGGCCGTCGCCCTCACGGTTATGGGCGGGCGGGGTATGGGCGGGAGCGGCGACGGCGGGAAGCGTGGGAGCCGCCAGGGTGGCGGACGTCGCGATGAGGGCGAGGAGCGCGCGCCGCCAAGCGGAGTGCGCGGTGGTGCGGGTGGACATCGTGCAGGACCTTTCCCTGGGGAACCGGAGGGACGTGGACAAGTGGGGAAAGGGGACGTGCGCCGGCTCGGCGGGCAGGCCGGCGCCGGCGACAACCATCGACATGGAGGCCCCCCTTCCTGCCGCGGACCTCCCGCGGCACGAACCCCAGGATGACCTGGTCACTCTCCTTTGGTAAGGGACCACTTCCAGGTAAGGTGACCACCCGGACGAAAGCATCGAGGTGAGCACAGTGGCGACCGCTGAGGATGTGATCGAGCCCATACCGTCATGGGACCCGTACGCGCGCGGCTGCCCCTCGCGTGACGTGCTCGACCAGATCGGCAGCAAGTGGGCGGTTCTCGTACTGGGCGAACTCGGCAAGCACGGAGCGTGCCGGTCCACCCAACTGCGGCACCGGCTGGCGGGAGTGAGCGAGAAGATGCTCACCCGGACGCTGCGCACCCTCGAACGCGACGGACTGGTCCTGCGGACGGTGTACCCGGAGGTCCCGGCCCGCGTGGAGTACGAGTTGACCCCGCTCGGCCAGACGCTGCGCGATCCCCTGAGGGCGCTCACGGAGTGGTCGGTACGGCACATCGAGGAAGTCCTCGCCGCCCGTGAGGAGTACGACGGCCGCACCACGAGACGCTAGTACTGCAACGGTCTGTGTCGTTCCGAACGGAAACGGTGCGGACGGTGCCGCTGGCACATGGGCTGACGTCGTCACCGACCGGATACGGGTGCTGGGCCCAGCGGCCTCGTGGGATACGTACGAGTGTCTGCCAAGGGGCAGTTGCCCGACCGGCAGAGCCGGGACCCCGGAGGAAAGCAGCCGTCGCCGAGCTGAAGCAGTAGAGGGAGGGAAGTTACCCGGTGACCACCGGGTGGCTGTCACCGCCTGCGGCCCAGAACGTGTCGTGCCGATGGGGCTGCCGTTCCTCGCAGGTCTCCTTCGGTGGCCGAGCGAGCACCACCCTGGCCTTGTGCCGGAGGCCGTAGACCTCCACCACCGCTTGCCCGTCAACGGGTGCGGCCTGTAGAGGATCCGGACCGGTTCCCGCTGGTTCAGCAGCGGCCCGGAGCGCGGCGCAAGCGGCGGCGGCGGTACGGCGCTGCTCGGTGCCGCGGCCCCGGCGGGCGCGGCCGCAACGAGCAGCGCCGCGGCGGATCCCCCTTGGCGCACACCAGCACGACAGACACACACAGGACGCACACATTTGCCTATATGCTCTGGTGCCAATCGAAACCGGCGGCAACGACGTCCCCCCTTTTTCGCGCCGTCGCACCCGACCGATCGCCAGTCCCCCCATGCCAGACGCGGTCGTCACTCCGCCACAACCGCCGATTCCCGGGATCAGAGGACAACCACGGCATGACTGAGGCCACCACCACCCCGCCCCACTCACGCAAGGCCCCCCGGCAGCGCCGTCGTGGGCTCCGCATCGCTCTGCTCGTACTCCTGGTGCTGGTCCTCGCCGCGGGCGGGACCGCATGGTGGCTGTACAGCAGCCTGAACGGCAACATCAAGGGCGTCGACATCAACAAGTCGCTCGGCAAGGACCGTCCGGAGAAGCTGCCCACCACCGGGCAGAACCTGCTGGTCCTGGGGTCCGACTCACGGGCCGGGGAGAACGGGAGGATCGCGGGCGGCAACGTCAGCGGGGCCCGCTCCGACACCGCGCTGGTGATCCATGTGCCCGAGGGGCGCAGCAGGGCGACCGCGGTCAGTATCCCGCGGGACACCCTGGTGACCCGGCCCGAGTGCGCCAAGCCGGACGGCTCGTCGATGCCCGCCGCGCACCGGGTGATGTTCAACTCGGTCTACTCGCAGGTCGGTCCGGCCTGTGTGGTGAAGACCGTGGAGCAGATGTCCCATGTACGGATCGACCACTACATGGAGATCGACTTCGCCGGTTTCAAGGGACTCGTGGACGCGATGGGCGGGGTGACCGTCGACGTCCCGCAGGACATCCACGACGGAGCGGGCGGCCTCAGCCTCAAGGCGGGTCCGCAGAAGCTGAACGGCACCCAGTCCCTGGAGTTCGTACGGACCAGGCACGGCATAGGGGACGGCAGCGACCTGGGCAGGATCGGGCTCCAGCAGCAGTTCCTGCTCGACCTGTTGAGCGAGGTGCAGAAGCAGGACATGCTGAGCAGCCCCTCCAAGACGTACAAGATCGCCAACTCCGCGACCAAGTCCCTGACCACCGACTCGGATCTGGCCTCGCTCACCTCGCTCGCCGAGTTCGCCCGCAGCATGAAGGGCGTCAACCCGGACACCATGGAGACGATCATGCTCCCGGTGGCGTACGACAAGACCGACCCCAACCGCGTGGTGGCGGCCGAGCCGCAGGCCACCCAGTTGTGGAAGGCGATCCGCACGGACACCGAGGTCCCCGATGCGGCGAAGAAGTCCCCGGCACACGGCGGTTGACCGTCGCGGCCCGGCCTCCGGGGCTGCTGCCGCCCAGAACCGGGGCGGCCGCTCAGAACCCGGGGCGGCTGTTCAGAGCCCAGGGCGGCTCAGAGCCCGGGGCCGCTCAGAGCCCGGGACGGCCGCTCACGCCCAGCCCGGGGCGGCCGCTCACGCCCGGGTCCACGCCGCGAGCGCGAGACCCGGTTCCGCCTTCTGGCGTGCCACCCGCAGCGTGCCGTCAACAGCGATGGCGCCGAGCACCACCCGGCCCTCGGCGTCCACGGCGAGCGCCGGCGCGCCCAGGGACGGCTCGCCGGTCTCCGTCCACCACAGACCGTCCGCCTCGCCCTCGGTGGGGCACGCGGCGATGGCGGGGCGGCCGTTGCTCGCGCGGTAGGCGAGGACCGTGCAGTCGAAACCCTCTATGGGGGTACGCAGCACCGCCACCGGCCCCCCGTCGGGCGCCCCGCCGAGCTCCAGGGCCGGGCCTCCCGTGCGGTGCGCGGTCACCCCGGCGCCGTCCGAGGCGCAGCCGTAGTACGTGGCGCGGCCGTCCGCGGTGCACAGGCCGGTGACGGATCCGGCGGCGGCCGTGGCGGCGAAGGGCTCCGCTTCGGCGAAGTCGCCGCCGGGCTCCTCCTGGCACCAGCGTGACAGCTGCTTCCCGGCCGGGGCGAGCAGCTCGACCCGGCTGCCGACGGCGACCGCGGCGGGCATCGCTTCCGGGACGTGACTGCCCTTCAGGTCCTTCCACCCCTCCCACTTGCCGGACTTGCCCTGTCTGCGGAGGCTGACTCCCCCGCCCGCGTTGCGTACGAAGACATGGACGCGCCCGTCGTCGGCGACCACGGCCGCCGGGGCCCCGATCGCGCGGGCGCGGTTCTCGTCCTTGTGCGGGTTGCCGAGGGAGTGCCAGGGGCCGAACGGCCGGCCCGTCTGGTACTGCGTCGCGTGCATCAGCTCGACGCCACGGGCGGTGGTACGCCTGGTGACCAGATGGACGTAGCGGTCCTGGCCCTGGGCGAGGGTGGCGTGGGTGAGGCCGGGGGCCTCGATGAACTGCGGATCCGTCCAGTCGGGCCCGCCGGGCCGCTGTTCGGTCCAGCGGAGCAGACCGCCCTCCGCCGGGGCGTAGGCACTGAGGCTGCCGTCGTTGCCCCGCAGCAGCCAGCAGCTCGTGGCCGGACCTGCGGCCTGTGCGGAATGCGACGACATGGCTGGCTGCCAGCCTTCCCTCAGCCGGTCGAACGGTACCGCTGAGAATAACATTCCGGCTGGTGAGAGCGGTGGGTGCCCGAGCCGGCCGCAGCCCGGGCACCGGGCACGGCTACTTCGGCTCCGGCTCGGCCATCCGGCTGTGCTTGCGCCCGTACCAGACATACACCACACCGCCGATGACCATCCAGATCCCGAACCTGATCCAGGTCTCGGCCGGCAGGTTGAGCATCAGCCACAGCGAGGCGAGCGCCGAGACGACGGGCACCAGCGGGACCAGCGGGGTCCGGAAGGCGCGCGGCAGGTCGGGGCGCTTCTTGCGCAGGATGATGACGCCGACGGCGACCAGGATGAAGGCGAACAGCGTCCCGATGTTGACCAGTTCGGCGAGTTCGCTGATCGAGGTGAAGCCCGCCACCAGGGCCACGATCAGGCCGAGCAGGATCGTGGAGCGGTAGGGCGTACCGAACTTGGGGTGCACCCGTGAGAAGACCTGGGGCAGCAGCCCGTCACGGCTCATGGCGAAGAAGACCCGGCTCTGGCCGAGCAGCAGGATCATACAGACGGAGGTGAGGCCGACGGCCGCGCCGAAGCTGATCACGCCCGCCCAGAAGGGGTGGCCCACCGACTTGAAGGCGTCGGCGAGCGGGGCGTCCGTGGAGAGCTGGGTGTACTTCTGCATACCGGTGACGACGATGGAGACCGCCACGTACAGCACGGTGCAGACCGCCAGCGAGCCGAGGATGCCGCGCGGCACGTCGCGCTGCGGGTTGCGGGTCTCCTCCGCCGCTGTGGCGACGATGTCGAAGCCGATGAAGGCGAAGAACACGACGGCGGCCGCGGTGAAGATGCCCATCACACCGAAGGCGCCGGGCGCGAAGCCGAAGAGCTGTACGAGCGGGTCCTTGAGGCTGCCGCCGGCCGAGCCGGGCACGGAGTGCGGGATGAAGGGGTGGTAGTTCGACCCGGTGATGTAGAACGCGCCCACGATGATCACCAGCAGGACGACGGTGACCTTCACGGCCACGATGACGGTCGTCACGCGCGAGGACAGCTTCATGCCGAGGACCAGGATCCCGGTCAGCACCAGGACCAGCAGGGCGGCCAGCAGGTCGAAGCCGAACTTTCCGTTCTGCGTCCCGGAGAGTGCCTGCGGCATGCCGATTCCGGCCGTGTCCATCAGCGAACGCACATATCCGGACCAGCCGACCGCCACCACCGCGCAGCCCAGGGCGAGTTCGAGGACCAGGTCCCAGCCGATGATCCAGGCCGGCACTTCACCGAGCGATGCGTACGAGAAGGTGTAGGCGGAGCCGGCGACGGGCACTGTCGAAGCGAACTCGGCATAGCAGAGCGCCGCGAGGGCGCAGACGACACCCGCGACCACGAAGGCCAGGGCCACGGACGGGCCGGCGGTCTGTTTGGCGATCAGACCGGTCAGGACGAAGATCCCGGTACCGATGACGACCCCGATACCGAAGACCGTCAGATCCAGTGCGGACAGGGATTTCCTGAGTGCGTGCTCCGGTTCCTCCGTGTCCCGGATCGACTGCTCCACGGATTTCGTCCGGAAGAGACTGGTGCTCACGGGTGTACCTCCACGCTTGTAGTCCTCGCCATGATTGGAGCGCGTGGGTTCGATGTACCCCCAGGTGAGGACCTTTCACACGAATGAGCCGGCGGGACCACCCGTACAGGTAGGCTCGCCGGCTCGTCCGGTGCCGCGCGGCCGGGCGCGGAGGTGGTCCGGGTCAGTCGCGGGCGGGCTCCGCCGAAGCGGCCGACGGGCTCTCGTACCGGCCGTCGATCTTCGCGACGAGGCCGGTGACCTGGCGTGCGATGTCCGGCGCCGTCAGCCCGATCTCGGCCATGACCTCCTTGCGCGACGCGTGGTCGAGGAAGCGCGGCGGGATACCGAAGTCCCGCAGCGGTACGTCGACCCCGGCGTCGCGGAGCGCCTGGGCGACCGCCGAACCGACCCCTCCGGCACGGCTGTTGTCCTCGACGGTGACGACCACCCGGTGCTGCTCGGCGAGCGGGGCGAGCGCCTCGTCGACGGGCTTGACCCAGCGCGGGTCGACCACGGTGGTGGAGATGCCCTGCTTGTTGAGCAGTCCGGCGATCTCCAGGCACATCGGGGCGAGCGCGCCGACGGAGACGAGCAGGACGTCGGGCGCCGTGGTGCCCGCCTCGCGCAGCACGTCCATCCCGCCGACCCTGCCCACGGCGGGGACGGCCGGGCCGACGACGCCCTTGGAGTAACGCACCACGGTCGGCGCGTCCTCGACCTGGACGGCCTCGCGCAGCTGGGCGCGCACCTGCTCGGCGTCGCGCGGAGCGGCGATGCGCAGCGTCGGAACGCACTGGAGGATGGACATGTCCCACATGCCGTTGTGGGAGGCGCCGTCCGTGCCGGTGACACCGGCACGGTCCAGGACGAAGGTGACACCGCACTTGTGCAGGGCGACGTCCATCAGTACCTGGTCGAACGCCCGGTTGAGGAAGGTCGCGTAGACCGCGAAGACGGGGTGCAGTCCCCCGGTCGCCAGGCCCGCCGCCGAGACCGCGGCGTGCTGCTCGGCGATGCCCACGTCGTAGATGCGGTCCGGGAACGCCTTCTCGAACTTCTCCAGGCCGAGCGGCTGGAGCATGGCCGCGGTGATGGCGACGATATCGGAGCGCTCGTGGCCGAGCTTGACCATCTCCTCGCCGAAGACCGACGTCCAGTCCATGCCCGCGGCCGCGATGGGCAGGCCGGTGTCGGGGTGGATGGGGCCGATCCCGTGGAAGTGGTCGGCCTCGTCCTGCTCGGCGGGCTTGTATCCGCGGCCCTTCTCGGTGATGCAGTGCACGATGACCGGTCCGCCGAAGCCCTTGGCGCGCTCCAGCGCGGACTCCAGGGCCTCGATGTCGTGGCCGTCGATCGGGCCCACGTACTTCAGGCCGAGGTCCTCGAACATGCCCTGGGGTGCGATGAAGTCCTTGAGGCCCTTCTTCGCGCCGTGCAGCGTCTCGTACAGCGGCTTGCCGACGACCGGGGTGCGGCCCAGGAGGTCCTTGCCACGGGCCAGGAAGCGCTCGTAGCCGTCGGTCGTGCGGAGGGTGGCCAGGTGATTGGCCATCCCGCCGATGGTGGGCGCGTAGGAGCGCTCGTTGTCGTTGACGACGATCACCAGCGGGCGGTCCTTGGCGGCGGCGATGTTGTTCAGCGCCTCCCAGGCCATACCGCCGGTCAGTGCGCCGTCGCCGATCACCGCGACGACGTGGTCGTCCTTCTCGCGGATCTCGTTGGCCTTGGCGAGGCCGTCGGCCCAGCCGAGGACGGTCGAAGCGTGCGAGTTCTCGATGACGTCGTGGTCGGACTCGGCGCGCGAGGGGTAGCCGGACAGGCCGCCCTTGCCCTTGAGCTTCGAGAAGTCCTGGCGGCCGGTGAGCAGCTTGTGCACATAGCTCTGGTGACCGGTGTCGAAGAGCACCCGGTCCTTCGGCGAGTCGAAAACGCGGTGCAGGGCGATGGTCAGCTCGACGACACCCAGATTCGGGCCGAGATGGCCACCGGTCTTGGACACGGCGTCGACGAGGAAGGTCCGGATCTCCCCGGCCAGCTGTTCCAGCTGCTCCGGGCCCAGCCTGTCCAGATCGCGCGGTCCCCTGATGCGGGTCAGCAGCGGCACCCGTGCCTCCTTGCGTTCGAACTGTGATCGAGCTTTGCCGGGTCTGTCGAGTCTAATGTTCCATCCGGGGCAGTCGTCATCGGGCGGTGCGTCGTACGTCACCCGTTCGGCGTACCGGGACGCACGGGAGCCCGGCGCGGGAGTTCCCCCGGCCGGGCGTCCGATGTGCGGTGTCGTGCCGCGTGTGGTCAGGCGCGGCCCGCGGACTTCTGGGTCTTGCGGGTCACGGCGTCGATGACGACCGTGGCGAGCAGCACACCACCGGTGATCATGTACTGGATCGGCGAGGCGATGCCCTGCAGCGACAGGCCGTACTGGATCGACACGATCACGAGTACGCCGAGCAGCGCGTTCCAGGTGCGGCCGCGCCCGCCGAAGAGGCTGGTGCCGCCGATGACGGCCGCCGCGATGGCGTTCATCAGCAGGTCACCGCTGCCGGCGCCCTGGTTGGCCGTGGCGATCTTGGAGGCGAGGAAGAGACCGCCGACCGCTGCGAACGTACCGGCGATGGCGAAGACCGAGATCCGGATCAGCGTGACGTTGATACCGGCCCGGCGGGACGCCTCGACGCTGCCGCCGAGCGCGAAGACCTTACGGCCGTACGTGGTGCGGCGGAGCAGGAAGTCCGTGCCGACCAGCACCACCAGGAAGATCATGACGGCGAGCGGCAGACCCTTGTACTGGTTGTAGATGAAGGCGACGGCGAAGCCCACGACCGCCAGCACCGCGGTACGCAGCAGGATCTCGCTGAGCGGCCTGGAGGGCACACCCGCGGCCTCACGGCGCCGGGCGTCGACGAACGAGGTGAGGAAGAAGACCACCACGCCGAGCAGGGCGAAGCCGTAGGCCACCGCCACGTCGGAGAAGTAGTAGCCGGTCATGTTGGCGATGGGGCCGTCGCCGGGCAGGTTGATCGTTCCGTTGTCGCCGAGCACCTGGAGCATGAAGCCGTTCCAGAACAGCAGACCTGCCAGGGTCACGGCGAACGCCGGAACACCGATCCGGGCGAAGAAGAAGCCGTGGATCGCGCCGGCGACCGTGCCGGTGAGGATGGAGAGGACCAGGGCCAGCCACTGGTTCATCCCGTGTGTGACGTTCAGCACGGCGAAGGCCGCGCCGGCGACGCCGCTGACCGAGCCGACCGAGAGGTCGATCTCACCGAGCAGCAGGACGAAGACGATACCGACCGCGATCATGCCCGTACCGACCATGGTGACGGAGATGTCGGTCAGGTTGCCCGCGGTGAGGAAGCGGGAGTTCACGCTCTGGAAGATCGCGGCGATGACGATCAGGCCGACGACCACCGGGATGGAGCCGAGCTCACCGGCGCGTATCTTGCGCTTGAACTCCGACAGATAGCCGGCGAAACCCTGCTCGCGTACGACCAGCCGGGGGTCGACAGCGGTGACCGCTTCGGCGGCCGCGGCCGGGGCGTCGACCGCGCCGGGCGCGGCGTCCTTGGCAGGGGACTTGTCGATGCTCACTTCTGAACCTCCACACCGCGCGACGCACGACGGGTCACAGCGTTGTCCGTGGCGCCGGTGATGGCGGCGATGATCTCTTCCTGCGAGGTGGTCTTCACGTCGAAGACACCGTTGTTGCGCCCGAGCCTGAGCACCGCGACCTTGTCGGCCACGGCCTTCACGTCGGCCATGTTGTGGCTGATGAGCAGGACGGCGTGGCCGCGCTCGCGGAGCCGCTCGACGAGGTCGAGCACCTGCGCGGTCTGCTCGACACCGAGGGCCGCCGTCGGCTCGTCGAGGATGACGAGCTGGGGCTCACCGAGCATGGAGCGCGCGATGGCCACGGTCTGGCGCTGGCCGCCGGAGAGCGAGGCGATCGGGATGCGCACGCTGGGGATGCGGATCGAGAGCGTGGTCAGCAGCTCGCGGGAGCGGCGCTCCATCTCGACCTCGTCGAGGACACCGCGCTTGCGCAGCTCACGGCCGAGGTAGAGGTTGCCGACGACGTCGATGTTGTCGCAGAGCGAGAGGTCCTGGTAGACGGTCGCGATGCCCAGGTTCTGCGCGTCGTGCGGCTTGTTGATCTGTACTGCCTTGCCTTGCCACTCGATGACGCCGTCATCGATGGGGTGCACGCCTGCGATCGTCTTGACCAGCGTGGACTTTCCGGCTCCGTTGTCGCCGACGAGGGCGAGCACTTCACCGCCGTGAGCCTCAAGCTCCACATCGGTGAGCGCCTGGACGGCACCGAATCGCTTGGAGACCCCACGCAACGCCAGCACGGGCGTAGCGGACACTTGAACCATCTCCTTCGCCGCCTGACCGGCGGGGATACCGCGCTGCCATGAGGACGCGGTGGTCTGGGGGGGTACCATCCGGCGCCCCGCCCCGGCAGCGGGACGGTTGGGGGGCGGGGCGCCGGACGGGCTTCAGTGATGCGTAATTCCCTTGCGGGGCAGGGGGATTACTTCAGTCCGATCTTGTTGCACGCGGCCTTGTAGGCCGGGGTGCAGATGTCGCCGACCGTGTAGATGCCGTCCTTGATGACGGTGTCCTTGATGTTGGCCTTGGTCAGGGAGTAGACCGGGAAGATCACCGAGGGGATGTTCTTCTGGCTGGTGCTGTCGACCTTGGTCTTGACGATCGAGTCGAGCTTCTGGCCCTTGGCGAGCGCCACAGCCATCTCGGCCGCGACCGGGCCCTCCCGGAGGTAGGGCTTGTAGACGCTCATGTACTGCGTACCGGCCACGATGCGCTGCACACCGGCGAGCTCGGCGTCCTGTCCGGTGACCGGCGGGATCGGGCTGACACCGGCGGACTTGAGGGCGGTGATGACGCCGCCGGCCATGCCGTCGTTGGCGGAGAGAACGCCGATGACGTTCTTCTTGCCGATGGCGGTGATCGCGCCCTCCATGTTGGAGTTGGCGTTCTCCGGCTTCCACTCCTTGGTGTCGTACTCCTTGCCGATGTTCACCTTGCCGTCGAGGACGGAGTGCGCGCCCTTCTTGTAGTCGGCGGCGTTCGGGTCGGTGGAGGAGCCGTTCATCATGACGATCTTGCCGGACTTGGCCTTGGTGCCGAGCGCCTTCAGCAGCGCGGTGCCCTGCGTCTTTCCGACGGTCTGGTTGTCGAAGGAGACGTACGAGTCGATCGGGCCCTCGGCGAGGCGGTCGAAGGCGACGACCGGGATGCCGGCCTCCTTGGCCTTCTTGACCGAGGAGGCTATGGACTTGGCGTCGACGGCGTCCACGATGATGGCGTCCACCTGGTTGGTGACCATGGTGTCCATCTGCTGGCTCTGGGTGTCGGCCTGCTGCTTGGCGTTGACGTAGGTGACCTTGCCCTTGCCGTTCGTCAGCTCCTTGACCTTCTTCTCGATCAGGGGCTTGTCGAACTTCTCGTACCGGGCGGTCTGGTTCTCCGGCAGGAGCAGACCGATGTTGAGGGCATCGCCCTTCTTGGCGGAGTTCGAGGACGCCTTGTCCTTCCCGCCCGACTCCTTGGCGCTGCCACAGGCGGCGAGAGAGACAGCCATCGCGGTGACGGCCACGGCCACGGCGGCACGACGCATCTGCGTGTTCACTTCAGAAACCTCCCTGACGAGGCCGCGACTTTGCGGCCGAGGTGCCTGGAGTCAACTCGGCTGCCAGGCCAGCGTCAAGGAGTAAATCCTTAACGAGATGGCAACGGTGTCATTCGTTATCTAAGTGAAGGCAGGAGCGCCGGTGGGCAGTGCCGCGTCCAAAAGACTTGAATCGCCCATTTCACTGAGGACGAGCGCCAGCGCGCCCAGCACCTCGGCCCGGCCGCCGAGCGCCCCGGGGAGCACCGACAGCTGCCGTGCCGCACTGGGGATCGCGTACCGGCCGACCGACTCCCGGATCGGGCCGAGCACCAGCTCACCGGCCTCGGCGAGGTCCCCGCCGAGCACCACACGGGTGGGGTTCAGGAGGTTGCAGAGGTTGGCCACACCGCTGCCGATGTGCCGGCCGACGTCCGCGATCACCCGGCGGCAGCCCGGATCGCCGCCGCGGGCGAGCTGGACGACCCGCTCGATGGTCAGACCGGTGCCGTGGCTGGACTCCAGGAGGGGCAGGACGTACCGGGCGGCCGTGAAGGTCTCCAGGCACCCCCGGTTGCCGCAGCGGCAGACAGGGCCCGACTCGTCGAGCGTGATGTGCCCGATCTCGCCCGCGGTGCCGCCGGGGCCCCGGTAGATCTGCCCGTCGATCACCAGACCGGCGCCCACCCCGCTGGCGACCTTGATGTACGCGAGGTCCCTGACCCCCCGCCCGCTCCCCCAGACCAGCTCGCCGAGCGCGCCCAGGTTGGCGTCGTTGTCGACGTACACGGGCACTCCGAGCCTGGAGGCCAGCTCGTCGCTCGGGTTGATGCCCGACCACCCCGGCAGGATCGATGTGGAGCCGAGGGTGCCCGACTCGACGTCGATGGGCCCCGGCACCCCGAGCCCCACCCCGACGACCTTGTCGGCGCCGATACCGGTGGCCTCGATCAGCCGGTTGACCAGCTCCTCGGCCCGGCCGAAGCCCTCCGCGGACGAGGCGTCCACGTCGAGCGGCTCGGACTCCTCGGCGAGCACCTGGTGGGCGAGGTTCCCCACCGCGACGCGCAGATGCGTGTGCCCGAAATCGACCCCGATCACGATGCCCGCGGAACCGCTCAGCGAGACGCTGCGGGCCCGCCGGCCGCCTGCGGAGGTCGGGGTGACCTCGACCGTGCCGCCCTCTTTCAGTTCGCGAACGATATTGGAGACCGTGGCTGCCGAGAGCCCCGTGCTGCGGGCGATCTCCGCCTGGGTGAGCGAGCCCGCCATACGCACCGCGCGCACGACCCGCTCGAGGTTGGCCCGGTGCAGAGACGTCTGCGATCCCGGAGTCTCCATCGACTCATCCACTCCTGCCACTGGCGGACGGCACGACGGCCGTCCCCGCGCGGGGCGCGTGTGTTGAGCCCCGCCCTATCTCCAACATGTGAACTCTCAGCTGACCCTTTGGCCCTCTCTCCCGTCAAGACCTTGAGCGTGGGCAGACACGGATGAGCGGGCGGCCGCCGGGGTGAAACGGACGAACCGCCCGACAGCGGATGCCGTCGGGCGGTTCGGATACTGAACGGAGGTCCTGAACAGAGGTCCTGAACGGAGGCGCTGAACAGAGGTGTGCAGAGCGGAAGGGGAAGCTCTACTTCAGCGCTCCCGCGGTCAGACCGGCGACGACCTGTCGCTGGAAGATGATGTACGCCGCGAGGACCGGCAGCATCGCCATCACCAGACCGGCGAACAGGCCGGAGTAGTCGCCCTTGTATCCCTGGCTGGTGGCCAGTTCGACCAGGCCCTGGGCCAGCACCCGCTGCTTCGGGTCGGTGTTCAGCACGGTGGGCAGCAGGTACTGGTTCCACTGGCCGAGGAAGTTGAAGATGCCCACGCTGATCAGGCCCGGCTTCGCCATCGGCAGCATCACCTGGAAGAAGGTCCTGGTGTGCGAGGCCCCGTCGAGCGTGGCCGCCTCGGCCACTTCTCCCGGCAGCGTCCGGAAGAAGGAGGTGAGGAAGAAGACGGTGAACGGCAGTGAGTAGGCGATGTAGACCAGGACCAGGCCCTGGGTCGTGTTCAGCAGACTCATGTTGTTCATGACGAAGAACAACGGCACCAGCGCCAGGATGATCGGGAAGCTCATCCCTCCGACGAACAGGAAGTAGATGAACCGGTTCCCCGGGAAGTCGAAGCGCGCCAGCACATAGGCCGCCATGGAGCCGAGCAGCAGCGTGCCGACGAGCGAACAGCCGACGACCACGATGGTGTGCCCGAAGTACTGCCCCATGTGCGCCTGGCCCCAGGCGCGGGACCAGTTCTCGAAGTGCATCCGGTCCGGCAGCTTCCACGGCTCGGCGAGGATGTCGTGGTCGTTCTTGAAGGAGGACATCACCGCCCACAGCAGCGGTACGACGACCAGCACCGCCCAGATGATGAGCACGCCGTGCGAGAAGACGTTGAGGGTGCCGCCGCTCTTCTTCTCCGGGGGCGCCACGGGCGCGGCCGGCGGCGGCGCGGGCTCGCTCTCCTTGGTGAGGTCGGCCGGAGGGGTGTCAGTGGTCTTCATCAGAACTCCAGCCGCTCGCGCCGGCCCAGTCGCATCACGATGGCGGCGAACACCATGGTGAGCACGAGAAGGGCGACGCCGATCGTTGTCGCGTATCCGGCCGCTCCGTCGCGGAACGCCGTCTGGTAGACGAACAGCGGCAGCACGGTGGTGGACTGGGCGGGGCCGCCGGGGCCCACACTCATGATGTTCACGGCGGCGAACGCCTCGGCCCCGAGGGACAGGATGCCCATGTACACCCAGCCCGACTGCACGGTGTCCCAGAGCAGCGGAAGGGTGATCCGGAAGAATGTCGTGACCCGGCTCGCGCCGTCCAGCAGCGCCGCCTCGTAGAAGTCCTTCGGAATGGACGCCATACCGGCGGAGAAGAGCACCACGAAGAAGCCGACCTGCGACCAGACCAGGACCGCGAAGATGCACCAGAGGGCCAGCTTCGGGTCGCCGAGCCAGTTCGGCTGGATGCTGTCGAGATGGACCGCGCTCAGGGCGCCGTTGAGGATGCCCCCGTCGGGGTTGTAGATGAACCTGAAGAGCAGGGCGACGATCGCGATCGACAGCACCTGCGGGAAGAAGTACGCGATCTTGTAGAACCCCGAACCGCGTACGCCCGCGATGGCCGCGCCCTTACGGCGGCGGCCACCGACATTCAGCATGAAGGCGAAGAACAGCGCGAGGCCGAGCGTCACCAGCGGCAGCAACAGCACGAAAAGGACGCTGTGTTCCAGCGACTTCCAGAAAGTGGAGTCGTGGAGCATCCGGCTGTAGTTGTCGAAGCCGACCATTTTGAAGTCCGGGCTCAAGCCGGTCCAGTCGGTGAACGAGTAATAGATCGACTGAATGAACGGCCATATGACGAAGACTGCGTACAACGCCAGTGGGAGTATCAAGAACCCCACAATGAACCGGTACTTACCTTGTTGCATGGTTACCGACCCCGATCTTCCGGCGGGTGCCGCCGCTGGTGACGCGTGCTCACTGGTGCTTGTAGTGCTTGATCGACGAGTCCTTGGCCGCCGCGTCCGCGTACTGCTGACACTTCTTGACGGCCTCGGCCGGGGTCATACGGCCGGCCATCATCTCGCCGAGGACGGACACGCCGATCTGCTCCTTCTGGAGCTTCACGTACCAGTCCTGGAGCCTCGGGTTGACCACGTTGTCGCCCGCGGCCTTCAGCACGTCCAGGCCCGACTGGAGGGCCGTCGAGAGCTGCAGGCCCTCGGTGCCGCCGTTGAAGGCGGACAGCGACTTCACCTTGGTGGTGAACGTCTTGGAGGACTCCTCGCTGAGCATGATGCGCAGCTGCTCCATGCCCGCCTCGGGGTTCTTCGCATTCCGCGGCACGATGAAGGGCTCACCGCCGGAGGCCCAGATGGTGCCGTACGGCATCTTGTCCGACGAGTCCAGGCTGGACGGCGCGCCGACCTTCATCTGGAAGTCCTTGGGCGTGGTCTTCGCCGCCTCGTTCTCCACCCAGGAGCCGTTGGGGATGAAGAGCGCCTTGCCCTCGGTCCAGGCCGTCTGGGACTGGATGTGGTCGATGCCGGGCGTGCCCTTGAGGATGTAGCCCTTCTTGAAGAGCTCGTAGTAGGCGTCGAAGCCGGCCTTGACCGCGGGGTGCTTCCAGGCGTTCGGCGCCAGGTCGTCGATGTCGTCGAGGACCTTGCGGCCGCCGATCTTGCCGATGAAGGGGAAGAGCGAGAAGGGGATGTAGTAAGGGTACTTGCCCGCGTACGTCCAGCCCGCGATGCCCTTCTTCTTCGCCTTCGCGCAGACGGCGAGCATGTCGTCCCAGGTCTTCGGGTACTCGACGCCGAGCTTGTCCAGGTTGGTCTGCGAGTACCAGACCCCGTAGACGGTGTACGCGTAGTTCATGATCCAGCACGGCTGACCGTCGTACTGGCCCATCTCCACGATGCCCGGCCGCAGGGTGTCCCTGACCTTCTTGTTCGGGTCGTCGATGGATGGCGCGTCCAGCAGCGGCGTGAGGTCGGTGAGCTGCTTCTTGCCGACGAGGACGCCCATGTCCATCTGCTCGGCGCCCGAGTTGTCGATCAGGTCAGGCGGGGTGCCGCCGTTGAAGCGCGGCTGCAGCTCGGACTGGATCTTCTGCGTGGACGAGAAGCTCACCTTGGACTTCGGGTGCGCCTTCTTGTACAGCGTGTTGGCGGCCTTGGCGTAGTCGGTGCCGAAACCACCGTCGAAGATGACCATGTCGAGCGGGGCGGTCTCGTTCATACCCAGCGGGTTGGCGGCCGTCTTCTTGCCCTTTTTGACCTGCTTATCGCCGCCGTCGCTGCTCGCGCAGGCGGAGAGGAAGCTCATCGTCGGAACGGTGATCAGGCCGAGAGCGGCAGACCGCTTGATCAGATCACGACGGCCGAGGCCCTCATTGGTGCGGGCGGAGGTGGATCCCATGCTCAAGTCCTCGCCTTCTACAGGACTCAGGCGGTGTACCGGTCGCCCGTCGATAATTCGCCTCAGGCGAAGGGCCCCGCCACCGCGGTCAGTTGACGCTGGGGTTGCACTGGCTGCAGGAGGGAAAGCTGGGAATGCGGCCGGGGTGCCATGAAGCCCCCGCCCCCGATCCCCGCCCCCCTGGTCCGCCGCCAAAGACACGGCTAGGCGGACGTCGACAGGTATAGTCCACTTTCCTTCGACTGGGCAAGATCGAATGCAGGTTTGAACGTCAGTCTTTCCCGAGTTGAGACCTCACAGACATCTGGTGCACTCCGCCCACCGAGTGACACCCTCATGTGGGAGCGCGACCAATTCTTCCGCCCGCGCGCCGTCAACACCCTTGACTCAGATGTCACTTACCTTCCTACTGGACCTTGCGCAGCAGTCTGACAACGTTGTCCAAAGCGCTTAGGTGAGAGGAAAGACCCTCATGCAGACCAGACCTCGGCACAGGGCCGGCCCGGCCGCCGCCCTGGTGGCGACCGCTTTTGTGCTCGTCGTGACGGGGCAGGGCGCCGCCGTCGCCCAACCCGCCCAACCCAAGGGAGCGGACAAGGGGTTCAGCTCCTCGTTCGAAGCGGACCAGCCGCAGCCGGACTGGCGCAATACCGTTGAAGTAGGCCCTGACGGCCATAAACGCTCCTCCGGTATCGATGGCACCATCAATGCGGGAATACCCGGCAATGTCACGGACCATGTGGTCACCCTGCGCGCCAGTGACGAGAACGCCGGAAGCGGCGAGGGCAAAGGCAGCCTCGTCGACATCAACCCGGACACCAAGTGGCTGGCGTTCCACCCCACCGCATGGGTGGAGTTCGATCTTGACGAGGCGGTCAAGCTCAAGACGTACGCCATGACGTCCGCCAACGATCACGACGAGCGCGACCCGAAGGACTGGACCCTCCAGGGCTCCACCGACGGCAAGGACTGGAAGACCCTCGACACCCAGCAGGGCCAGAAGTTCGACAAGCGGCTGCAGACGAAGTCGTACGACATCGCGGGCGCCGCCACCGCGTACGCGCACTACCGCCTCGACATCACCGCCAACAACGGGGGCACCGACGCGGTTCAGCTCGCCGACGTCCAGTTCTCCAACGGCGACACCAGCACTCCCCCGCCGTCGGACATGATCACCCGGGAGGACAGCGGACCCACCTCGTCGCCGACCGCCAAGACGGGCGCCGGGTTCACCGGCACCAGGTCACTGCGGTACGAGGGCACCCAGAAGGGCACGGGCCGCGCCTACTCGTACAACAAGGTCTTCGACGTCAATACCCGGATCAGCCGGAACACCGAGCTGTCGTACAAGGTCTTCCCGGAGATGGGGAAGACCGATCTGAACTATCCGTCCACCAATGTGGCGGTCGATCTGGCCTTCACGGACGGCACCTATCTGAGTGATCTGAAGGCCACCGACTCCAACGGCGGGCTGCTGACCCCGCAGGGGCAGGGGGCGGCCAAGCGGCTGTACGTCAACCAGTGGAACGCGGTCTCGGCGGACATCGGGTCGGTCGCGGCCGGCAAGACCGTCGACCGGATCCTGGTGGCGTACGACTCCCCCAAGGGCCCGGCGACGTTCCGCGGCTGGATCGACGACATCGCGCTGGCGGCCAAGAAGGCCGAGAAGCCGTCCGCGCATCTGTCGGACTACGCCCTCACCACGCGGGGCACCAATTCGAGCGGCTCCTTCTCGCGCGGCAACAACTTCCCGGCGACCGCGGTCCCCAACGGCTTCAACTTCTGGACACCGGTCACCGACGCGGGCTCCACCAGCTGGCTCTACAACTACGCGAACGGCAACAACGCCGACAATCTGCCCACCCTCCAGGCGTTCAGCGCCAGCCATGAGCCGAGCCCCTGGATGGGCGACCGGCAGACCTTCCAGGTGATGCCGTCGGTGGCCTCCGGAACCCCGGACGCCTCCCGCACCAAGCGCGCCCTCCCCTTCAAGCACGAGAACGAGGTCGCGAAGCCCGACTACTACGGGGTCACCTTCGAGAACGGCCTCAAGGCCGAGATGACGCCGACCGACCACGCGGCGATGATGCGGTTCACCTACCCCGGTGACAACGCCAGCATGATCTTCGACAACATCTCCAACGCCGGCGGCCTCACGCTGGACCCGAAGACCGGCACCTTCAGCGGCTACTCGGACGTCAAGAGCGGCGGCTCCACCGGCGCCACCCGGATGTTCGTGTACGGCGTCGCCGACACCCCGGTCACCGCGAGCTCGAAGCTCACCGGCGGGGGCGGCGACAACGTCACCGGCTATATGCGCTTCAAGCCGGGCAGGAACCACACGGTCACCCTGCGCCTGGCCACCTCGCTCATCGGCGTCGACCAGGCGAAGGCCAACCTCGCCCAGGAACTCCCCGCGTCGTCCACCTTCGCGGGGACCGAGGCGAAGGCCCGCGCCCAGTGGGACAAGATCCTCGGCAAGATCGAGGTGCAGGGCGCCACGCACGACCAGCTGACCTCGCTCTACTCCTCGATGTACCGGCTGTATCTCTACCCCAACTCGGGCTCGGAGAAGGTCGGTTCGAAGACGCAGTACGCGAGCCCCTTCTCGGCCGAGGCCGGCGACAACACCCCGACACACACGGGCGCCAAGGTCGTGGACGGTTCGGTGTACGTCAACAACGGCTTCTGGGACACCTACCGGACGACCTGGCCTGCGTACTCCTTCCTCACACCGAAGAAGGCCGGGAAGCTGGTCGACGGCTTCGTCCAGCAGTACAAGGACGGCGGCTGGATCTCCCGCTGGTCGTCCCCCGGCTACTCGGACCTGATGACCGGCACCAGCTCGGACGTGGCGTTCGCGGACGCCTATGTCAAGGGCGTGAAGTTCGACGCGAAGGCGGCGTACGAGGCGGCCCTGAAGAACGCCACGGTCGTCCCGCCCAGCTCGGGCGTGGGCCGCAAGGGCATGGACACCTCGCCGTTCACCGGTTACGCCTCCACCGCGACCGACGAGGGTATGTCGTGGTCGATGGAGGGCTACGTCAACGACTACGGCATCGCACAGATGGGCAAGGCGCTCTACAAGAAGACGCATGAGGCCCGTTACAAGGAGGAGTCGGAGTACTTCCTCAACCGGGCGCAGAACTACGTGAAGCTCTTCGACCCCGAGGTCGGCTTCTTCCAGGGCAGGACCCCGGACGGCGACTGGCGGCTCCCGGCCGACAAGTACGACCCGAGGGTCTGGGGGTACGACTACACCGAGACCGACGGCTGGGGGTACGCGTTCACCGCTCCGCAGGACTCGCGCGGTCTGGCCAATCTCTACGGTGGCCAGGCGGGTCTGGCGAAGAAGCTGGACACCTACTTCTCGACACCCGAGACGGCGGGCCCCGAGTACACGGGGTCGTACGGCGGAGTCATCCACGAGATGACCGAGGCGCGTGACGTACGGATGGGCCAGTACGGCCACAGCAACCAGGTGGCGCACCACGTCACCTATATGTACGACGCGGCGGGCCAGCCCTGGAAGGCGCAGGAGAAGATCCGCGAGGTGCTCGGCCGGCTCTACACCGGCAGTGACATCGGGCAGGGCTACCACGGCGACGAGGACAACGGCGAGCAGTCGGCCTGGTACATCTTCTCCTCGCTCGGCTTCTACCCGCTGGTGATGGGCAGCGGTGAATTCGCCGTCGGCTCCCCGCAGTTCACCAAGGCCACCGTGCACCTGGACAACGGCAGGGACCTGGTCGTCAAGGCTCCGCAGAACAGCAGCAAGAACATCTATGTGCAGGGGCTCAAGGTGAACGGCAAGGCGTGGAACTCCACCGCGCTGCCGAACGACGTACTGCAGCACGGCGGCACCCTCGACTTCGCCATGGGTCCCCGGCCGTCGAAGTGGGGCACCGGCAAGAAGGCGGCGCCCGTCTCCATCGCCAAGGACGACAAGGTGCCGTCGCCGCGCGAGGACGCCACCAGCGGTTCCGGTGCGCTCTTCGACAACACGTCGAAGACGGACGCCTCGTTCACCTCGGCCGACCTGCCGGTGAAGTCGGCGACGCGGGCCGTCCAGTACACGCTCACCTCGTCGGACAAGGCCAAGGCCCCGACCGGGTGGAAGCTGGAGGGCTCGGCAGACGGTACGAAGTGGACCACGCTGGACAAGCGCTCCGGTGAGTCGTTCGGCTACGACAAGCAGACGCGGGTCTTCTCGGTGGACCACCCGGGCACCTACAAGAAGTACCGCCTGGTGAGCACGGGCACGGCGACTCTGGCGGAGGTGGAGCTGCTCTCCTGACCGGTCGGAGTTGACCCCGGAGCGGAGTTCGGACCGAAGTCCGGACTGGACTCCGGAGTGAAGTCCGGAGTGAACTGAGGGGCGGGGCCGGGAAGTTCCGGGCCCGCCCCTCGGTCCGTCCCGAGCCGCGTCCCCTTTCGGCCACACCGGAGGGACGGCGCTTGACCTGGAGTGCGCTCCAACATCTACGGTCGGCTCCATGGATTCCACGCTTCCCGTCCGCCGTCTCGGCGCACTGACCGTCTCCGCCCAGGGCCTCGGCTGCATGGGCATGAGTCATGGCTACGGCGCATCGGACGACGACCAGTCGATCGCGACCATCCACCGCGCCATCGAACTGGGCGTCACCCTGCTCGACACATCGGATTTCTACGGCTCGGGCCACAACGAGGAGCTGGTCGGCCGCGCGCTGGCCGGGCGCCGCGAACAGGCCGTGGTGGCCACGAAGTTCGGCTTCGCCAGCCGGCTGGGTGAGCCCACCCGTATCCGTGGCGACGCCGCGTATGTGCGGCAGTCCTGCGAGGCGTCGCTGCGCAGGCTCGGCACCGACCACATCGATCTCTACTACCAGCACCGGGTCGACCCGGACGTCCCGATCGAGGAGACGGTCGGC
Organism: Streptomyces sp. SID10853; assembly: GCF_010548145.1. Taxonomy (GTDB): domain Bacteria; phylum Actinomycetota; class Actinomycetes; order Streptomycetales; family Streptomycetaceae; genus Streptomyces. Next base: position 34,772 of record NZ_JAAGLN010000008.1, read on the forward strand.
GCGATGGCGGAGCTGGTGACGGCGGGGAAGGTCCGCCATCTGGGGCTCTCCGAGGCGAGCGCCAGGACCCTGCGGCGGGCCCATGCGGTGCATCCGATCGCCGCGCTGCAGAGCGAGTGGTCGCTGTGGACCAGGGACCTGGAGCAGGAGATCGCGCCGGTCTGCCGTGAGCTCGGGATCGGCCTGGTGCCGTTCTCGCCGCTCGGCCGCGGTTTCCTGACCGGCCGGTACACCTCGCTCGACGGTCTGCCGGACACCGATCTGCGCCGCACCCAGCCCCGCTTCACCGACGGCAATCTGGAGCGGAACCTGGCCATCGTGGACCGGCTCAACGAGCTGGCCGCGGCGCGTGGGGTGACGGCCGGGCAGCTCGCGCTGGCCTGGGTGCAGCACCGGGGATCCGATGTCGTCCCGATTCCGGGGACCCGCAGGCAGAAGTACCTGGAGGAGAACGTCGCGGCGGCGGCCCTGGAGCTGTCGGCCGCCGATCTGACGGCGATCGACGAGGCGGCCCCCGCGGGGTCGGTCGCGGGCACCCGTTACGACCAGGGCAGCCTGGGCTTCGTCAACCGCTGACCAGGCGCCGGTTCCTGATTTCGGCCACGTAGACAACAAAACAGAGGAAGACAGCGGTCCGGGGGCTCGAACCCTGGAAACATCCACGGCGATAGCGTATTAGTACTGTCGGCAAACAAATTACACCCGGGTGGCGGTGAACGGCCGTCCCCGGGCCCTCGTGGACAAGAGGCCGAGCATGCCGGACCGCATCACCCTCACCCCCAGCCCCGCGGACAGGTTCACCTTCGGTCTGTGGACCGTCGGCTGGAAGGGCAACGACCCCTTCGGCGACCCGACCCGACCCGCCCTTGACCCCGTCGAATCCGTGGAGCGCCTGGCGGAACTGGGCGCGTACGGGGTGACCTTCCATGACGACGACCTGATCCCGTTCGGCTCGTCCGACAGCGAGCGCTCGGCCCGCGTCGCGCGCTTCAAGGACGCGCTGGACCGCACCGGTCTCACGGTCCCGATGGCCACGACCAACCTGTTCACCCACCCGGTCTTCAAGGACGGCGGCTTCACCTCCAACGACCGCGATGTGCGGCGCTTCGCACTGCGGAAGGTCATCCGCAACATCGATCTCGCGGTGGAGCTGGGTGCGCGGACCTATGTGGCCTGGGGCGGCCGTGAGGGCGCCGAGTCGGGCGCGGCCAAGGACGTCCCGGTGGCGCTCGACCGGATGAAGGAGGCGTTCGACCTGCTCGGCGACTACGTCGTGGAGCAGGGGTACGACCTGCGCTTCGCCATCGAGCCCAAGCCGAACGAGCCGCGCGGCGACATCCTGCTGCCCACCGTCGGCCATGCCCTCGCGTTCATCGAGCGGCTGGAGCGCCCGGAGCTGTACGGGGTGAACCCGGAGGTCGGCCACGAGCAGATGGCCGGGCTGAACGCCACCCACTCCATCGCTCAGGCGATCTGGGCGGGCAAGCTCTTCCACATCGACCTCAACGGCCAGTCCGGCATCAAGTACGACCAGGACCTGCGCTTCGGCGCGGGCGACCTGCGCCAGGCGTTCTGGCTGGTCGACCTGCTGGAGAGCTCCGGATACACCGGGCCGCGCCACTTCGACTTCAAGCCGGTCCGTACCGACGGCTTCGACGGCGTCTGGGAGTCGGCGAAGAACTGCATGCGCAACTACCTGATCCTCAAGGAGCGTGCGCTGGCCTTCCGCGCGGACCCCGCCGTCCAGGAGGCGCTGGCCGCATCGCGTCTGGACCAGCTGGCCGTGCCCACCGCCGCCGACGGGCTCAAGGCCCTGCTGGCCGACCGCACCGCGTACGAGGAGTTCGACACCGGGAAGGCCGCTGAGCGCTCCATGGCGTTCGAGGCGCTCGACCAGCTGGCCATGGAGCACCTGCTCGGCGTCCGCTGACGTCCGCTGCCCCACCCCGGCACGGGGAATGGAGAAGGGCCGCACCCCAGCCGTGATCTCCGGCTGGGGTGCGGCCCTTCGCGGCCTCGCGGCCCGTCCGCCTACTTGCGGATCAGGTTGCGCAGGACGTACTGCATGATGCCGCCGTTGCGGTAGTAGTCCGCCTCACCGGGGGTGTCGATGCGGACGACCGCGTCGAACTCCACACCGGTGTCGGTGGTGACCTTGACCGTGCGGGGCGTGGTGCCGTTGTTCAGCTCGGTCACGCCGGTGAAGGAGAAGGTCTCCTGGCCGGTCAGGCCGAGCGACTCGGCGGTCTTGCCCTCCGGGAACTGCAGCGGCAGGACGCCCATGCCGATGAGGTTCGAGCGGTGGATGCGCTCGTACGACTCGGCGATGACGGTCTTCACGCCGAGCAGCGCGGTGCCCTTGGCCGCCCAGTCGCGGGACGACCCGGAGCCGTACTCCTTGCCGGCCAGGACGGTCAGCGGGATGCCGGCGGCCTGGTAGTTCTGCGAGGCGTCGTAGATGAACGACACCGGCCCGTCCGCCTGGGTGAAGTCGCGGGTGTAGCCGCCCTCGGTGCCCGGCGCGATCTGGTTGCGCAGCCGGATGTTGGCGAAGGTGCCGCGGATCATGACCTCGTGGTTACCGCGGCGCGAGCCGTAGGAGTTGAAGTCGCGGCGCTCGACGCCGTGCTCCGTGAGGTACTTGCCGGCCGGGGTGTCGGCCTTGATCGCGCTGGCCGGGGAGATGTGGTCGGTGGTGACCGAGTCGCCCAGCTTCGCGAGGACCCGGGCTCCGGTGATGTCCTCGACCGGAGTGGTCTCCATCGTCATGCCCTCGAAGTACGGGGGCTTACGGACGTAGGTGGACTCGGGGTCCCACTCGAAGGTGTTGCCGGTCGGGATCGACAGGGCCTGCCACTGGGCGTCGCCCGCGAAGACGTCGAGGTAGGACTTGTTGAACATGTCCTCGCCGATGGTGTTCGCCACGACGTCGTTGACCTCGGCCTCGGTGGGCCAGATGTCCGCGAGGAAGACCGGCTTGCCGTCCTGGTCGGTGCCCAGCGAGTCCTTGGTGATGTCCACCTTCATGGAGCCCGCGATGGCGTACGCGACGACCAGCGGCGGGGACGCCAGGTAGTTCATCTTGACGTCGGGGTTGATGCGGCCCTCGAAGTTGCGGTTGCCCGAGAGCACCGACGTCACGGCCAGGTCGTGCTCGTTGACCGCCTTGGAGACCTCATCCGGCAGCGGGCCGGAGTTGCCGATGCAGGTGGTGCAGCCGTAGCCGACGAGGTTGAAGCCGACCTTGTCGAGGTACGGGGTGAGCCCGGCCTTGTCGAAGTAGTCGGTGACGACCTTGGAGCCGGGCGCGAGGGTGGTCTTGACCCAGGGCTTGCGGGTCAGGCCCTTCTCCACGGCCTTCTTCGCGACGAGCGCGGCGGCGACCATGACGTACGGGTTCGAGGTGTTCGTGCAGGAGGTGATCGCGGCGACGGTGACGGCGCCGTGGTCGATCTCGTACGTCGAACCGTCGGGGGCCGTGACCGTGGTCGGACGGCTCGGCACACCGTTGTGGGTGGCCGGCGCGTCGGAGGCCGGGAAGGACTCCTTGCCCGCCTCCTCGTCGGTCGAGACGTAGTTGCGGACGTCCTGGGCGAACTGCGCCTTGGCGTTGGCGAGGACGATGCGGTCCTGCGGGCGCTTCGGGCCGGCGATGGAGGGGACGACCGTGGCCAGGTCGAGTTCGAGCTTCTCGGAGAAGTCGGGCTCGGCGGCCGGGTCGAGCCAGAGGCCCTGCTCCTTGGAGTACGCCTCGACGAGCGCGACCTGCTTCTCGTCACGGCCGGTCAGCCGCAGGTAGTTCAGCGTCTCGGCGTCGATCGGGAAGATCGCGGCCGTGGAGCCGAACTCCGGCGACATGTTGCCGATGGTGGCGCGGTTGGCGAGCGAGGTGGCGGCGACGCCCTCACCGTAGAACTCGACGAACTTGCCGACGACGCCGTGCTTGCGCAGCATCTCGGTGATCGTGAGGACCAGGTCGGTGGCGGTGGTGCCGGGGTTCAGCTCACCGGTCAGCTTGAAGCCGACGACGCGCGGGATGAGCATCGAGACCGGCTGGCCGAGCATCGCGGCCTCGGCCTCGATACCGCCGACGCCCCAGCCCAGCACGCCCAGGCCGTTGACCATGGTGGTGTGCGAGTCGGTGCCGACGAGGGTGTCGGGGTACGCCTGGCCGTTGCGGACCATGACGGTGCGGGCCAGGTGCTCGATGTTCACCTGGTGGACGATGCCGGTGCCCGGGGGGACGACCTTGAACTCGTCGAAGGCGGTCTGGCCCCAGCGCAGGAACTGGTAGCGCTCCTTGTTGCGGCCGTACTCCAGCTCGACGTTCTGCGCGAAGGAGTCCGACGTACCGAACTTGTCGGCGATGACGGAGTGGTCGATGACCAGCTCGGCGGGGGCGAGCGGGTTGATCTGCGCCGCGTCACCGCCGAGCTCCTTGACGGCCTCGCGCATGGTGGCGAGGTCGACGACACACGGCACACCGGTGAAGTCCTGCATGATCACGCGAGCCGGCGTGAACTGGATCTCCTGGCTCGGCTGGGCCTGCGAGTCCCAGCCGCCGAGCGCCCGGATGTGGTCGGCGGTGATGTTCGCGCCGTCCTCGGTACGCAGCAGGTTCTCCAGCAGGACCTTCAGGCTGTAAGGGAGGCGCGCGGAGCCCTCGACCTTGTCCAGCTTGAAGATCTCGTACGACTCGTCGCCCACGCGCAGCGTGCTGCGGGCGTCGAAGCTGTTCGCCGACACGACAGTCTCCTTCATCAAAGTGCGCGTTCTAGCGCGCCGCGCCTCGTTTGCGGCCGGCGCCGCTGGGTGCCGCCTTCGGCTGCTCGGCCATCCGCTACAGTGAGGATTAGTTAGGTAACCCTTACCGAGTGACGACCGCTGTGCGCCTCGGCAGATATCTCGATGTCGAGATAACTCTAGTACACGTCCGCGCGGAGGTCATGCGGGGACCGCTTGTCCGCTGTCATCCGGTCGAGGCGCACGACAGTGAGTGCAGTCGTTTCCGGTTTCCTGCCGTCGAAACAGAGACCGTCGAGCGGAGCGCCGCGCTCCGGCCGACGGTCCAGTGCTCACCGCGACGCAGGCGACGTCTCGGCCTGCGGCGCAGGCGAGCGGCCGCACCGGCGGGCGACAGCGCCACACAGTCGCCCCGGACCGGCCCTCAGCCCCCGTCCGGCCTGGGATCGCGGTCGCGCTCGCGCCGTCCGAGGGCCAGTTTGACGGGGACCAGGACCAGCCAGGTCCACATGGCGGCCCGGGGTGAGACGAACGCGACCGGCACGGTCGCACCGAAGACCAGGACGGTCGAGCCCAGGTCCAGGACGATGTTCCGGCCGACACCGGCGGAGATCGGACGGGCCGTCCAGGGGCGGCGCCAGATAGTGAGGAACAGCGCGAGTTCCAGCAGGTCGATGACAGCGACGGTCACCGCGTAACAGGCCACGGCCAGCGGTTGCGAGGCGTAGTCCGACAGCAGGGTGGTGGGGAAGGGGACCAGCGCGATGGCCCCCAGCCCGGTCAGGGCGAACCGCAGAGTCAGCCCGTCCACGCGGTGCGCCAGGTTCAGGATCCGCCGGTGATCGCGCCAGAAGCCCGCGAGGATGGTGAAGCTCAGCGCATAGGCACCGAGGGCCGGCAGCAGCCGGTGCACCGCATCGCGGAAGGCGGCCGCGTCCAGGCCCTCCTTCACCCGGATGTCGAGCACCAGGAGCGTCATGGCGATGGCGAAGATCCCGTCGGAGAGCGCGACGAGCCGCTCCGGGCTCTTGCGGTCCGCTCCCAGGTTCGTCATCCGGCTCAGCGTGACCGCGCGGGGCGCGGGACCCGCCCATTACGCCGACAGCGGGCAAGCCGGACAACGTCCGCCGTCAGCCGGGCCGTCGCCCCGCCGACACGCCGCCCTCACTCCAATGGCCTACCCGGAAGAGTCGGCATCTCATATGTGAGATAGCGTCGGACGCATGGCAGATGACTACCTCGTACGCATCGGCAAGCTCATCCGTGACGCCCGTCAGCACCGGGGCTGGACACAGACTCAGCTGGCCGATGCGCTCGCCACAAGCCAGAGCGCCGTGAACCGTATCGAGCGCGGAAACCAGAACATCAGCCTTGAGATGATCGCCCGGATCGGCGAGGCTCTCGACAGCGAGATCGTCTCGCTCGGCTATGCCGGACCGATGCATCTGCGGGTGGTCGGCGGCCGCCGGCTCTCGGGCGCGATCGACGTCAAGACGAGCAAGAACGCCTGTGTGGCGCTGCTCTGCGGCTCGTTGCTCAACAAGGGGCGGACGGTGCTGCGCAGAGTCGCACGCATCGAGGAGGTGTACCGGCTCCTGGAGGTGCTCAACTCCATCGGTGTGCGCACCCGTTGGATCAACGACGGCAAGGACCTGGAGATCGCCCCGGGCGCCGACGTGGACATGGCCGCCATCGACGCGTCGGCCGCGCGCCGCACCCGCTCGATCATCATGTTCCTCGGCCCGCTGCTGCACCGCCTGGACAACTTCAAGCTGCCGTACGCGGGCGGCTGCGACCTGGGCACCCGCACCATCGAGCCCCATATGATCGCGCTGCGCCGCTTCGGGCTGGAGATCACCGCGACGGAGGGCCTCTACCACGCACAGGTGGAGCGGGGCGCCGCCCCCGACCGCCCGATCGTGCTGACCGAGCGGGGCGACACGGTCACCGAGAACGCTCTGCTCGCGGCGGCCCGCAGCGACGGCGTGACCGTCATCCGTAACGCCTCCTCCAACTACATGGTCCAGGACCTGTGTTTCTTCCTGGAGGCGCTGGGCGTACGGGTCGACGGCGTGGGGACGACGACGCTGACCGTGCACGGGGTGCCGGACATCGACATGGACGTCGACTACTCCCCGTCCGAGGACCCGGTCGAGGCGATGAGCCTGCTGGCCGCGGCCGTGGTGACGGAGTCGGAGCTGACGATCCGCCGGGTCCCCGTCGAGTTCATGGAGATCGAGCTGGCGGTCCTGGAGGAGATGGGCCTCGACCACGACCGCAGCGCCGAGTACGCGGCCGACAACGGCCGGACCCGGCTGGTGGACCTGACCGTGCGGCCCTCCAAGCTCGAAGCCCCGATCGACAAGATCCACCCGATGCCCTTCCCCGGGCTCAACATCGACAACGTGCCGTTCTTCGCGGCCATCGCGGCGGTCGCGCAGGGCCAGACCCTGATCCACGACTGGGTCTACGACAACCGCGCGATCTATCTGACGGACCTCAACCGGCTGGGCGGCAGGCTGCAACTCCTCGACCCGCACCGGGTGTTGGTGGAGGGGCCGACCAGGTGGCGCGCGGCCGAGATGATGTGCCCGCCCGCGCTTCGGCCGGCGGTGGTGGTGCTGCTGGCGATGATGGCGGCCGAGGGCACGTCGGTGCTGCGCAATGTGTATGTGATCAACCGCGGCTACGAGGAACTGGCCGAGCGGCTCAACTCGGTGGGCGCGCAGATCGAGATCTTCCGGGACATTTGATACGCGGCTGCTGCTGCGCCCCGCCTGACCTGCTGTTCAGCGAGTCAGACGGGGCGCGGTGGCATCTCCGGGACTTCTCAGAGCCGGCTGGGCCGGGTCCGGCGCCCCGGCTCAGCCCTGTGCCAGATCCGCCACGGGCTGCCACTTCTCCCACCCCGCGAGACGCTGCTCGTAGTCGGCCTTGGCGATGCCCAGCGGCGCCGAACCGAAGAAGCAGCGCAGCGGCGGCTCGTCGGCATCGACGATCTCCAGCACTGCCGCGGCGGACGCGGTCGGATCACCCGGCGTACCGACGCGCTTGCGGCGCTGCTCCTGCACCTCCTTGTGGAAGTCGGCGTACGCGGGCAACGGCTCGGATGTGCTGGACGACGAGCCCGCCCAGTCGGTGGCGAACCCACCGGGCTCGATGAGCGTGACCTTGACGCCGAACGGTGCCACTTCCTGGGCCAGCGCCTGGCTCATGCCTTCGAGCGCCCACTTCGACGCGTGGTAGATCCCGACCAGCGGGAAGGCGCTGATGCCTCCGATGGAAGAGACCTGGAGAATGTGGCCGCTGCCCTGCTCGCGCAGGATCGGCAGCGCCGCCTGCGTGATCCACAGGGCACCGAACAGGTTGGTCTCCAGTTGTGCGCGCGCCTCGGCCTCGGTGAGTTCCTCGATCATGCCGAAGTGCCCGTAACCGGCGTTGTTGACCACCACGTCGAGTCGCCCGAACCGCTCGTGTGCCTGCTGCACGGCGGCGAAGTCGGCGTCACGGTCCGTCACGTCGAGACGCAGGGGCAGCAGACGTTCCCCGTACTTCTCGCGAAGGTCCCCCAGCGTGGAGAGATCGCGCGCGGTCGCGGCCACGGAGTCGCCGCGTTCGAGGGCTGCGATGGCCCACTCACGGCCGAAGCCACGTGAGGCACCGGTGATGAACCAGGTCTTCTGCGTCATGGTGTGCTCCTCAGGGAAACTCGTCATCCGTACGATCAGCACGTCGCGGTGTTTCTCCCACCAGCCAACACCTTCGAGTGGACTCGAAGGCAACCTCAGTCCTCCGCCCCGCCTCCGTTTCCTCCCTGCCTCCGTTTCCTCGGAAGGGAGGCAGATACCGAGAGCGAGACCTCGCCGCCCTCCTGTTTTCCGGCCGCTGAGCAGACCGGATTGCGGAGCCTCCGGACCCAGTACCTCACCACCTCAGTGGATCAGGATGTTCGCGGTCACGATGAAGAGCCCGATCAGCATGTCCATCCCGCCGGTCCTGGACGCCTTGCCCCAGCTGCGGCCCGCCACGCGTGCGGCCCAGAACCCCCAGCCGAACAGCGCCACCGTGTTGATGAGCAGGGCGACCGCGATCGCTCCGTCCTCCCCCCACCAGCCTTCGTGCGCACCCAGCAGGGCCGCCACGGTGGGGAGCACCGCGGCGATGAGCGGCCACTCGGTGAGCACCGACCGTACGGTGCTGGTGGTCACCGGCACCCCGTCGGCCGTCCGGTGGGCGATGGCGTGGGCGTAACCGTGCGCCGCCGCCGAAGCGAGCGAGGTGAGCAGGATCCAGAGCGCGTCGTACGCGGGATTCGGGCTGCCGTGGTCGTTGTCCAGGGCGGCCGCCAGCGCGCTGGCGAGAATCGTTCCGTAGATGCCGCCGAACAGCAGCCGTTGCAGTGGCTCGGCGCGCCGAGCCGGGGGCACGGGGACAGTCGGGCTCGCGGGCAAGGCGCTTCCTCCCAGGACGAAAGAGTCATTCCGTACAGGGATACAACCGCACAAAGCCGTGATTCGCCCGCATCCGGGGCAGTGCGGCCCGCCCCTGCCGGGACACCGCCCGCACGGGGCTGGAGGCGGGGCAGGAGGGGGATACGGCCGGGTTACAGGGAGAACAGCCGCGCCGCGTTGTCGTGGCAGACGGCGCGCAACCAGGGAGCGCCGAGACCGGTGGCCTCCAGGGCGTCGAGCGCGTCCGCGTAGGTGTACGGGATGTTGGGGAAATCCGTCCCCAGCAGGATGCGCTCGCCCAGGTCGCCCAGCCGGGGCAGCGCGGTCCGGGGGAAGGGGGCGGCAGCCTCGCTGAACGGTGTGAACGCCATCGTGGTGTCCAGCATGACGCGCCCGAAGCGCTCGGCCAGCCCGAGGAACTCCTCGTACTCCGGCATCCCCAGGTGCGCGACGACCAGGCGGAGCCGCGGGTACCGGGTGAGCAGGGCCTCGATCGGCCCCGGCCCCGTGAACGCTCCGGGCGCCGGGCCCGACCCGCAGTGCGTCACCACCGGTGTGCCGGTCTCGGCGAGCAGCCCCCAGACGTCGTCCAGCAGCGGGTCGTTCGGGTCGAACGCCCCCACCTGCAGATGGCACTTGAACACCCGTGCACCCTGGCGCAGCGCGCGCCGCACGTCCTCGGGCGCGGTCGGCTCCGCGAAGAACGTCGCCGAGTGCAGGCAGTCGTCGGTCCGTGCGGCGAAGTCCGCGGCCCAGTCGTTGAGCCAGCGCGCCATGCCCGGCTTGTGCGGATAGAGCAAGGAGGTGAAGGCCCGGACGCCGAAGTCCCGCAGCACCTCGATGCGGCGCTGCTCCTCGTCCCGGTAGGCGATCGGCCAGGGGCGGCCGACGAGCGGACCGGCGGCGTCGAAGTACGCCCATACCTTGGCCAGCACCCGGTCGGGCATGAAGTGGGTGTGGACGTCGATGAGGCTGTCCAGTCCCAGCGCCTCACGGAACGCCGCGACCCGGGCCCGTTCCTCGTCCCGGCCGGAGCGGTCGTACACCGGGCGGGCGGACTCAGTGGGACTGGGCATGACAGCCACCCTATCGGCGCGGGCCGGCGGAGAGACGGGCGGACCGGCGGACCGGCGGACAGGGAGGCGGACCTGGGCAGGCGGAGCGGTGGACAGGCGGACGCGGATTCTGTGAGGTATCCAGAGATATGAGCCCGCTGCGGATACTGCGCCCGCTCCACGAGGACCTGCCGCGCCCCAGGGCGCTCATCGTGGTGCCGCTCGCCCTGATCGCCGCCGTGACGGTGCTCGACATCACCGCACCGCCCGACATTCACCTCGGCCCCTTCCTCGTGGCGGCCCCGGCGCTCACCGCGTCGTTCGCCGGCCCCCGTACGACGGCGATCGTCGGCGCGGTCGCCGTCCTGGCCCAGTCACTGGTGGGCTTCGTGCGCACCAGCATCAACGATCTCAATCACACCTACCAGATCGCCGCACTGTTCCTGATCTCCGTGATCGTGACCTTCTTCGCCCATGTGCGGGTGCGGCACGCACGGGAGATGAGTCACCTCCGCTGGGTGGCGCAGGCGGTGCAGCGTGTGGTGATGCCCGCGCTGCCCGAGCGGACCGGGACGCTGCGTATCGCATCGCGCTATCTGGCCGCGGAGGCGGAGGCGCAGCTCGGCGGCGATCTGTACGCGCTCGCCCGCACGTCCGGCGGCACCCGCGTGATCATCGGGGACGTACGCGGCAAGGGGCTCGAAGCGATGGGGGAGGCCGCCCAAGTCCTGGGCGCCTTCCGGTCGCTGACCCGCCAGGAGCCGAGCCTTCCGCATGCTGTGGCACAGCTGGAGGCCGGGGTCGCCGCGGGCCGCGACGGGCTGCCGGCGGACGGGGACACCGACCGCGGTACGGAGAGTTTCGTGACCGCAGCGGTGCTGGACATCCCGGACACCGGCCCGGAATTCAGCCTGGTCAGCTGTGGTCATCCGGCGCCGCTGCTGCTGCGCTCCGGCCAGGTGCGCACGCTCGGCGTCGACGAGCCCGCGCCGCCGCTGGGGCTGGGGTCACTGCTGGCAGGTGCCGCCGGTACAGGCGGTGCGGCTCCGACGCCCTTCACCGCCCAGACATTCCCTTTCGGCGTCGGTGACATCCTGCTCCTGTTCACGGACGGCGTCATCGAGTCCCGGGACTCCGCGGGCCGCTTCTACCCGCTGTCCGAACGGATCGCGACGTTCCGTGCCGCAGGGCCCGACGCACTGCTGGGGGACCTCTGCGCCGACCTGCTGCGGCACGCGGACGGCAGCCTGGGCGACGACGCGGCGATGGTCGCCATCGAGCGGCTGCCGGCGCCCTGAAAGCCCCACGGCGCCGCCGGACATTCATCCCGAAGAATTAATAATCATGATCAATCGGGCACGTCCGGCAAATAGTCAACGCCCACAAGACCCCATATGAGCACCTTGCTGAATTTCCGTCAGATGCCAGAAAGATAACGGTTCCCCAGGAACGGCACCCCATCTCGTGGTGCTAAGATCATCACGCTTGCCAGGCGGTACCAAACCCGCTATGGCGCTTAATCGCGCAGCGCGTCGGGCCAGAATTCCGCCACCCCGGGGGGAACTTTGCCATCAGCCGGGCCTTTCAAGGCAGTCGGGCAGGAGAACGCGCGCGACCGATCCCGTATGTCTGCGGCCACGAGTGCACTCGACCGCGCCCCCGAGACATTCAGAACCCGGCGGCCCCGCCACCCGAAGAGAGCCTTATGACTCAGTACCTCCAGGATCCAGCGCTCTGGGCTTTGATAGCTGGCACTCCTGTCGCCGCTACCGCGATCGCTCGCGGAAGAAAGTCGATTTCAAAGCTCCGCACGGAAAAGCAGGAACTCAAAAGCCACTACGCCACTCTGGAAGAACACTACGCGGAATCCGTGGAAGAGGCGAAGGAGCGGGCCGAAGAAGCCACCAAATCCGCTCTGAAATCCGCCATGCGGACCCTGCAGGGTCTTGCGAGTGAGCAGCAGCTCGCCATTTCCAAACTCCAGGGAAAATACGGCGAGCTGCAAATTCTCCAGGACCTCCTGGACATCGACCACATGAATTCCCAGTTCGCACGGCGCGCCCAGTCCATTGCCGTGCTCTGCGACGGCTGGCTCGGCCGTCAGCGTACGGACGCGTCGCTCTACGACGTGGTCCGCAGCGCGAAGGGCCGTATCCGCCACTTCACCCGTGTGGAGATCCGGACCCAGAGCCATTTCGCCATCGTGAGCCGCGCCGTCGAACCGGTCGCGCTGACACTCGCGGAACTGCTCGACAACGCCACCAGTTACTCGGCGCCGGAAACCATGATCGAGATCAACATCCGGCCGGTGCCCAAGGGCGTCTGCATCATCGTCGACGACGCCGGTGTCGGTATGAACGAGGAGGAGAAGAGCCGCGCGGCCAAGCTCCTCTCCAGCGAGCGCTCCCCCGGCGTCGCCGGCCTCGGCAACCCTCCGCAGTTCGGATTCACCGTGATCGGCGTGCTCGCCGCACGCTACGGATTCAGTGTCTCCGTGGACACCACATCGCCCTACGGCGGTGTGCGCGCGGTCGTGCTCCTGCCCGACGACCTCCTCACGTCCATGCCGGAGCCCGCCCCCCAGCCCCAGGCGAAGGAGATTCCCACCGTGGCCGCGTCATCCCCGATGCCGCCCGAAGAGGATTCGGCGGCAACACAGGCCCCTGCGACCACCTTCGGCGGTCTGCCCAAACGCAGCAGAAGGGGGCCGATCTCCATCGTGCCGGAAGCCGACGCGGGGGCCGCCCCTGCCAGGTCGACCGAGCAGATCGCCTCAGTGATGGGTGCGTTCCAGCGCGGGACCCAGTCAGGACGCCGTTCCACCAGTGCAAGCAGCGAAGGGCCTGAGACTCAGTGAACTACGACCTGTCATGGATGCTTGACAGCGCCCTCGAAGTCCCCGAAGCGCGGCACGCGATCCTCGTCTCGGCCGACGGCCTGCTCATGGCCCGCTCGAAGGATGTCGGCAAGGACCACGGCGACACCATCGCCGCCGCGATGAGCGGGATGCAGTCCCTGAGCCGCACGGTGGCCGACTTCTGCGGCGGACCGCCCAGCGACCGGCCCCAGTGGCGCCAGACACTGGTCGAGTTCGAGCACGGCTGGGTGTTCCTCATCTCCGCCGGAGAGGGCGCCTACCTCGCCGTCTCGGCCTCCCCCGAGGTCGACATGGCGGAGATCACCTTCCGTATGCAGCAGCTCGTGGGCCAGCTCGGCAAGGCGCTCACCAGTCCCCCGCGCGAGATTGCCGACGCCGGCGCATGACCACTACAGAGGACCCGGACCAGGAGCCGGAAGCCCCGCAATTAGTGCGTCCGTACGTCATCACCAACGGCCGCAGTCTGGTGGACGACCACGAGTTCTCGCTGATCACGCTGGTCACCGTGGCCGAGAACTGCCCCGCGATCGGCCATCTCGACCCGGAGAAGCGCCGGTTGGTCGAGCTCTGCTCGGGGGGCTACCTCGCGGTCGCCGAGATCGCAGGACACACCCAGCTGCCCGTCGGCATTGTCCGCGTCCTGCTCGCCGATCTCACCGATGCGGGATACCTCTATACGCGCAAACCCATTCCGCGGGCCGAGCGTGTCGAACGACGCATACTCGAGGAGGTGCTGAATGGCCTTCAGGCCCGTTTCGGATAGCGGCGTCTATCTGAGCGAATCAGTACAGACCGCGGCGAAGATCCTGGTGGTCGGGCATTTCGCAGTCGGGAAGACCACTTTCATCGGCACCATGTCGGAGATTCCTCCGCTGCGGACCGAGGAAGTCATGACACGGGCCGGCGAGGACATAGACGACCTCAAAGGGACGCGCGGCAAGACCACGACAACCGTAGCGATGGACTTCGGCCGTCTCACGCTCAGTGAGAATCTGGTGCTCTATCTCTTCGGAACACCCGGCCAGCAGCGCTTCGTCCAGGTGTGGGAAGACATGTCGCGCGGGGCGCTCGGAGCCCTCGTACTGGTCGATCCCGAGCGTCTCGAGGAGTCGTTCCCCGTGATGGACCTGGTCGAGCAGTACGGCATTCCGTACACCATCGCGGTCAACCGGTTCGACATCGGGACGCACCACGAGGACACGGAGATCAGGGAAGCCCTCGACCTGCTCCCCGAGACGCCTCTGGTGAGCTGCGACGCGCGCGATCAGCGCTCGTCGGCGAATGCTCTGATCGTCCTCGTGCGCTACCTCCAATCCCGCCTCAGCTAGGAGTTCCACCCCATGCAATCCCCCTCCGAGCCTTCCCCGCCACCCGGCTGCCCGGCGCACGGCGCCGGCCCGCGCACCCCCCTGTACACCCAGGAATTCGCCAAGGACCCGAAGGCCCACTACGCCTACCTGCGGACGTTCGGGCCCGTCGCACCCGTCGAGCTGGCCCCGGGCGTGGACGCCGCGCTCGTCACCGACTACGCCGCGGCGCTCCACGTACTGCAGAGCCCCGACACCTTCGTCCGTGACTCGCGCCGCTGGCGCGCGCTGAACGAAGGACAGGTGCCGCTGGACAGCCCCGTGCTGCCGATGATGGCGTACCGTCCGGGTCCGCTGTTCGAGGACGGGGCCCGGCATCTGAGGCTCCGTCAGGCAGTGACGGACAGTCTGGCGAAGCTCGACACGCACCAGTTGACCCGGTGGGTGGAGCGCACCGCCACCTATCTGATCAGCCAGTTCAGCAGTCGGGGCAAGGTCGACCTGATCGGCGACTACGCGCGCCTCGTACCGCTGCTGGTCTTCAACGACCTCTTCGGCTGCCCGGGCGATCTGGGCGACCGGGTCGCCTTCGGCATTTCCGGCATCTTCGACGGGACCGACGCACAGAGTGCGAACGATGTCCTGGTGGAGGCGCTGCTGGAGCTGGTCACGCTGAAGCGGGCCCAGCCCGGCGACGACATCCTCACCCATCTGCTGCAGCACCCTGCCGGGCTGAGCGACGAGGAGATGATCCCGCAGCTCATCCAGCTCATCGGCGGCGGGTTCGAGCCGATGTCGAATCTGATCGGAAACGCCCTGCAGATCCTGCTCTCCCAGGGGAGCCAGGCCGACGGTCCGCAGGGCGGCGTCATCCTCGTGGAAGACGCCATCAACGACGTTCTGTGGAACAGCTGCCCGATAGCCAACTACGCCACGCATTTCCCCCTGTACGACGTCGAACTGTCGGGCATCAGGCTCAACGCCGGCGACCCGGTGCTCATCTCCTTCGCCGCCGCCAACTCCGACCCGAACCTCTCCGCGGGCCGGGGCACGGTGAGCAGGCGCGCCCACCTGGCCTGGGGTGCGGGCCCGCACGCCTGCCCGGCGAAGGACCCGGCGATGATCATCGCCGTTCAGGCCATTGAGAAACTGCTCAACGAACTGCCGGACATCGAGATGTCGGTGGACCCCGACGCACTCGTGTACCGGCCAGGCCCCTTCCACCGCGCACTCGGCTCGCTGCCGGCCCGGTTCACCCCGGTCCGCAGCACACGGCCGCGAACCGGCCTGAACCCAGGCGCAGTCCAGACCCCGCAGGGCGGCCGGGCGGAGGCAGCGCCTGCCGCCGCGCAGAAGGGCAAGTTCTGGAGCGGCTTCCTGGCCTGGTGGAAGGGGTGATCAGGCCACTAACGCCCCACCGGCTCCCGAATGCCTGATGTGCGCAGGTGCCATGTGGACCAGGTGTCTTCCTCGTCTCCGATCCGTCCGCCACTGGCGATCGGCACGGCGGCGAGGAATTCATCCGGCAGGTCGAAGGCATCCACCAGCGTCAGCATGTGAGGCGCGAGCGCGGCGATCACGTCGGTCGTCGCACCGTGGAACGCGCGTACGTGGTCCGCGGTCAGCAGGCCCTCCGCGAGCAACTCCCCGGTGTGGGCGCTCAGCTGACGGAGCAGGAACAGCCGGCACAGATCCTCCAGCAGGGTCCGCGCCACCGGATCCGCCGTCCGGGCCGCGGCATCGATGAACGCGTCGGCGGCCAGGCGGCAGGCGTGCACCGAGACCATGTCGAGAGCGGGCGTGGACGCCGCGTTCCAGCGTCCGAGCGGATCGCCCGCCGGGCCGCGGCGCAGAGCGGTCCTCGCCCGGTCCTGCGCGGCGGACTCGGCCTCCACGAGGAGAGCGCGCAGAAAGGAGAGATCGGTCAGCGACCGCTCCTCAAGCGGCACAGCGGACCGATGGCCCCGCTCCACCTCATGGCCGAAGATCATTTCGGCCCCCGCCTTCACCCAGATGACGAGATTGTCGCCTTCCGCCGTGATGCCGCCCTCTATGTTCAACGGCAGATCCGAAATCCCGTTGACCGGGAAGAGCCCCTGCGCCCCGCACCGCTCCCGGGACTCGATCGCGATCTCCCTGGCCTGCCAGCTGATCCAGCCCTTCGCAACAGCGACCAGACGCTCGGTCTCCGCCCGGTTCTCCGCCGTGTGCCCGACCCATCGGGAGACGACCTCCCGGTGCAGGAACGTCATGGCGTACGCCGTCGCTGTCGCGTCCAGCAGCCTGCCGTGATGGCTGCGGTGCGCCACCAACGGCACCCGCTCCCCGAGCTTCGGCCCGCTGATGTGCCGGGTATGAGCGTGCCGTACCGCGATGGTCAGTGCGGCGCGCGACATCCCGAGGGTGCCCGCGCTCATGCACAGCTTGCCGATGGTGACGCGCCCGATCGAGTGCAGGAACCGCTTCCGCGCACTGCCCAGGCTGCTGTGCAGTGTTCCGTCCCGGTCGAGCCGGCCGTGCTCCGCCTCCAGCAACGCCTCGCGAGGTAAACGCACTTGGTCGAACGAGGTGAGGCAGTGGTCCACCGGGGTGCCGGTACGGTCCGGAAGCTCCCGGACATGGACCCCGGGCACCCGGCCGGCCTCGTCGCTCAGCGGCGTCAGGAAGAGGAAGCACCCCTGGTCCACTCCGTCGACCAGCAGCCGGGCCGCGACGACCGCGCTCTTCGGACCGCCGGCCAGGCTGGTGTTCGGCATGAACTTCTGGGCGCCGGGCGTGGGGGTGTGCAGGATGAACCCGCCGGTCTCCCGGTCGAGTTCGGCGGTCGTCCCCAGCGCCGGAGCGTCATTGCCGTGGTCCAGCTCCGTACAGAGGAAGGTCCCTATGCGGCGCATCGACGTGAACTCGGAGACGTCGCGCCCGGCGGTGCCGGCACTCTGGTCGAGCAGGCTTCCCAGGAACAGGTTGTAGTGGATGCTGGCCAGCGTGCAGAGGCCGCCGTCCACCACCCCGGTCCACTCGTGCAGCGCGCAGAGCCGCCGGATGTCGAAGGCCAGGGCCGCGGCATCACCGGCCGCTTCGTTGACCATACGCAGCCGGGAGTACGAGAGCTGGACACGCTCTGCGGGGGTGAGCCCGGGACGGTGCCGGAATGCCTCCGTGGCGATGAGATCCCGCCAGGGTCCATGCACCCGTGCCTGCTCCTCGCCGTCGAAGAGGAGACGGGCCAACCCACGGCTCCGGGCGGGCACCTCTACCGCTCCCCCCTCCTTCGGCAAATAGCTCCGTTCCGACGCGACTTCAAGGAGATCCTTGTCGTAGACAGGCTGCATGGTCACGAGGCACTCCGCAAGAACGCTTTACACCAGTGAATAGAAAGCTGAAACAAGTGAATACCGGCCGACGCGCCTTCTCCAGAGCTGGCGTGATCTTTTTTTGAGCGGAAGATCACTGCGGAAATGGCTTGATGAAGAGGGCGGTCTCTATTACCCTCGGCGCTCACCCGACTCCAGTGCGTAAGATGACAGATCGGGCAAAAATAGAAATTTAACTGGATATCGCCGGAGCGGCAGGCGATGTTTATCCATCGGGTCACGCGGGGTATTCTCTTCGGTGGCGGTGCGAAACGGCACCTCATTCACCACGTAAAGCAACGCGTCCGCCGGGGCGGCAGTTTCCATCGCCGTCCTTATTCAGAGTCTCAAAAGAAAGATTCCCTGTAAAGGAAATAGCCGGATAACTTACCTGCGGTACGGCGAATCGTTGCATGGAATGCCGCGGCCGGCCCCAGCCGGCCGGGCGTGGATTCAGCCGGTGGCGGCGATGAACTCCCGCAGTACCGCGACCAGTTGTTCCGGCCGGTCCTCGGCGATCAGTGTGCCGCTGTCCTCGATCTCCACGAGCCGCCCCTGCGGCAGTAGTTCGGCCAGACGCCGTCCGTGCGCCCTGGGCATCATCCGGTCCTCCGGCGCCCACACGACGAGCGCGGGCCTGTCGAACGTCCGCAGTCCTTCGGCGGCCTCCAGCAGCTCCGTCCTGCGTACGCCGAGCCCGTAGCGGCGGAAGTCCTCACGGATCGCCCTGTCGGTGAGCAGCGGGCGCAGCCAGCCGTCGACGATCCCGTCGGGGACCGGCCGCTTGGTGAGCGCACCGAAGCCGACCGGCAGCCGGCGCAGCGGTCTGATCGCGAGCGTACGGACCAGCAGGGGGATGCCGCCCGGCACCCGGCAGGCCAGCGTGATCAGCTTGCCCGGGATTCCCGGCGGGTAGTTGTCGAACGCCTCACAGGCCGTCAGGACCAGCCGGGCGAGCCGCTCCGGGTGCCGGACGGCGACGGACTGGGCGCGGCCGCAGTCGTTCTCGACCAGGGTGACGTCACTCAGCTCCAGCCGGTCGAGGAACTCGGCGATGAGCTCCACCACCGAATCCGGCGTCAGCGGTACGTCCCGGCGCATGGGGGTGCGGTGCGCGCCGTACGGCAGGGTGGGCGCGAGCACGCGGTGGCCGGGGCGCAGCCCCTCGATCACCTTGCGCCAGACGGTGGCGTCGTGCACGAGCCCATGGAGGAGGACGACGACGGGGCCTGAGCCGCCGGTGTCCACGTAGTCGACGGTGCCTGCGGTGAGTGTGATCTCGGGCATGTCAGGACAGTACGGCCACTCCATCGATTTCGACCATCGCCTGCTCGTCCCAGAGCCGCGTGGCGCCGATCACCGCCATCGCCGGGTAGTCGCGGCCTGCCAGCCTGCGCCAGATACGGCCCAGTTCGGCGGCGTGGGCACGGTAGTCGGCGACATCGGTGGCGTACACCGTGACCCGTGCGAGGTCGGCCGGGCCGCCGCCCGCGGCGCGCAGCGCGGTGAGCAGATTCGTGAGGGCCACCTCGAACTGGGCCGGGAGGGTGGCCCCGGCGACCCGGCCCGCACCGTCCAGGGCGGTCTGCCCGGCCAGGAAGACCAGCCGGTTCCCGGTGGCGGTGACGGCGTGCGAGAACCCGGCGGGCGGGGAGAGCTGCGGCGGGTTGACCCGGTCGAGGCTCATACGGACAGCTCCTTGGCGTCGGCTCGGTCAGGACTCATCCATCACTCATCCGTGCGGTTCATCGGCCGCGTACAGCTCCTTGGCGATGATGGTCCGCTGGACCTCGGTCGCGCCCTCGTAGATCCGCGGGGCGCGGACCTCGCGGTAGAGGTGTTCGAGGAGGTGGCCGCGCTGGAGGGCGCGGGCGCCGTGCAGCTGGACTGCGGCGTCCACGACGTACTGGGCGGTCTCGGTGGCGAAGAGTTTGGCCATGGCGGAGCGTTTCGCGATGCCGGGGTCGCCCGCGTCGCAGGCGGCAGCGGCCGCGTGGACCAGCAGACGTGCGGCCTCGGTACGGGTGGCCATCTCGGCGACCTGGTGGGCCACGGTCTGCAGGTCCTTCAGCGGCCCGCCGAACGCGGTGCGCCGTGCGGTGTGCCCGATGGTCGCGTCCAGGGCGGCCTGTGCCATCCCGACCGCGAAGGCGCCGACGCTGGGACGGAAGAGGTTCAGGGTGTTCATCGCGACCCGGAAGCCGCGGTCGGGCTCACCCAGGACGTCCTGCGGGCCGACCGGCACCGCGTCGAAGTGCAGTGTGCCGATGGGGTGCGGCGAGAGCATGTCGAGCCGGGCGCCGGTCAGGCCCTGCCGGCTGGCCGGCACCAGGAACGCGGTGATCCCACGGGCCCCCGCCCCCTCGGTCGTACGGGCGAAGACGGTGTAGAAGTCGGCGTCGGGGGCGTTGGAGATCCAGCACTTCTCGCCGGTGAGCCGCCATCCCCCGCCGTCCGGTGCGGCTCTGAGCTCCAGGGCGGCGGCGTCCGACCCCGCGCCGGGCTCGCTCAGCGCGAACGCGGCGACGGTCCGGCCCGCGATCACCCCGGGAAGGAGGCGTTCGCGCTGGCGCGCGGTGCCGGCCTGGACGAGGGGGAAGCTGCCGAGGCCCTGGAGGGCCAGCGCGGTCTCCGCCTCCGTGCAGCCGTACGCCAGGGACTCCCGCAGCAGACAGAGGTCAACCGCACCGGCCCTGAACAGCCGCTCCAGCAGGCCGGATGCGCCGAGTGCGGCGACCAGGGGCCGGTTGACCCGGCCGGGCTCACCGGCCGCGGCGAGCGGGCCGAACTCCTCGGCGGCCAGGGTGCGCAGCTCGGCGCACCACTTCCGCTGGTCCGGGTCCAGCGCGAATGCGGTCATCCCCGATCCCCTCTATCGTGAACCGTTGACTGTCGTCACGCAAACGATACGCTCCATGTGCGATGCCGCCTAAGGGGGCGATCCTGTGATGGAGCTGAAAACCTCAGCGCACGTCGACACTTTTCCCCGTGAGCAGTTGCCGCCCGCCGACCAGTGGCCCCGGCTCCTCCTCGACGACCTGCCGGGACCGGCGTATCCGGACCGGCTCAACTGCGGCGTGGAACTGCTGAACGGGACCATCGAGCGCTTCGGCGCCGACCGCCCCGCCTTCCGCACCGGCTCCGGTGAGCTGTGGACGTACGGCGAACTACGGGCCCAGGTCGGCCGTATCGCCCACGTCCTCACATCGGACCTCGGGGTCGTGCCGGGCAACCGGGTGCTGCTGCGCGGCCCCACCACACCCCATCTGGCCGCCTGCTGGCTCGCGGTGATGAAGGCCGGCGGTGTCGCGGTGACCGTACTGGCCACCCAGCGCCCGCACGAACTGGCCGAGGTGTGCTCGCTCGCCCGGATCAGCCACGCGCTGTGCGACATCCGCTCCGCCGAGGACCTGGTTAAGGCGGAGGTGCCGGGGCTGCGGATCACGACGTACGGCGGCGGGGGGCCGCAGGACCTGCAGCGGCTGGCCGCGGCCAGACCGGCGCTGTATCCGGCCGTCGCGACCTCGGCCGACGATGTGGCGCTGATCGCCTTCACATCGGGCACCACCGGGCGCCCCAAGGGCTGTATGCACTTCCACCGCGATGTGCTGGCCGTCGCGGACACCTTCGCGCGGCACGTGCTGAAGCCCAGGCCCGACGATGTCTTCGCCGGCAGTCCGCCGCTCGGGTTCACCTTCGGCCTGGGTGGTCTGGTGATCTTCCCGCTGCGCGCCGGAGCGTCGGCGCTGCTGCTCGAACGGTCCGGGCCGCGCCAGCTGCTGCCCGCGCTCGCCCGGCACCGGGTGTCGGTGCTGTTCACGGCGCCGACCGCGTACCGCACCATGCTGGACGAGCTGGACCGGTACGACATCTCGGCCCTGCGCCGCTGTGTATCGGCCGGTGAGAACCTGCCGGCGGCCACCTGGCATGCCTGGCACGAGCGGACCGGGCTGCGCCTCATCAACGGCATCGGTGCCACGGAGCTGCTGCACATCTTCGTGTCGGCGGCGGACGGGGCGGCGCGCCCCGGGACGACGGGGGTCGCGGTGCCCGGCTGGCAGGCCAGGGTGGTGGACCGCGCCGGCCACCCGGTGCCCGACGGCGAGCCCGGCCTGCTCGCGGTGCGCGGCCCGGTGGGCTGCCGCTATCTGGCCGACGAGCGCCAGTCGGAGTACGTACGGGACGGCTGGAACATCACCGGCGACACCTATCTGCGCGACGGGGACGGCTACTTCACCTATGTGGCACGCGCCGACGACATGATCATCTCCTCCGGCTACAACATCGCGGGCCCCGAGGTCGAGGACGCCCTGCTGCGCCATCCCGACGTCCTGGAGGCGGCGGTGGTCGGCCGCCCGGACGCAGAGCGGGGGCAGGTGGTGGTGGCCCATGTGGTGCTGCGCGAGGGAGCGGTACGGGAGGCGGAGCCGCTGCGGGAGTTCGTGAAGTCGGAGCTGTCGCCGCACAAGTGCCCCCGGGAGGTGGTGTTCGCGGAGTCCCTGCCCCGGACCGGCACGGGCAAGCTCCAGCGGTTCCGGCTGGAGTGAGGGGGATGACGCGAGTTTCGCGGCGATGGGGTGCTGCGCCGTCCCCCGTACTGCTCTTCACCGACATCGCGAACCCGACCAGCAACGGCGTGTACCGGCGCATCGGATACCGGCCCCTGGCCGAGCGGGTCGTCGTCACCCGGGCGGCCTGACCATCCGTCACATCAGTGTGAGCCGGGGTTTCGGGGCGTCCGTGCGGCCCGTCATCGGGGGGCGGCTGCCCGCGCGGTACGGGAGGGGCCAGGGTGCGGCCGGGCCCGTGTAGCCCTGTTCCGCTGCCGCGTGCAGGGTCCAGTGCGGGTCGTACAGGTGCGGGCGGGCCAGCGCGCAGAGGTCCGTACGGCCCGCCAGCAGCAGGGAGTTGACGTCGTCCCAGGACGAGATCGCGCCCACCGCGATCACCGGCACGCCCAGTTCGTTGCGGATGCGGTCGGCGAACGGGGTCTGGTACGAGCGGCCGTACGCGGGTTTCTCGCCGGGCACGACCTGCCCGGTCGAGACGTCGATCGCGTCGGCCCCGTGGGCGGCGAAGGCGCGGGCGATCGCGACCGCCTCATCCGGTGTCGTGCCGCCCGGCGCCCAGTCGGCCGCCGAGATACGGACTGTCATCGGCCGGTCTCCGGGCCACTCGGCCCGTACCGCGTCGAAGACCTCCAGCGGGAAGCGCAGCCGGCCCCTGAGCGAGCCGCCGTAGCCGTCGGTGCGCCGGTTGGTGAGCGGGGAGAGGAAGCCGGAGAGCAGATAGCCGTGCGCGCAGTGCAGTTCGATGAGGTCGAAGCCGGCGCTCGCGGCACGGCGGGCCGCCGCGGTGAACTCCTCGCGCACCGCCGCGAGTCCGGCTCCGTCCAGTTCGGCCGGGATCTGGCTGACACCGGGGCGGTACGGGAGCGGGGAGGCGGCCGACAGTGGCCAGTTGCCCTCGGGAAGTGGCTCGTCCATGCCGTCCCACATGAGCCGGGTGGAGCCCTTGCGCCCGGAGTGCCCCAGCTGGACCCCGACGGCGGTACCGGGCGACTGCGTGTGCACGAAGGAGGTCACGCGCCGCCAGGCCGCCGCCTGTTCGCCGGTGTAGAGGCCGGTACAGCCGGGGGTGATACGGCCGTCGGCGCTCACACACACCATCTCGGTCATGACCAGACCGGCGCCGCCGAGTGCACGGGCGCCCAGATGGACGAGGTGGAAGTCGCCGGGCACACCGTCGTGCGCCGAGTACATGTCCATCGGTGAGACGACGACACGGTTGCGCAGTTCGAGACCGCGCAGCCGCAGCGGCGTGAACATCGGCGGTGTGCCGTCCGGGCAGCCGAAGTCGCGCTCCACCGTGTCCGTGAAGCCGCTGTCGCGCAGCCGCAGATTGCCGTGGGTGACCCGGCGGCTGCGGGTCAGCAGGTTGAAGGCGAACTGCCGTGGCGGCTGGCCGAGATACATGTCCAGCTGCTCGAACCACTCCAGGCTGGCCGCGGCCGCCCGCTGGGTGGAGGCGACGACCGGGCGGCGCTCGCTCTCGTACGCCTCCAGGGCCGACGGCAGGTCGGGCTGCTCCTCGATGTTCGCCGCCAGGGCCAGGGCGTCCTCGACGGCGAGCTTGGTGCCGGAGCCGATGGAGAAGTGCGCGGTGTGGGCCGCGTCGCCGATCAGCACCGTGTTCCCGTGCGACCAGCGATCGTTGACGACGGTACGGAACGCCGTCCAGGCGGAGTTGTTCCCGGTGAGCGGCCGGCCGCCGAGCGCGCCCGCGAAGATCCGGGCGCAGCGCTCGGTGGACTCCTTTTCGTCGCAGCGGTCGAGTCCGGCGGCCTGCCAGACCTCCTCGCGCATCTCGACGATGACGGTGGAGGCGGCGGGCCCGTACGGGTACCCGTGCAGCTGCATCACCCCGTGCTCGGTCTCGGCGATCTCGAAGCGGAAGGCGTCGAAGGCGAAGGGCGCGGAGAGCCAGATGTAGCGGCAGCGGTGGGTGGTGATCCGGGGTGCGAAGACGTCGGCGTGGGCGCGGCGGGTGGCGCTGTGCACTCCGTCGGCCGCTACCACCAGGTCGTGGGTCGCGGCCAGTTCGGCGGGGGGCGGCGCTTCGGCGCGGAAGCGGATCCGTACGCCGAGGGAGCGGCAGCGCTCGTGCAGGATCTCCAGGAGCCGGCGCCTGCCGAGCGCGGCGAATCCGTGGCCGCCCGAGGTCAGGGTCGTGCCGCGGTGGACGATGTCGATGTCGTCCCAGCGTACGAACTCGGCCTGGAGGGCGCGGTGGACGGCCGGGTCCGCCTGCTCGATGCCGCCGAGGGTCTCGTCGGAGAGGACGACGCCGAAGCCGAAGGTGTCGTCGGGGGCGTTGCGCTCCCAGACGGTGACGGACCTGGCCGGGTCGAGCCGCTTCAGGAGGGCTGCGGCGTAGAGGCCGCCGGGTCCGCCGCCGACGACCGCGACCCGCAGGGCGGGGCGGGTGCGCTCGCCGGTGCCGGCCGGCACGGCTACCTGCCCTGCCACTTGGGGGGCCGCTTCTCGGTGAAGGCGGCGTGGAACTCTGCGTAGTCCTCGCCGTTCATCAGCAGCGCCTGCGTGGTGGCGTCGAGTTCGACCGCAGCGGCGAGCGGCATGTCGAGTTCGGCGGTGAGCAGCGCCTTGGTCTGCGCATACGCCAGCGCCGGGCCCTCGGCGAGCCTGCGGGCCAGCGCCGCGGCCCGTTCGTCGGCCCTGCCCTCGTCCGTCATCTCGCTGATCAGGCCGATGCGCTCGGCCTCGGGCGCCAGGACGGGCTCCCCCAGCATCAGCAGCCGGGTGGCGTGTCCGAGGCCGACGACGCGCGGCAGCAGATAGGCGGCGCCCATGTCACCGCCGGACAGCCCCACCCGGGTGAAGAGGAACGCGAAGCGGGCGGTCGGGTCCGCGACCCGGAAGTCGGCGGCCAGCGCGAGGACGGCGCCGGCGCCCGCGGCGACCCCGTGCACGGCGGCGATCACCGGGAAGGGGCACTCGCGCAGCGCCCGTACGACCTGTCCGGTCATCCGGTTGAAGTCGAGGAGCTGGGCGGTGTCCAGGGCGAGTGTGGCGCCGATGATCTCCTCGACGTCACCACCCGAGCAGAATCCGCGGCCCTCCCCGGCGAGGACCAGGGCCCGTACCGACCGCTCGCGGGACAGCTCGGCGAGCAGGTCGCGCAGGTCGGCGTAGGCGCCGAAGGTGAGGGCGTTGAGCTTTCCTGGGCGCGCGAAGGTGACGGTCGCGACGCCGTCCTGCCGGGCCACCCGGAGGTGGTCCCAGTGCTCCACTCGCTCCGCTGAGCCGGAAAAGGGGCTCATGAGGTGCGGCCTCCTTCGGTCGGGGGCGCGTCCGGCGGCCGGCCGGAGACCCGGTGGAAGAGCGGCGTGCCCCCTCAAATTATCACTCCCCCGTGACTACCGTCACGGGCACGCGATAAAACCTTGGACGGGTCCCCCGGCGGAAGTCCCGTCAGAATGTGGCGCAAGTCCCTTTTCCTCCGGGCCGCTGCCTCTACTCGCAACGCCCCCGGCTCCGTATCGTTGAAATCAGGACAACCCCCTCCACACCGAACGGAACACCAGCCGTGCCGGACACCTCACGCCCCGCCTCATGGCGCATCGCACTGCCGCACACCGCGGCCGCGGTGCCGGTGGCGCGTGCGCTGATCCGTACGGTCCTCGCCGACCTGGAGGGCGAGGAGGCCGCGGACACCGACACGGCCGAGCTCCTGACGTCCGAACTGGTCGCCAACGCCGTGGAGCACACACTCGGCAGCGACCCCATCGAGCTGGTCGTGGAGGTCCTGCACACCGGCTGCCAGGTCGAGGTGCACGACCGTGATCCGGTCCCGCCCGGTGATCTGATCCGGACACCGCCCACCGGACCGCCCGACCCCTGGCAGGAGCACGGCCGCGGCCTGCTGCTCATCCGGACACTCAGCTCGTCCTACGGCCACCGCCCGACCGAGCACGGCAAGGCCGTCTGGTTCACGCTTCCGGCGGGTCCTGCGGACTGAGCTGCCGCGCGCCGAGCCGCGAGCGGCGGCGCCCGTAGAGTGCGTAGACGGCCGCGCCCACCAGCAGGAAGAGCGCGAATTCCAGCCAGGTGCGCCGACCGGTCCCGTACATCAGATACACACAGAACGCGACGCCGAGCACCGGGCTGACGGGGAACAGCGGCACCCGGAAGGTGCGCGGGAGCGCGGGGTGGCTGCGGCGCAGCGCGAGCACCGCGACATTCACGGCCACCATCGTGGCCAGCGCCCCGATGGTCGTCAGGTCGACCACGACGTCGAGCGAGGCGAACGCGGCCGGGACGGCGACGACGGTCGCCACGATCCAGGTGTTGGAGACGGGCGTCGAGGTCTTCGGGGAGACCTTCTCGAAGACCGGGGGAATCAGCCCGTCGCGGGACATCGACATCAGGATGCGGGTCTGCCCGTACATCACGGCGAGCACCACCGACGCGATGGCGACGACCGCGCCGAAGGCGATGACACCGCCGCCGGCCGACGAACCTGTGACCTGGTTGACGATCAGCGAGAGCGCCGCGGGCCGGTCGGCGACGGCGGGCGCGCCGAACGCGCCGATGGCCGCGACGGCCACCGCGCAGTAGAGCACGGTGACGATGCCGATGCAGATCATGATGGCGAGCGGGATGTTGCGCCGCGGGTTCCTGACCTCCTCGCCCGCCGTGGTGATCGCGTCGAATCCGATGTACGAGAAGAAGGCGATCGAGGCGCCGGACGTGACGCCGCCGACGCCGCCGGGCGCGAACGGCACCAGGTGGCCGTCCCGGAACGCGGTGAAGGCGACCGCGCAGAAGACCAGCAGGATGCCGATCTTCAGTACGGCCATCGCGGCGGTGGCCCGGGCGCTCTCGCGGACACCGCGCACCAGCAGCGCGGCGGCGAGCGCGACCACCACGACAGCCGGCAGATTGATCACCCCGCCGTCGCCCGGACCGCTGGAGAGCACGGCGGGCAGCTGGTGTCCGACCAGGCTGTTCAGCAGTTCGTTGAGGTACTGGCTCCACCCGACGGCGACCGCGCTCACCGAGATGCCGTACTCCAGGAGCAGACACCAGCCGACCAGGAAGGCGGTGCGCTCGCCGAGTGTGGCGTACGCGAAGGAGTACGAGCTGCCCGACACCGGGATCGCGCCGCCCAGCTCGGCGAACGAGAACGCCGTGAAGACACAGGTGACCGCGGCGAGTACGAACGAGACGATGACCGCGGGCCCGGACTTGGCCACGGTGTCGGAGAGGCCGACGAAGATACCGGTCCCGACGATGGCCCCGACGCCGAAGCAGACCAGCTGGAAGAGCCCCATGGTGCGGCGGAGGCCGTGCCCCTCCAGATCCGCGCCGGATTCGGCGATCAGGAGTTCGGGCGACTTGACGCGCAGCCCCGGCCGGTGGGGCGGCCGGGGTCGTGCGGGGCGGGGAGAGCGCATGGGGGTGGGGGTTCTCTTTCCGGACGTGCGCGGAGCGGCGCGCACTGCGGCACACAGCACAGTGGGGTCCGGGCGTGCGAGCCCGGACCCCACCAAGGGACGACATAGTAGCCGCCTTGCCGCATATTCACCCAACTGGGCGTATAACTATCCCCGACCGGCCAGGGTGGCGACGAGCACCGCCTTGATCGTGTGCATCCGGTTCTCGGCCTCGTCGAAGACGACCGAGTGCTCCGACTCGAAGACCTCGTCGGTGACCTCCAGCTCGCTCAGCCCGAACTGCGCGTGGATCTCACGCCCGACCCGCGTCCCCAGATCGTGGAAGGCGGGCAGGCAGTGCAGGAACTTGACCCCGGGGTTACCGGTGGCGCGCAGCACGTCCATCGTCACGGCGTACGGCGAGAGCGCGGCGATGCGGTCGGCCCAGACCTCCTTCGGCTCCCCCATGGACACCCAGACGTCGGTGACGACGAAGTCGCAGCCCTGCACGGCCTCGGTGATGTCCTCGGTGAGGGTGACGGTCCCGCCGCTCTCCGCGGCCAGCTTCCGCGCCTGCGCCACGATGTCGTCGGCGGGCCAGTAGGCGCGCGGTGCGGCGATCCGGACGTCGAGGCCGAGCAGCGCGCCGGTGATCAGATAGGAGTTGCCCATGTTGAAACGGGCGTCGCCGAGGTAGGCGAAGACGACCTGCTCCAGCGGCTTGTCGCAGTGCTCGGTCATGGTGAGCACATCGGCCAGCATCTGGGTGGGGTGCCAGTCGTCGGTGAGTCCGTTGTAGACGGGGACCCCGGCGTGCGCGGCGAGTTCCTCCACCTGCGGCTGGCTGTCGCCGCGGTATTCGATGGCGTCGAACATCCGGCCCAGCACCCGCGCGGTGTCCCTGAACGACTCCTTGTGCCCGATCTGGGAGCCCGCGGGGTCGAGGTACGTCGTCGACGCCCCCTGATCGGCCGCGGCCACCTCGAAGGCGCACCGCGTCCTGGTGGAGGTCTTCTCGAAGATCAGGGCGATGTTCCGGCCGCGCAACCGCTGCACTTCGGCGCCCGACTTCTTGGCCGCCTTGAGCTCGGCGGCCAGCTCGATCAGAGCGCGGAACTCCTCCGCGGTGAAGTCGAGCTCCTTGAGGAAGTGGCGGCCTGCGAGGTCTATCGCCATGGTGGCTGCTCCTGGGTCACGCGGAGAGGGGTCGCGCGTAGCGGGGACGGGGGTCGGTGCGGGATGCCGTACGTGCTGACATCCACGCATGCTGGAATTCTATGCGATTGAACGCATCACTATACGGCATCGCGCTGAACCGGACAGCTCATGCACCGCGGCCCTCCCCTGCCCCGCCCCAGCTCGCTGCCGGGGATCTCGATGACTTCGATGCCCTCCTTGCGCAGATGCGTGTTCGTGGTGAAGTTCCGCTCGTACGCCACGACCACACCCGGCTCGACCGCCAGGACGTTGCAGCCGTCGTCCCACTGCTCGCGCTCCGCCGAGTGCACGTCCTGGGTCGCGGTCAGCACCCGGATACCGCCCAGCCCCAGCGCCGCGGCGATCGCGTCGTGCATCCGCTCCGGCGGATGGTCGGTGACCTTCAGCTCCTTCTCGCTGGCGCCCGGTTCGATGGTGTACGAGCGGAGCATCCCGAGCCCCGCGTACTGGGTGAAGGTGTCGCCGTCGACCATCGTCATCACCGTGTCCAGGTGCATGAACGCCCGCCGCTTGGGCATGTCGAGCGCCACGATGGTGCGCGCCGAGCCGGCCGCGAAGAGCCCGCGGGCCAGCATCTCCACCGCCTGCGGGGTGGTCCGCTCACTCATCCCGATCAGGACCGCGCCGTTGCCGATGACCAGGACGTCGCCGCCCTCGATCGTGGACGGGTAGTCGACCTGCCCCTGCGACCAGTGGTGGAAGGCGCCCGAGCCGGTGAAGAGCGGGTGGTGGCGGTAGATCGCCTCGAAGTGGACGGTCTCGCGCTGCCGGGCAGGCCAGCGCATCGCGTTGATGGAGACGCCGTCGTAGATCCACGCCGATGTGTCCCGGGTGAACAGATGGTTCGGCAGCGGGTCCAGCAGGAAGTCGTCCAGGTCCATGACATGGAAGCGCACCGAGACCGGCTCGCGGTACCGCTCCAGGAACTCCCTCTTCGTCATCCCCCCGACCAGCACCTCGGTCAGGTCACCGACGGTCAGGTCGTCGAAGACCGTCCGCAGATGGTGGGTGGCGAGCGGACCGTACTCCTTCTCGTCGAAGACCCGGTCCAGGACGAGGGTGCGGGCCTCGGGCACCTCGAGCGACTCCCGCAGCAGGTCGTCGAAGAGATGCACCTCGACGCCCCGCTCACGCAGCACATTGGCGAAGCCGTCGTGCTCCTGGCGGGCCCGGCGCACCCACAGCACGTCGTCGAAGAGCAGTGCGTCCTTGTTGCTGGGGGTCAGCCGCTTCAGTTCCAGACCCGGCCTGTGCAGGATGACGCGGCGCAGCGGCCCCGTCTCGGAGTCGACATGGAATCCCATCCCCCCATCCTGTCCCCGGTCCGCCCCGCTCACCCCTGAAGGGACGAGCGGGGCGTGTCCGGTGGCCGCGCAACCCGCCGGGGGCCGCGCGGCGCGGGGCCCCCGGCGGGATGCGCCGTTCAGAGCCCTCGGGCGGGCCGCGCCGTTCAGAGCCTCGGGTCGACCGGCTCCGACTCCAGGGCCAGCACGGCGAAGACCGCCTCATGGATCCGCCAGAGCGGTTCGCCGTCGGCGAGCCGGTCCAGCGCCTCCAGGCCCAGGGCGTACTCACGCAGGGCGAGGGAGCGCTTGTGGCCGAGGAAGCGCTGCCTGAGCCTGGCCAGATTGTCCGGGCGGGTGTACTCGGGGCCGTAGATGATCCGCAGGTACTCACGGCCGCGCACCTTGATGCCGGGCTGGACGAGCCGCCCCTTTGCGTCCCTTACGAGCGCCTGGAGCGGCTTGACGACCATGCCTTCGCCGCCGCGCCCGGTCATCTCCAGCCACCAGTCGGTGCCCGACCGGACGGACTCCTTGTCGCCCGTGTCGACGACCAGCCGGCGGGTGGTCCGCAGGAGCCCGCTCTGGTCGTGCTCGACGAGCCGGTCGAGCCAGGCCAGCTGCTCGTCGTGGGGCACACCGGCGAGCGAGCGTCCCTCGGCCGCGAGCAGCTGGAAGGGTGCCAGCCGTACGCCGTCGAGCCCGTCCGTCGTCCAGCAGTAGCGCCGGTACGCCTCGGTGAAGGCCACCGCGTCGTCGGCCCTCGCGCGCTGCCCGTCGAGCAGCGCGCCGACCTCGACACCGCGTGCCGCGGCCGCCTCCAGCGCCCCGACGACGCCGGGGAAGACGGCGCGTGAGGCGGCGCCCACCGCCGCGTACTGCTTGCGGAGCAGACCGGTCGCCTTGAGCGACCAGGGCATCAGCTCCGCGTCGAGCAGCAGCCAGCCGGTGCCCAGCTCGTCCCAGAGTCCGGCTTCGGTGACGGCGGTGCGCAGCCGTCCGATGATCTCCTCGGTGACGGCGGGGTCGTCGAAGAAGGGACGGCCGGTCCTGGTGTGCAGCGAACCCGTCGGCCCCGTCACCCCGAAGCGCTCACGTGCGGCTTCGGCGTCCCGACAGACCAGGGCCACCGCCCGGGAGCCCATGTGCTTCTCCTCGCACACGACCTTCGCGACGCCGTCCGACCGGTACTGCGCGAACGCCTCGGCGGGGTGTTCCAGATAGCCGTCCAGATGCGAGGTGCCCGTGGGGGACATCGTCGGCGGCAGGTAGGCGAGCAGCCGCGGGTCGACCGCGAAACGGCTCATGACCTCCAGCGCCGCCGCCGCGTTCTCCTCACGGACCGCGACCCGGCCGGTGTGCCTGGTCTCCACGACCCGGCGGCCGCTGACGTCGGCGAGGTCGAGCGGGCGGCCGTCGTGGCCGCCCGGTGCCTCGGTGGTGAGCGGGCGGGCCGGCTCGTACCAGACCTGCTCGGCGGGGACGTCGACCAGTTCGCGCTCGGGCCAGCGCAGCGCCGTCATCCGGCCGCCGAAGACCGCGCCGGTGTCCAGGCAGAGGGTGTTGTTGATCCAGCTGGTGCTCGGTACGGGGGTGTGTCCGTAGACCACGGCGGCGCGGCCCCGGTAGTCCTCGGCCCAGGGATAGCGCACGGGCAGCCCGAACTCGTCGGTCTCGCCCGTCGTGTCGCCGTACAGCGCGTGCGAGCGGACCCGGCCGGAGGTGCGGCCGTGGTACTTCTCGGGCAGCCCGGCGTGGCAGACGACGAGCTTGCCGCCGTCCAGGACGTAATGGCTGACCAGCCCGTCGATGAACTCCCGTACCCGCTCACGGAAGTCCGGGTCCCTCGCGTCCTCCTTCTCCAGCTGCTCGACGGTCTCGGCGAGTCCGTGGCTGTGCTGGACCTTGCGGCCCTTGAGGTAACGGCCGAGCTTGTTCTCGTGGTTCCCGGGCACACAGAGCGCGTTGCCGCCGGCGACCATCGACATGACCCGGCGCAGCACGCCAGGGCTGTCCGGGCCGCGGTCCACCAGGTCGCCGACGAAGACGGCGGTACGCCCTTCAGGGTGCGCGCCGTCGGTGTAGCCGAGGCGGGTGAGCAGGGTTTCCAGCTCGGAGCTGCAGCCGTGGATGTCGCCGATGATGTCGAAGGGGCCGGTGAGGTGGGTGAGGTCGTTGTACCGCTTCTCCAGGACGACTTCGGCCGTCTCGGCCTCGGCCGCGCCGCGCAGGATGTGCACCTTGCGGAAGCCCTCGCGCTCCAGGCCGCGCAGTGAGCGGCGCAGTTCGCGGCGGTGCCGCTGGATGACGTGGCGGGGCATACCGGCCCGGTCGGGGCGTGCGGCGTTGCGCTCGGCGCACACGTCCTCGGGCAGGTCGAGCACGATCGCGATGGGCAGCACGTCGTGCTCGCGCGCCAGCCGCACCAGCTGTCTACGGCTCTCGGACTGCACGTTGGTCGCGTCCACGACGGTCAGCCGTCCGGCGGCCAGCCGCTTCCCCGCTATGTAATGGAGGACGTCGAAGGCGTCGCCGCTGGCGCTCTGGTCATTCTCGTCGTCGGCGACCAGGCCGCGGCAGAAGTCCGAGGAGATCACCTCGGTGGACTTGAAGTGCCGGTGCGCGAAAGTGGACTTGCCCGATCCGGTGGCGCCGACGAGGACCACGAGGGAGAGGTCGGTCACCGGGAGGATGCGCGGGCGGGCGGTGGCGCCACCGGATCCGGCCCCGGAGCCTGTACCGGTGGTGGTGTCCTCGGTACTGCTCTCTTCTCTACCGTTCTCTTCGGTACTGCTCTCTTCTGTACCGCTCATGCCGCTTTCGCCTCCTTCGGGGCCGTGGTGGTGGATTTCGGTTCCATGGTGAACACCGCGAGCTGGGTCGGCGGGCCGACTTCGGGGTCATCGGGTCCCACGGGCCTGAACTCCACCGCGTACCCGTGCCGTTCGGCCACCTTCCCGGCCCAGCCGCGGAACTCCTCACGGGTCCACTCGAAGCGGTGGTCGCCGTGGCGCACCTGTCCGGCGGGCAGGCTCTCCCAGCGGACGTTGTACTCGGCGTTCGGTGTGGTCACCAGGACGGTCTGCGGCCTGGCGGCGCCGAAGACCGCGTACTCGACGGCGGGCAGCCGCTCGGGGTCGACATGCTCGATGACCTCGCTGAGCACCGCGGCGTCGTACCGCTTGAGCCGTTTGTCGGTGTACGAGAGGGAGCCCTGGATGAGCTTCACCCGGGCCGCACGGCGCTCGCCGAGCTGGTCGAGCCGGAGCCTGCGGGCCGCGATGTTCAGCGCGCGCATCGAGACGTCCATGCCGACGACCTCGGTGAAACGGTCCTCCTTCAACAGCTCCTGCACCAGCTGGCCCTGACCGCAGCCCAGGTCGAGCACCCGGCCGGCACCGGCCGTGCGCAGCACGTCGAGGATCGCCGCACGGCGCCGTACGGCCAGCGGTACCGGCTTCTCCTCGGTGTCCGTGGTCTCGTCGACGGCGTTGTCGATCGCCTCGGCCTCGGTGTCGTCGGCCTCCGCGAGCCGTGTCAGCTCCAGGGCCGCCATCGCCTGCCGGGTCAGTCCCCAGCGGTGCGACAGATAGCGGCTGGTGATCAGCTTCTGCTCGGGGTGCTCGGCCAGCCACCCCTCACCCGCGCGCAGCAGTTTGTCGACCTCGTCGGGCGCCACCCAGTAGTGCTTGGCGTCGTCGAGGACGGGCAGCAGCACATAGAGCTGCCGCAGCGCGTCGGCGAGCCGCAGCTCACCTTCGAGCACGAGCCGCACATACCGCGATTCGCCCCACTCCGGGAACTTCTCGTCCAGGGCGATGGGCTCGGCCTTCACCCGCTCCCAGCCGAGCGGGGCGAAGAGCCTGTGCACCAGTCCGGGGCCGCCACCCGCGGGCAGCGCGGGCACCTCGATACGCAGCGGCATCGGGGTCTCGGCCCGCTCCGGGCGGGCGGTGCACACGCCGCGCAGGGCGCTCTTGAAGACGGTGGTCATGGCGACGGACAGCAGCGAGGACGCGGCGTAGGGCCGGTCGTTGACGTACTGCGCGAGCGCCGCGTCGGGTGCGCCGCCGCGCCCCTTGCTCTTGCCCCGCCGCACCAGCGCCACCGGGTCCACCTCCAGCAGCAGCGCGGCCGTGCAGCGCTCGGCGGTGGCCTCCGGATAGAGGACATGCGCCGTGCCGTGCGAGGTGGAGAACGCCTGCGCCTTGTCGGGATGCTTGTGCAGCAGGAAGCCGAGGTCGGTGGCGGGGCGCTCTGGGGTGCCGGTGGTGCTGATCGTCAGGAACACGGGTCCGAGTATCACCCGGTTGGCCGGGCCCGACCAGAGGTTTTCATGGTCTTCGGGGCGGCGTCCGGAGCCGGGCGAGGTCCGCGATCTCCTCCGGGCCGACCCGGCAGCAGCCGCCGACCAGCCGGGCGCCGGCCTGCTCCCAGCCCCGCACCTGCGAGGCCGCGA